>CAMAVA010000012.1 GCA_945861515.1 Brevundimonas vancanneytii | reverse complement strand
GGGGATCACCGGGTTGCAGCGATCAGCTGGTCAGGCATGGGCGATTCGGACTGGCGGCCGGCCTATGACGCCGACCTGTTCGCCGAGGAGATCTTTGCGGCCATCGCGGCGGCCCAGCTGGAGGCCGATGGCCAGAAGGCTGTGGTGGTTGGGCACAGCTTTGGCGGTTTTCCCACCCTCTATTGCGCGGTGCATCATCCGGAACGGATGAAGGGCGTGGTAATGCTGGATTCCTCCATCCACCCGCCGGAGCGGCAATGGAACGGTCCGCCGCGCCGGCAACGTCCCAACCGGGTCTATCCAGACATGACCAGCGCCCTGGCCCGGTTTCGCCTGGCGCCGCCCCAGACCTGCGAGAACCTCTATATCGCCGACCATATCGCCAGGCTGGCCCTGCGGCCCGCCCCGATGGAGGATGGGTCCGGTCAGGGCCTGACCTGGAAGTTCGACCCTGAGCTCTGGAGCAACTTCACCATGCCGCCGCTGGGCGCGTTGCTCAGCCATGTAAAATGCCCCCTGGCCCTGGTCTGGGGAGAACGCTCGAGGCTGATGGGGCCGGAAACCCTTGGCTACATGCTCAAGGAACTGCCGGACGACATCCTCAAGTTCTCGATCCCGGACGCCGATCATCACGTCATGATCGACCAGCCCCTCGCCACCGTGACGGCGATCAGGGCGGTCCTGGCAGGTTGGGCATAGGGCTCCTGCCGGCCGGACCGGTGGCCGGAATCAAAAGACCGCCTGGAGCGAGATGTCTTTGAGAACCCTGACCCGGTGCTTCAGGGCCGATCAAGCCTAGAACTTGAAGGTGGTTTCCAGACGGACGCGGGGCGCCTCGTCTTTCTGGCCGGGGCGACGAACGGGGTTGTCCCGTTCCGAAGCGACACCCAGGGCGCCGCCAACCCTCAGGGACGGGGTCACGCGGAAATAGGCGCCGGCTTCCAGGTCCTTGGCGTCGGCCTCACGACCCAGCGGTGCGCCGAGTCCGACCTTGACGCCCCATTTGCCGGCCTTGGCGTCAAACTGCAGGCTGCGCTCGGACCGATCCGAGCCGAGACGGTCGCGGATATCAAATTCGCCGCGCACGCGGAAGGCGTCCGAGGGTTTGGCCTTGGGCGCACTCTGGGCGTGCGCCACCCCCACCGACCCGACCAGGGACAGCAAGGCAACCATTGCAAAGACACGCGCGCGAGACATGCGCTCCCAACCTTCCCCCTGGGGATCCGTCTCCGACCCCCGAAAAGGGGGCAGGAAACCAACCCTGACAAGCGATATAAGCGACGCCACCCGCCCAGGGTCAATCAGCCTGATCTTACAGGAGTCGATTCACGGCTCGCCTGTGGCGAGAAGGCCACGAGATTCCTCATTGGAGCCACGATCCTCATGCTGTAGACGGACGGTGCGGCCCGGGGGCGGAGCAGCGTTGGAGCGATACAGCATGCGGATTGCGCGCGGGGCAATTTATCTGGGTCTGGCAGCCGCCATGGCGGCCAGTCTTTCGGCCTGTGGCACGACATCGGCCACGTCGGACGGCGGCGGACTGAAACTGTTCGGCAGCGGCAGCCCCCCGGTCGCGACGGCCAGCGAGATCGGCGTCAACAGCTATCTCTGGCGCGCTGCCCTGGATGTGGTGAAGTTCATGCCGCTGGCTTCGGCGGACCCTTACGGCGGCGTGGTGATCACGGACTGGTATGCCGACCCGGCCAAGCCGGACGAGCGGTTCAAGGTGACGGTCTATATCCTGGACACCCGCTTGCGGGCCGATGGCCTGAATGTCTCGGTGTTCAAGCAGATTGCCAGCGGCGGCGTCTGGGTTGACGCCCCGGCCTCGGCCCAGACCGAGATCGACATGGAAAACACCATCCTCGACCGGGCGCGCAAGCTGCGCCTGGCCAATGTCACGGAATAGCCTCTAGACGGGACCGGGCGATCCCCGGTCCCGATCGGCGGTTCCGGCCGCATCTGATCCCGAATTTCCCGACTGCGCCCGGGGCCTGATCGGCCATCGGCCGATTGCGGCGGCGACGGGCCGGCCTTATGACCCGGTGCATGGCTCGCTATAATCCCAAGGATGTCGAACCCCACTGGCGCAAGGCCTGGGCTGAGGCAGATGTATTCCGGACGTCGAATGACGACGACGGCCGGCCGAAATACTACATGCTGGAAATGTTCCCGTACCCGTCGGGGCGCATCCACATGGGTCACGTCCGCAACTACGCCATGGGCGATGTGGTGGGTCGCTACAAGCGGGCGCAGGGATTTGCCGTCCTGCACCCCATGGGCTGGGACGCCTTTGGTCTGCCGGCCGAAAATGCCGCCATGGAGCGGGGCGTCAGCCCGCGGGCCTGGACCTATGACAATATCGCCGCCATGCGCGAGCAGCTGAAGGCCCTGGGCCTGGGGATCGACTGGTCCCGGGAATTCGCCACATGCGATCCCGAATACTACGGCCAGCAGCAGCGCTGGTTCCTCAAGCTGCTGCAGCGCGGGCTGGTCTATCGCAAGGAGGCCACGGTCAACTGGGACCCGGTCGACATGACGGTCCTGGCCAATGAACAGGTGATCGACGGCAAGGGCTGGCGGTCCGGCGCGACCGTCGAGAAGCGCAAGCTGACCCAGTGGTTCCTACGAATCACCGACTATGCCGACGCCCTGCTGGAGGGCCTGACCACCTTGGATCGCTGGCCGGACAAGGTGCGGCTGATGCAGGAAAACTGGATCGGCCGGTCCAGGGGCCTGCGACTGACCTTCCGCTATGCCGGCGCCGCGCCTGCCGGCCTGGGCGAAGGGCTGGAAGTCTATACGACCCGGCCGGACACCCTGTTCGGCGCCAGTTTCCTGGCCATTGCGCCGGACCATCCCCTGGCCGAGCGGCTGGCCGCCGCCGACCCGAAGGTCGCGGCCTTCATCGCCGAATGCCGGCGTGGCGGGACCAGCGAGGCCGAGATCGAGGGTGCGGAGAAGCTGGGCCTGGATACGGGCATCGAGGTGACCCACCCCTTTGACCCCGACTGGCGGCTGCCGGTCTGGATCGGCAACTTCGTGCTGATGGACTACGGGACCGGCGCGATCTTCGGCTGTCCGGCCCATGACCAGCGGGATCTGGACTTTGCCCGCAAGTATGGCCTGCCGGTCAGGCCGGTGGTCCTGCCCGCTGACGCCGATCCAGCCAGTTTCACGGTCGGGGCAGAGGCCTATGTCGGCCCTGGCCGGATCTTCAATTCCGGCTTCCTGGACGGACTGACGGTGGAGGCGGCCAAGGCTGCGGCCATCGAGAAGATCGAGGCCCAGGACCAGGGCGAGGGGGCGGTGGTCTATCGCCTTCGCGACTGGGGCATATCGCGGCAGCGCTATTGGGGCTGTCCGATCCCGGTGATCCATTGCAAGACCTGCGGCCTGGTCCCGGCGCCGGATGACAGTCTGCCCGTGGTCCTGCCCGATGATGTGACCTTTGACCGGCCGGGCAGTCCCCTGTTGCATCATCCGACCTGGCGGTTTGTCGCCTGTCCGACCTGTGGCGGCGAGGCCGAGCGGGAGACGGACACCCTGGACACCTTCATGGATTCCAGCTGGTATTTTGCCCGGTTCGCGGATCCGACCTCGTCCGAGCCCATCAACAAGGCCGCCGCCGACCGCTGGCTGCCGGTGGACCAGTATATCGGCGGCATCGAGCACGCGATCCTGCATCTGCTTTATGCCCGGTTCATCACAAGGGCCCTGAAGGACGAGGGCATGCTGTCCGTCGAGGAGCCCTTTGCCGGGCTGTTCACGCAAGGCATGGTCACCCACGAGACCTATCGCCGCCAGAATGGCGACTGGGTCGAACCGTCCGGCGTGCAGTTCGAGACCGAGGCCGGGGTGCGGATCGCCCGGCTGAAGGAGACCGGCGAGGCCCTGACCCTGGGCGATATCGAGAAGATGTCGAAATCCAAGAAGAACGTCGTGGCCCCGGAGGATATCTTCGAGGCCTATGGCGTGGATGCCGCCCGGCTGTTTGTCATGTCCGACAGCCCGCCCGAGCGGGACGTGCAGTGGACCACCGGGGGTGTCGAGGGCGCCAACCGGTTCGTCCACCGGGTCTGGGCCGAGTTCGACAGCCAGCCGGAAGGGCCTGCGCCGGCCCTGGCCATGGCCGACAGCGGCCCGGCCCTGGACCTGCGCCGGGCGACCCACAAGCTGATCGGCTGGGTGTCCGACTCCATCGAGAACTTCCGCTTCAACAGCGGGGTGGCGCGGCTCTACGAGTTCCTGAACATTCTGAGGGCAGCTCCGGCGTCGGGGGCTTCCGACGCCGTCCTTGCCGCCCGGGCCGAGGCCCTGGACGTCCTGGCCCGGCTGATCGCGCCCTTTACGCCGCATCTGGCCGAGGCCTGCTGGCAGAGGCTGGGGGCGGACGGCATGGTGGTCAATGCCCCCTGGCCCAAGGCCGATCCGGCCCTGGCGACTGACAGCACGGCGGTGCTGCCGGTGCAGATCAATGGCAAGCGGCGGGGCGAGGTGACGACCGCCAAGGGCGCCGACGAGGCGTCTGTCCGCGCCCTGGCTCTGGCGGACCCGGGCGTTTCGGTCCACCTTGCCGGCCTTGTCGTTCGCAAGGTGATCGTGGTCCAGGACCGCATCATCAACATCGTGGCCAACTGATCATGTCCAGACCTGCCGGCCGCCTTTCCCTGCTTGGCCTTCTCGCCGGGCTTGGCCTGCTGATGCTGGGCGGCTGCGGCTTTACCCCGCTCTATGCGGCTCCAGGCGTCGCGCCGGGCCTTTCGGCCATCGAGACCCTGTCGCCGGAGGGCCGCTCCGGGGCCCTGTTGCGGGAGGCCCTGGATGACGCCCTGGCCCATGACCCGACCATTGCCCCCCGGTGGCGACTGGAAGTGGGGCTCAAGGAAAGCCGCATAGCCCGGGGCCGGCGATCGGACGGCGTGGCCAGCCGATACGAGTATGTCGTGACCGCCGAATGGAGCCTGACCTCAAAAGCCGACGGGACCGTGGCGCTGAAGGGCGTCAGCCGCTCCGAGGTGACCTTCGACCGGGCAGACCAGCCCTATGCCGCCATTGCCGCCCAGCAGGACGCCGAACAGAAGGTGGCGGACGAACTGGCCCGCAAGATCCAGATCGATCTGGCGGTCTGGATGCTCAAGCAGGGCTGATCAGCCCGCCAGGGGCAGAATGAACTGCTGGGCGGTCGCCTCGGCGACCAACCGGTCTTCCGGTCCGTGGAAGCTGGCCCGCACCGTGATGACCTGCCGGGTCTGGGCGATGACCCGCGCCTCTATGGTCAGGGCGACGACCCCTGTGACCCGGATGTAGTTGACCTGCAGGTTCAGGGTTCGAAACCCTGAGGCGCCGTCAATGACCGTCATGGCGGCAAAGGCCAGGCTCTGGTCCGCCAGGGCGGCCAGATAGCCGCCAAACAGGGTTCCATCGCCATTTTCCAGGCCGGGGGACGGGGTCCAGGTCTTGCGGATCCAGCCCGGTCTCCAGCTGTCCAGCAGTCCCAGTTTCAGTTGACTGACCACCGGCGGCGGGGTGGCGGCGCCGGCGATCAGGGCGTCGAGGCGTTGCGTGGCCCAGGTCATCAGCGGCTCCGGCGAAAACAGGCTGACAGAATGTGAGGAAAGCTCGTTTTCTGGTACTCGGGTTTCGACCCCCGCAGGCAAGAAGGCGCACATGACCCGAAATTCCCCGGCCGGCCTGCGGTCTGCGCCCAGACAGGATCGCTCGCGCTTTTCCGTCGAGGCGATTCTGGAGGCGGCAACTCAGATTCTGGAGCTTCACGGTGAGGCCGGATTCAACACCAATGCCGTAGCGGCGAGGGCCGGGGTCAGTATCGGCGCCCTGTACCGCTATTTCCCGGACAAGCGGGCGATCCTTCTGGCCCTGGCGCAACGGGAAAAGGCCCGGGTCGACGCAGAAGTCGCCGGGGCCCTGAGGAACCCCACAGCCGGCCTGGCGCGGGACCGGGCGGCGATCCGGGCCTTTCTAGCGGCCTTCGACGGACGTGGGCGGGCCCGTCGGGCAGCGGTCAGGGTCCTGCTGGAGGAAAGCGATCCCGAGGCCCTGACGACCGGTTTCGAACCCCTCGCCTGGCCCGTCACGGCCTCCGGAGCGCGTTTGACGGAAATCCAGGCCTTTGTCCTGTCACGGGCCGTGCATGGCGCCATGCGGGCGGCGGTCATGGAGACTGCGCCCTTTCTGGCCAGCCAGGCCTTCGAGGACGAACTGGTGCGGCTGGGACGCGCCTATCTGGGATACAGTTCGCCGTTCACGCCCGGCCGCGATGCCGGCGCCGTGGCCAGCCCGTCCGACGCACCCTAGACTGGCTGTCCGATGATTGTCTCCAAGCGCCCCGAGGTCGAACGCCTGCTCAAGAGTCCGCCGGCCGGCGTGCGGGCGGTGCTGCTGCATGGCAAGGACCGGGGCGGGGTGCGGGAGCGGGCAGACGCCCTGGCCCGGGTCATTACCCCGGACCTGAATGATCCCTTCAATGTCGCCATGCTGACCGAGACCGATCTGGACCAGCCGGGCCGTCTCGAAGAGGAACTGACCGCCCTGTCCATGATGGGCGGCCGGCGGCTGGTGCGGCTGCGGCTGACCGGCGAGCGGGCGGCGCCGGACAGGACGGCTGCGGAAGCCCTGGTCCAGCATGCCGAGGGCAGGCTCAATCCCGATGCCTTCTTCCTGATCGAGGCCGGGGCGCTTGGCCGGGACTCGGCCCTGCGCAAGGCCGGAGAAAAGGCTGCCGGCTGCGCCGTGGTGCCCTGCTACGAGGACGAACAGGGCGATATCGCCAGGATGACCCGGGAAGCCCTGGCCGCCGACAAGGTCGGGCTGGACGCCGCCGGCCTGGATGTCTTCACGGCCCGGCTGCCCAAGGAGCGCGGGGTGGCGCGGCAGGAGATCGAGCGGCTGATTCTGTGGATCGGCCCGGGCAGCGGCCGGGTGGCCACCGCCGCAGACCTGCAGGATTTTCTGGGGGTGGAACCCGAAGCCTCCCTGTCCGACGCGGCCAATGACGCCTTTGGCGGCCGGCTTGCCGCCGCCCAGGCGGGCCTGGCCCGGGCGGCGGCCGAAGGCGAGGCTGGCCCTCCGGCGGTGCGGGCCATGGGGATGCATCTGGCCAGGCTGCGCAAGGCCCTGACCCTACAGGCCAGCGGGGCTGGTCTGGCGGAGGCTGCCAAGGCCTCCGGCGTCTTCTGGAAGAACGAGCGGGAGTTCCTGCGGCAGGCCCGGGCCTGGTCTCTGGACCAGATCGACGCCTTGCAGCCAGAGATTCTGGCCGCCGACCGGGCCTGCAAGCAGACCGGATCGCCCGACCGGCTGATCGCCGAGCGGCTGGCCCTGACCATCGCCGGCCGCGCCCGGCGGCTGGGGCTGTAGCGGCATCGTGACCCTGCCCGTCAATCCGGCCCTCTACGGGACCTTCCTGGCGACCATGACCGTCATGGCCATGACGCCGGGACCGGCCAACCTGTTCGCCATCGCCACCGGCATGCGCCGGGGCAGGCGTGCCGTGCTTCTGGCGGTGCTGGGGATGAACTGCGCGACCCTGGTGTGGTTTGGCGGGGCGGCCCTGGGCCTTGGGGCCCTGGTCACAGCCTTTCCGCAGATCTTCCACCTGCTGGCCATCGGCGGCGCCCTCTATCTGGCCTGGCTGGGCTTCAGCTCGATCCGGGCGGGCTGGACCAATGCTCCCGATGCGGAAGCGCCGGAGACCCACATCCAGACCTCGGCCTTTCGGGACGGGTTCGCGGTGCAACTGGCCAATCCCAAGGCGTTGCTGTTCTTCACCGCCGTGCTTCCGCCCTTCCTGGACCCGAAACTGGCCCTGCCGCCCCAACTGGCCTTCTGTGCCCTGGCCACCATCGGCATGGATGTCATCACCATGACCAGCTACGGGCTGGGCGGCGCGGCGCTGGCCAACCGGATGACCCGGCCGGCCTTCCGCAAGGGGTTTCGCTATGCGGTCGGCTGCTTGCTGATTCTGGCGGCTGGCCTGGTGGCCCAGCGCGGTTGAGCCTTGCCCTCGGCGCGCCGAGAGACCACCTTCATTCGGGGCCGGGATCGAGGGATTGAGAGTCAACAGATGAAGCCGATCAAAGCCGCAGCCCTGCTGGGCGCCGTGATCCTGGCCGGAGCCGGCCTTTCCGCCTGCGCCACGGCCACGCCCTATCAGCCCAACATCAAGGGCCAGGCCGTCTCCGGCGGCTACAGCGACCAGAAGATCACTGCCGAGCGGTTCAAGGTGACTTTCTCCGGCAACAGCCTGACCTCCCGGGACACGGTGGAACGCTATCTGCTCTATCGGGCGGCCGAACTGGCCCTGGCGGAGGGCCATGACGGCTTCATCATGGCTGATCGCGAGGTCAGCAAGGACAGCCGCACGGTTTACGAGCCCGGTCCCGGACGGTTCGGCCCCGGGGTCGGCTATGGCTACTGGCGGCCGTCCTGGCGGTATTTCGGTCCCCGCTACGGCTGGCGCAGCTGGGACCCCTGGTACAGCAACCGCTTCTGGGCCGATGATTTCGATACCCGGACCGTGACCCGTTTCGAGGCTGCGGCAGAGATCGTCCTCTATCGGGGCGCCTCGCCTTCCGGGCCTGAAAAATCCTTCAATGCCCGTGAGGTGATCGCCAATCTGGGTCCCGGGATTGTTCGGCCCGAGACCCGGTGAGGCCTGCTGACCGGCCTCAGTTCTTGAACGGCAGGGGCTGGATCTGGGCCTTGAAACAGTCGGCCACCCGGGTCCCGTCCGGTTGAAGCTGGAAGATCTGAGTCCGGGTTCCACAGTTGGGGACAGGACTGACCGTCACCCTGGGAGAGGCGAGGACGACCTGGGGGGTGGCCGTGGTGAGCACGTACTGGGAAGCAAACGAGACCAGCTGGCTCTGGGTCACGGTTGACGGCGCCTTGTAGTAAAATTGAGCGCTGTTGGGGACGGCGTTGGCAACCCGATAGGTGTAGACCGACGAATAGGCGCCTCCGGAAACGGGGCGAAAGTTCAGATTGAAGCCCGTCCCGATAAGGCGCGTCTCAAAGACCAGGTCTTCCGCAGGCGTGAACGGCAAGGAGATCGTGCCCACCCCCACCTGCCCGACCAGCAGCGCCGGACGCGTGATGGTGAGGATGGGAGCAGGCGTTGCGCCGACCTGGACCTGGAGTGTCCTGACAGTGCTGCCGATAAGTCCAACCCCGAAGGAATTGGTCTGCTGGACGGTAATCGTGCCCACTCCGGGGGCCGTCATCAGGGTCGTGCGGACACCGCGCGGCGCACTGACGCCGGTGGTTCTGGCCTGGCCGCCTTCGGCAAAATTGATCGTATTGGAGCCCTGGCCCGTGACGAAAAAGGTCACGCTGGAGGCGTCGCCGCCCCTGACGCGCAAGCCGGCGCCGGATACGGTCATTCTGAAACAGACCCTCTCGGTGGTCGGAACGCCGGAAGCGGCGTTGTCGAGCGATCATGACAGCCCGGTCCGGGGCCGCATCGTCCGAAGGGATCAGCCATTCGGGCTAACAGGGTGGCAGCCGAACGGGCTATCTGAGGCTGTCCGACCGACGGGGCGGGCCCGGGGGCCAGTGCATCAGCCCTCTGGCGGACCCTGGCCATTCAGGTCAGGATGGGGACATGACCCGATATGATCCTTCGGCCCGAAATGTGCTGGGCGGCGAGCTGATTCCCTGTTCCCTCGATCCGGTGACCGGCTTCTTTCGCAATGGCTGTTGCGAGACCGGGCCCCAGGACCTGGGGCTGCATACGGTCTGCGCCGTGATGACGGCGGAGTTCCTGCGCTACAGCGCCGCTCGGGGCAACGACCTGTCGACGCCGCGGCCGGACTACGCCTTTCCGGGCCTGAAACCGGGTGACCGCTGGTGCCTGTGCGCGCCCCGCTGGAAGGAGGCGCTGGATGATGGTTGTGCGCCGCAGCTGGTGCTGGAATCCACCCATGAGGAGACGCTTGCCATCGTGCCGCTCGGTGTCCTGAAGGACCACGCGGTCCTGGCCTGAAGAGCTTCAGTCCAGACGGTAGAGCTGTTCCAGCCGATAGGCCGAGCCGTGCCGGGTCTGGTGGCTGGAATAGAGCCCGAACCGGGTCACATCGAAGGCCGGACTGTGCAGCAGATTGTTGGCCGCCTCCCAGTCCGCCACGCTGAACGGATCCGGCCGCTTGAGATAGGCCAGGGTGACATGGGGGCGGTAGGCGCGGGAATCGGGGGCCAGCCCCGCCCGGCGCGCCGCGGTCTCGCAGGCCCGGGCCAGGCGGCGCAGGGGCGGGCTTTCCGCCAGGCCGGCCCAGACCGCGTGGATATCCTGGGCTTCTCCGAAATGCCCGACCCCGGCCAGCTCGAGGGCGAAGGCCGGGGCGCGGATGGCCGAAAGTTCCGCCGCCAGGTCTTCGGCCATGGTCTCCTGCAGGTCGCCGAAGAACCGCAAGGTGATGTGCAGCGCTTCCAGCGGTCGCCAGCGGGCGCCGTCCAGGCCGGTTTGGCGGGCCTGGAGCGGCGTCCCGATCTCCGGCGGCAGGGCGATGGCGGCGAACAGGCGGATCATGGAAAGGGTCGAGCCTCGATCAGGCCAGGGCCCGGACAACCACGGGCGCCAGGCCCCGGACGATGATCTTCACCCCTTCCGGATTGGGATGGATTCCATCCTTCTGGTTCAGGCGAGGCACACCGGAGACACCGGCCAGAAGGTCGGGATAGAGGATCAGCCGATGCTTGCCTGCGAGGGCCGGAAAGATGGCGGCGAAATCCCGGGCATAGCTGCGGCCCAGGGCCGGCGGCGGCCGCATGCCGGCCAGGGCGACCCGGATGTTGCGGGCCTTCAGCCGGGTGATGATCCTGTCCAGGTTGGCGCTGGTGCGTTTGGGATCGATGCCCTGGAGCAGGTCATTGCCGCCGAGCGCCACCAGGCAGAGGCGACTGTCGGCCTGGACACTGAAATCCACCCGGGCCAGGCCGTTGGCCGAGGTGTCGCCCGACACTCCGGCGCCGCGCACCCGGGCGTTGGCGCCCAGCCGCTTGAGCTCGTCCTCCAGACGCCAGGGCAGAGCGTCGCGGGCGGGCAGGCCAAACCCTGCGGTAATGGAGTCTCCCAGGAGGGTGACGATCCGGGTTCCGCCGCCGGTCCGGGCAAGAGCCGGCAGGGCGGGCGCGGCGACAAGCAGCCCAAGGGCGGTGCGACGCGTGACGGCTATGTAAGGTGTGTTTGGCATTCTGAAGCCCTATGTAGGGGACGGCGCGGCCGCCACAAATGCCCATGGGCGTCTGTCCGGCCCGGCCAACGAGATTTTTTCCCTGCCCGCCGACCAGACCTCAGACCAGACGAGCCCCCGACCGATGTTCGACGCTGACGCCGCGCCCCTGCCCCTGGTCCTGACCGGGGTGACCCTGACCCTGCCCTCCGCCGCCGGACCCGTGGAGATCCTGAAGGGCGTGGACCTGACCGTGGCTGCCGGGGAGCGGGTGGCGGTGGTCGGGCCGTCGGGTTCGGGCAAGTCCTCCCTGATCGCCGTGGCGGCGGGACTGGAACAGCCGACCGGCGGCGAGGTGAAGCTGTTTGGCCAGGACATGGGCAAACTGTCCGAGGATGGCCGGGCAAAACTGAGGCGGGGTCATGTCTCCCTGGTGTTCCAGAGCTTTCACCTGCTGCCCAACATGACGGCCGAGGAAAATGTCGCCACGCCGCTGGAAATTGCCGGTCGGAATGGCGCCACGGCCCTGGCCCGGCGCTGGCTGGACCGGGTGGGTCTGTCGTCGCGCCTGACCCATTATCCGCACCAGCTGTCTGGCGGTGAGCAGCAACGGGTGGCCCTTGCCCGGGCCCTGGCCATCGAGCCCAAGCTGCTGTTCGCCGATGAGCCGACGGGAAACCTGGACGGCATCAACGCCTCAACCGTCGCCGACATGATGTTCGACCTGGTGGCCCAGACCGGCGCGGCCATGGTGCTGGTCACCCATGATCCGGCCCTGGCGGCCAGGGCCGATCGCACCGTGACCATGGCCGATGGACGGATGGTGGAGACCGCCGCGTGAGCCTCTCTGCGCTGCCGCTGTCCTTTCGGTTCGCCGGCCGCGAACTGCGGTCCGGGGTGGCCGGGTTTCGCATCTTTCTGGCCTGTCTGGCCCTGGGGGTGGCCGCCATCGCCGCCGCCGGGTCCACTGCCGAGGCCTTTCGCCAGGGCCTGGCCTCGCAAGGACGGGAAATCCTCGGCGGCGACCTGAGGGTCAATGTCGAGGACCGGCGATTCACGTCGGCGGAGCGCGACGCCTTCCGCAAGCTTGGGCCGGCCACCTTTTCCGCCGCCCAGTCGGCCATGGCCGAGGCGGCCAGCGGCGAGCGGCGGCTGGTGGAACTGCGCGGCGTCAGCAGCGGCTATCCGCTGGTCGGCAAGGTGGTGCTGACCGGGGCCGCCAGTCTGGACGCCGCCTTTGTCGTGCGGGACGGCGTCGCCGGCGCCGCCGTCGAGCAGCCCCTGATGCAGCGGCTGGGGCTGAAGCTCGGCGACCGGTTCCTGATCGGCGAGACCCCCTTCATCGCCCGGGCGGTTCTGGTGTCCGAACCCGATCGCCTGGGCCGGGGCTTTGCGCTGGCCGGGCGGGTCCTGACCAGCCTGACGGCCCTGGAGGCCGGCGGGTTCCTGGCCGAGGGCCTGCCGGACCGGGGAGAGACCGCCCGCATCGTCCTGCCGGCCAGCGCCAATGTCGATTCCGCATCAAAAGCCTTGCGCCAGGCCGTGCCCGGACAGGGCCTGGAGATCCGCACCCGCAACGAGGCGGCCAACGGCGTCAAGCGCCTGATCGACCAGCTGGAGTATTTCCTGGGCTTCATCGGCCTGGCCTCCCTGGTGGCCGGGGGCCTGGGCGTGGCCGGGGCGGTGGGCGCCTATCTGGAATCCCGCAAACCCTCCATCGCCACCCTGAAGGCGCTCGGCGCCGAAGGGGTGCTGATCCGCAATACCTATCTGATCCAGATCGCCCTGCTGGCCCTGCTGGGCGTGGGGATCGGTCTGGCGGTGGGCGCCTGCGCTCCCTTGATCCTCGGCCAGCTGGCCCGGGACAGGTTGCCGATCCCGGCCCTGTTCGCCGTCTATCCCATGCCGCTGATCAAGGCGGCGGCCTTTGGCCTGCTGGCCGCCGCCGCCTTTTCCCTGGTTCCCCTGGCCCGGGCGAGGTCCACCCCGCCATCGGCCCTGTTTCGCCGGGACCTGTCGGGTCGGGTTGGATTCGGACTGGAGACCGTCGTCACGGTGATCGCCGGCCTGGGGCTGGCCGCCCTGGCGGTGATTACCGCCCCGACTCCGGCCGCCGCGGGGATCATGATCGTCGGGGTCGCTCTGGCCTTCGGGCTGCTGGCCCTGCTGGGTCAGGGAGCCGCCTGGCTGGCGGGTCGGCTGCGGCGGTTCACCCGCGGCGCCCTGCGGATCGGCCTGGCCAACCTGTCCGGGCCCCGGTCTGCCGCCAGGACGGCCTCTCCGGCCATCGGCCTGGGCGTCGCCCTGCTGTCCGCCGTGGTGCTGATCCAGTCCAGCCTGCTGTCCCAGGTCAGCCAGGTGGCCCCCCGGACGGCGCCCTCCATGGTGTTCCTGGATGTGCCTGGCGACCGAGCGAGCCAGTTCGATGCCGCCCTTGCGGCGGCCTTCGGCCAGGCCCTGACGCCGGCCACCTATCTGCGGTTTCCCTTTGTTTCCGGACGGATCACCCGGATCAAGGGCGAGGTGTTCGACGTCAAGTCCATCAAGGACAGCGAGCGCTGGGCCTATGACAATGACCTGCAGATGTCGGTCTTTGATGGCGAACCGGCCAATGCCGGGGTCCAGGAAGGCCGCTGGTGGCCGGCCGGCTATCGCGGCCCGCCCCTGGTGGCCATGGAGATCGATGCGGCGAAAGGCGGCGGGCTGAAGGTTGGCGACAGCATCACCCTGTCGGTTCTGGGGCGCGATATCGACGCAAAAGTCGCGGTGCTGCGCAAGGTCGAATGGGGCGGCTTCAGCCCCGCCTTCACGGTCATCCTCAATCCGGCCGCCCTGGAAGGGGCCGGCCTTCGCTATATTGCCATCGCCAAGGCCAGCGAGGCCCAGGAAAAGGCCGCGACCCGGGCGCTTGGCAAGGACTTTGCCGAGGTCAATGTCATCAGCGTGCGGGAAGGCCTGACCCAGGCCGTGGAAATGTTTGATCGCCTGTCCCTGGCGGTGCGGGGCGCAGCCGGGGTTGCGGCCCTGGCCGGCCTTCTGGTTCTGGCGGGGGCGATTGCCGCCGGCGCCCGGGCCCGGGCGCGGGAAGCGGCGACCCTCAAGGTGCTGGGCGGGTCGCGCAGCCAGATCCTGACCGCCTACGGGGTCGAGTATGGCGCCGTGGGCCTGATTGCCGGGGTGTTCGGAGTGGGACTGGGCTATGCCGCCGCCTGGCCGGTTGTGGTGATGGTGTTCGAGGCGAAATGGTCGGTCGACTGGGGCGGGGTGGGCGCCCTGATCGGCGGCGCGGGCGGCCTGGCCACCCTGGGCGGCCTTCTGGCGGCGGCCCAGGCCCTGTCGCGGCGGCCGGCCCCTGTCCTGCGAACGGAATAGTTGCTCAAGCAACCTCTTGCGCCAAACCGCCGCAGCCCCAATATTGAGCGTCTGAGTTCCGATCCCGGGGCTCGAATGAAAAGGGTCTTTTTCCAATGAGCGACTTCGAACGCGGCTACGCGCGCTCGATCCCGCAGACCGCCGACATGTCGGTCGACGCTGGACTGCGCGCCTTCATGCTGGGCGTCTACAACAAGATGGCTCTGGGCCTGCTGGTCTCGGCCGTCCTGGCCTATAGCGTGGCCAATATCGCGCCGGTGCGCGACCTCCTGTATGTGGTCAACGCCAACGGCGCCCTGGCCGGATACACCATCCTGGGCATGGTCCTGGCCTTCGCGCCCCTGGTGCTGGTCCTGGTGTCGGGCTTCATCATGAAGAACCCGAGCCCGGCGGCTTCCGGCGCCCTCTACTGGGGCATCGTGGCCCTGATCGGCGCTTCCGGCGCGGTCTGGGTGCTGCGCTATACCGGCGCCTCCATCGCCTCGACCTTCCTGATCACCGCCACCTCCTTCGGCGCGCTCAGCCTGTTCGGCTACACCACCAAGCGCGACCTGCAGGGCATGGGCACCTTCCTGATCATGGGCGTCTGGGGTCTGCTCATCGCCGGCCTGGTCAACATGTTCCTGCAACAGCCGATGATCAGCCTGATCATCAGCGCCGCGGGCGTGCTGATCTTCGCCGGCCTGACCGCCTATGACACCCAGCGGCTGAAGCTGACCTATTACGAGCTCGGCGGCGACCAAAGGGCCATGGCCGTGGCCACCAACTATGGCGCCCTCAGCCTGTATCTGGACTTCATCAACCTGTTTCAGTTCCTGCTGTCCCTGCTCGGCGCCCGCCGCAGCTAGGTCTGCGGCCGGCCAGGCAGATGGCCTGAAAACAGCGAAGGCCCTGGTGGTGACACCGGGGCCTTTTGCTATTCCACGACCTTGAACCGGCCCTTGTCGAAGACCTTCAGGACCTGCGCCAGGTCCTGGCCCCGCCGCAGGATCATGCCGCCCTGGGCCGTCACGGACCAGGCCCCCTGACGCCGGGCCAGTTCGGGCTGCTTCTCGATCCGGTAGAGGGGCTGTTCATGGGCCCGGCGGAAAACGCAGAAGACAGCCCGGTCGGACAGGCCGGCTATGGCATAGTCCCGCCATTCACCGGCCGCCACCATCCGCCCGTAGAGCCGCATCAGCTGGTCCAGCTCCCGCCGTTCGAAAAAGACCTGGGCGGCGGGCGGGGTGGGGTATGTCGGGTCGAAGGTCATGATCTGACGGCAGCCTGAACCAATTCCGACGGTTTGGCGAGACGGTCTGCAAGCCGCCACAGATCGCCGTGCAAAGACCTTATTTCGGACCTTCCGCCGCCGGGATCGGGGTCGATAACCTCATGGTCGGCTGATCAAGAGACCCCGCGGTTCCGGACCCTGAACAGCCCCCCCAGCCTCCCGAAACCCCGGGGCTCTGGATCGGCCGACGACAGACACTTCCAAGACCGGCCCGCGTCGCTCCCTCCCCCTTGGCGACGCGGGCCTTTTTTTTGGCCTGAAGACGCCCTTCCGCACTCACCCTTCCCTTGGGGCGCCATTTCCAAGGG
Organism: Brevundimonas vancanneytii; assembly: GCA_945861515.1. Taxonomy (GTDB): domain Bacteria; phylum Pseudomonadota; class Alphaproteobacteria; order Caulobacterales; family Caulobacteraceae; genus Caulobacter; species Caulobacter vancanneytii_A. The sequence continues at coordinate 21,314 of CAMAVA010000012.1, read as the reverse complement.
CCTGCAGTACTGCTTCGATGCGGCAAAACATCGGAGGAACGACCCATGGGAAGACTGACCGGCCGCCGGGCCATCGTCACAGGCGCCGCCAGCGGCATCGGCCGGGCGACCGCCGAACTGTTCGCCGCCGAGGGGGCGCAGGTCCTGGCGGTGGATCGTCCCGGAACCGCCCTCGAGTTCGACCATGCCGCCATCCAGGCGATGGGCCAGGACATCAGCACTGACGAGGCCCCCGCGACCATCATCGGCGCCGCGACCGAGGCCTTTGGCGGCCTGGACATCCTCTACAACAATGCCGGGGTCTCCCATTCGGCGCCGGTGGGCGACACCTCCGACGAGGCCTTCGACCGGCTGGTCTCGGTCAATCTGCGGGCCGCCTTTCGCCTGTCCCGCGCCGCCACGCCCCATGTGGTGGCCAGCGGCCGCGGCCGGCTGATCTTCACCGCCTCGATCATGGCCCGCCATACGGATAACGGCCTGGTGGCCTATTCGGCCTCCAAGGCCGGAGTCGTGGGCATGATGCGCACCTTCGCCCTGGAGCTGGGCCGCCATGCGGTGACCTCCAACGCCATCCTGCCCGGCGCCATCGCGACGGGCATGACCGCCGGCAGCTTTGTCCGCGAGGATGTGGCTGCGCTCTGGGCCAAGAAGGCGGCCCTCAAACGCCTGGGCCAGCCCATCGATATCGCCCGGGCGGCTCTGTTCCTGGCCAGCGAAGATGGCGGCTTTGTCACCGGCCAGGCCCTGGGGGTTGATGGCGGGCTGATGCTGCGGGTGTAGGCTTGCGGATAACCTTCCGTCAACCTGGACGGCCAACCGGGACGATCCGGGAGCCAGAAGAGACAGGATTCAGACAGCGGAGCTGCCCGACTGCGTCCTTGCAGCCGCTAGAGCCTTTTCCGATAACCGCTTCACACTTATCGGAAGTTGCTCTGGGTCCCGGCTCTTCGCGCTGACGCGCTTCGGCCGGGATGACGGGGTTGTTGGTGGAGAGTCTCGAACCGCTCGGGCCGGCTGGTCAGCTTTCGACCAGGACGCCGATGATCTTTCCGCCCCTGGCGGCCTGGACCAGGATGACCGTCTTCAGGCCATCCTCAGTGGGCCTGGGCGTGCGATAGGCGGTGGGGCTGCCGCTCCAGGCGCCCAGTTTCGCCAGCTGCCGGACAACGTTGCGATGCACGACCGGCAGGCCGCGATTGTCGCCGCGCCTGGGGGTGACGGTCAGTTCCCGAGGGTCATAGCGGACCATCCAGACCTCGGCGCCGCCCCGCGGCACGGGGCCGGACCCGACGGCGATCCGGCCGTTGCGCAGCAACAGCATGTCCGGCGGATTGACCGGCGTGCGGGTCGCCTCGGCGACCAGGGCCTCGATCTTCTCGATCTTCACACCGCCGGTCTGGGACCGGCCATCGACGATCACCTGGGGGGTATAGACTTCCCGGACATTGAGCTTGCGGGCATAGGCCTTCTGGCGGTCGGCAAAGGCAGGCTGGGCGAAACTGTCAGGCCAGCCCAGATAGTCCCAGTAGTCGACGGCAAAGGTCAGGGCCAGGACACCGGGCTTCTCGGCCAGTTCGGCCAGATGTTCATTGGCCTTGCGACAGGAAGAGCAGCCCTGGGCGGTGTAGAGTTCAATCACGACGGGTTGACGGGCCGTGGGCGCCGCCTCAGCGGACGCGGCCATGGCCGGAACCACCGCCATCAGGAACAGGGAAAGGAGCGCGCGCCTCATGGGACGCTATTAAGCGGATAGGGCAGGGTCGCGGGGATCACGAGGCCGTGAAAAGCGGGGCCCCGTCTCCCACAGGTCAGGAGAGGAGCCCCGGTGATCATCAGACTGCAGGCCTTGCCAGGTTCCGCAGCACATAGTTCAGGACGCCGCCGTTGCGGAAATAGTCCAGCTCGGTCGGGGTATCGATGCGGCAGCGGACCGGGAAGCGGGCGATGCGGCCGTCCGAAGGGCGGTAGAGCTCGACGATCAGCTGCTTGCGGGGCGCCAGGTCCTGCAGGCCGCGGATGGAGACGATCTCCTCTCCGGTCAGGTTCAGGCGCTGCCAGCCCTCATTGAGGAACTGAAGCGGCAGGACGCCCATGCCGACCAGGTTGGAGCGGTGGATCCGCTCGAAGGATTCGGCGATCACCGCCCGGACCCCCAGGAGCCGGGCGCCCTTGGCCGCCCAGTCGCGGGAAGAGCCGGTGCCATATTCCTTGCCGGCAAAGACCACGGCCGAGCGGCCCTCGGCCTGGTAGCGCATGGCCGCGTCATAGATCGGCATCACCTCGCCGGAGGGGTAATGCTTGGTGACCCCCCCTTCGATGTCCGGGGTCATGCGGTTGCGGATCCGGATATTGGCGAAGGTGCCGCGCATCATGACTTCATGGTTGCCCCGGCGCGAGCCGTAGCCGTTGAAGTCCTCGAACCTCACCTGATGGCCGAGGAGATATTCGCCGGCCGGCGAGGCCTTCTTGATCGAGCCTGCCGGGCTGATGTGATCGGTGGTGATGCTGTCGCCGAAGACGCCCAGGATACGGGCCTCGACGATGTCGGTCACCGCATCCGGGGTCATGCTCATGCCCTGGAAGTAGGGCGGGTTCTGGACGTAGGTCGAGCCCATGTCCCAGCCATAGGTCTGGCCGCCGGCCACCTTGATGGCCTGCCAGTTCTTGTCGCCGGTGAAGACATCGCCATAGCGTTCGGCGAACATGGCGCTGGTCACCGACTTCTTCTGGAGGGCGGCGATGTCCTTGTTGGTCGGCCAGATGTCCTTCAGGAAGACATCCTTGCCCTTCTTGTCGACGCCCAGCGGCTGGGTGGCCAGATCGATCCGCATGGTGCCGGCCAGGGCATAGGCCACGACCAGGGGCGGGCTGGCCAGATAGTTGGCGCGGACATCGGGGTTCACCCGGCCCTCGAAGTTGCGGTTGCCGGACAGGACGCTGACGGCCACCAGGTCGCCGTCGGAAATGGCCGCCGAAACGCCCTCCGGCAACGGACCGGAATTGCCAATGCAGGTGGTGCAGCCATAGCCGACCAGGTTGAAGCCAAGGGAGTCCAGGTGCTTCTGCAGACCGGCCTTGGCCAGATAGTCGGTGACCACCTGGGACCCGGGGGCCAGGGAGGTCTTGACCCAGGGCTTGACCTTCAGGCCCTTGGCCGCCGCATTCTTGGCCAGCAGGCCGGCGGCGATCAGGACCGAGGGATTGGAGGTGTTGGTGCAGCTGGTGATGGCCGCGATGACCACGTCGCCATGACCGATGTCGAAATCCTCGCCCTTGACGGGAACCCGCAGGTCGCCGCTGTCCTTCTTGCCGAACTCGCCGGCCAGGGCTTCCTCGAAGGCCGAGGCGGCGTTGGACAGCAGCACCTTGTCCTGGGGACGCTTGGGACCGGCGAGGGAGGGCAGGACGTCATCCAGGGCCAGTTCCAGGATGTCGGTGAATTCGGGCTCGGGGGATTCAGGATCGAACCACATGCCCTGGGCCTTGGCATAGGCCTCGACCAGGTCCACACGGGCGCTGTCGCGGCCGGTGGCGCGCAGATAGTCGATGGTCGCCTGGCTGACGGGGAAGAAGCCGCAGGTGGCGCCATATTCCGGGGCCATGTTGGCGATGGTCGCCTGGTCTTCGATGGTGAGGTTCGCCAGGCCGTTTCCGAAGAACTCGACGAACTTGCCGACCACGCCCTTCTTGCGCAGCATCTGGGTGACGGTCAGCACCAGGTCGGTGGCCGTCGCGCCCTCCGGCAGGGCCCCGGTCAGGCGGAAGCCGATGACTTCCGGGATCAGCATGGGGATGGCCTGGCCCAGCATGGCGGCCTCGGCCTCGATGCCGCCGACGCCCCAGCCCAGAACCGCGAGGCCGTTGATCATGGTGGTGTGGCTGTCGGTGCCGACCACGGTGTCGGGATAGGCCACGGCGCTGTCCGGCTCGGCCGGATCGGCTGCGGTCCAGACCGTCTGGGCCAGATATTCCAGGTTCACCTGATGGCAGATGCCGGTGCCGGGCGGCACGACCCGGAAATTGTTGAAGGCCGAGGAGCCCCAGCGCAGGAAGTTGTAACGCTCGAGGTTGCGCTTGTACTCGACGGCGACATTCTCGCCGAAGCTCTTGGCGGTGCCGAAGTGATCGACCATGACCGAATGGTCGATGACCAGATCCACGGGAACCAGCGGATTGATCTTGGTCGGGTCGCCGCCCAGGGCAGTCATGGCGTCGCGCATGGCGGCCAGATCGACCACGGCCGGCACGCCGGTGAAGTCCTGCATCAGCACCCGGGCCGGACGGAAGGCGATTTCATGCTGGGCGCTGCCGCGGGTCCGCAGCCAGTCGGCCATGGCCTTGAAATCCTCGCCATTGGTCTCGACGCCGTCTTCATTGCGCAGCAGGTTTTCCAGCAGCACCTTCATGGAAACCGGCAGCCGGGAGATTCCGGCCAGTCCGGCCTCTTCCGCAACGGGCAGGCTGTAGTAGACAAAGGTCTTTCCGCCGGCGCTCAGGGTCCGGCGGGTGTTCAGGCTGTCGATGGACGCCATTTTGGGAGTACCTTTCCTGTTCAGAGCCGCCCGAAAACCACTTCCGGGATCGCGCGCCAGCGGCATGGGACACACAGGGTCCCAACCGGCGCCGCGTACGCCCCCGTGCAGGCACGGGAGGTCGGCTGGCCGCTGCATACTCCGGGTCGCAGCAAACGTCCATGCGCCGGCCGTGGGGAATCGTTTGGGCCTGGAACCGCGGGTCGGACAGTGTTTCCGGCCGGCGCCATGATCCATGCCGTCCAGGGCCGGGGACTGGCGATCCGCCGGGGTGAACGACAGCTGTTTTCGGGCCTGGACTTCCGGCTGGAGGCCGGCTCCGCCCTGGCCCTGACGGGGGCCAATGGCTCTGGAAAGACCAGCCTGCTGCGGACCATTGCGGGCCTGATTCGGCCCGAGGCCGGGGAGGTCCGGTTCGAGGGCGCCCCGGACTCCGAAACGGCGCGGTCGGAAGAACTGCATCTGCTGGGTCATGCCGATGGCCTCAAGGGCGCGCGGACGGCGCTGGAGGAGCTTTCCTTTCAGGCCGCCTGGCTGGGCGGCGGCGCGAGCCGATTGCCCGAGGCCATCGACAGGCTGGCGCTGGAACCCTTGTTGTCCCTGGAGGTGCGACGCCTGTCGGCCGGCCAGAGGCGGCGTCTGGCCCTGGCCCGGCTGATCACGGCGCCCCGTCCCCTGTGGCTGCTGGATGAGCCCATGGCGCCCCTGGACACGGCCCGGCGCGCCCTGCTGGCCAGCCTCATGCAGGACCACCTGGCGGCTGGCGGCCTGATCATGGCAGCGGTCCATGATCCCCTGCCGATCCCGGCCCTGGGCCTGGAGATCGGGGCATGAGCGCCGCCATCATCCTGTTGAGGCGGGAACTGGGCCTGGCCTGGGGGCGGGGCGGCGGGCCCCTGCCGGCCCTGGCCTTCTATGCCGCCATCACCCTGCTGCTGCCCCTGGCGGCGGGGTCGGACACGGACCGGCTGGCCCCGGTTTCCGTGGGCCTCGCCTGGATGGTCCTGGCCCTGGCCTGCCTGCTGTCCCTCGACCGTCTGTTCGAGCGGGATTTCGAGGATGGCGGCCTGGACCTGCTGATGACCGGACCCCTGCCGCTGGAACTGGTCTGCGCCATCAAGTGCCTGGCCCAATGGCTGGCCGGCGGAGCGCCCCTGGCCCTGGCCGCGCCGGTGGCGGCGGTGTTGCTGGGAGCGGACATCGCGCTGACGCCCCTGATTCTGGCCTGTGCGGTGATCGGGGCCCTGGCCTTCGCCTTTGTCGGCGGGATCGGCGCAGCCCTGGCCCTGGGCGCGCGGCGGGGCGGTCTGCTGGTCGCGGCCATCGTCCTGCCCCTCTTCTGTCCGCCGGTGATCTTTGGCGGCGCGGCGCTCTATGCAGCGGAACTGGGGTCGGGGGGGTCGGCTGGCCTGTTGCTGCTCAGTGGCTGGACCCTGGCGGCTGTGGCCCTGTCGCCCCTGGCCATGGCGGCCGCCTGTCGCAACGCGGTGGCCTGAAGGATCGCAACAGGTCCGCAACAATTCGGCAGTCTTTTGACATTGACCGGCCACAGAGGGGGCTCATGGTGCGGTCACCAATAGGGAGACACCACATCATGACGCTGTTTCAACGTCACGCGGGCCTGATGGCCTGCGCCGCCTTTGCCCTCACCGCCACCGGCAGCGCCCTGGCCGCCGAGCCCGTCAAGCCGGAGCAGAAGGTCGAACGCCGCATCGTCATGCGGATGGGCCCCGGCGAAGGTGGCCCCATGGGTCACGGGATGATGGGCCGGATGGGCGATCCCGCCGCCAGGGCGGCGCGCCTGCGGACCATTCTGCAGCTTCGCCCCGACCAGGAGCCGGCGCTCAAGGCCCTGATGGACGCTGGACATCACGGCCCCATGGCGCACGGCGCAAAGGGTGAACCCGGACAAGACTCCGAAGCCATGCCCAGGCCGCTGACCACCCCCGAACGCCTCGATCGGCGGATCGAGATGATGGCGCACCACCAGATGATGTTCAAGAAACGCGCCGAGGCCGTGAAGGCCTTCTACGCCGTGCTGAGCCCGACCCAGAAGAAGGCCTTTGACGCCCTGCATCCCGGCCCCGGACCCGGCATGCGCCGGATGCGGATGATCCACAGGGGTCCCATGGGGGGCCCCATGGGCGGACCGGGCGGACCGCCGCCCTCCGGAGCGGCTGATCCCCATGCCGGCCATGGCGGCATGGCCATGATGGACGGCGACGAGGAAATCGAGATCATGCTGTCCGGTCTGGACGATATGGACGACGATCTGCTGCCCTGACGAGGCCAGGCCAGAGAGGGGCCGGACGAAACACCGCCTTGCCCGCGGTCGCCGGTCCCTCTAGATGGCGCTCATGGTCTCTTTCCTGACCAATCCCCGGGCCTTCATGGCCTTTTCCCGGATCGCCGCCCCCGTGCTGGGGGTCGCGACGACCGGCGCCCTCTTGGTCGGTCTCTGGCTCGGATTTACGGCCCCTGAAGACTACCAGCAGGGGGACTCGATCCGCATCCTGTTCATTCATGTGCCGGCCGCCTGGGTCGCCATGTTCTCCTATCTCTGCCTGGGCGTGGCCAGCCTGCTCAGCCTGGTGTTTCGCCATGCCCTGGCCGACGCCGCGGCCCGGGCCTGTGCGCCCCTGGGCGCCGCCTTCACCGCCCTGGCCCTGATCACCGGTTCCTTCTGGGGACGCCCGACCTGGGGCACCTGGTGGGAATGGGACGGCCGGATGACCTCGGTCCTGATCCTGCTGCTGCTGTGGCTGGCCTATATCGCCCTGCGCGCCTCCATCGATGACGAGGCCAGGGCGGCCAGGGCCGCAGCCATCCTGGCGCTGGTCGGCCTGGTCAACCTGCCGGTCATCCATTTCTCGGTCTATTGGTGGAACAGCCTGCATCAGGGCTCCTCGACCTTCCGGGCCGAGGCCGGCGACCGTCTGCCGGACGTCTATCTGACGCCACTGATGCTGATGAGCCTGGCCTATATGGGTCTGTTCGGGGCGCTCTGGCTGGTGCGGATCCGCACCGAGGTGCGCCGGCGACGGATCCGGGTCCTGACCCTGCGCGCGGCGGAAGGGTGAGGCCCATGCTCGATCTCGACGCCGGAACCTATGCCGCCTTTGTCTGGCCCGCCTTCGCCATCAGCGCCGGGGTGCTGATCTGGCTGGTCGTCGACAGTCTGGCCAAGGCCTCACAGGCCCGGGCCGAACTCGATCGGCTGGGCAAAGAGGACGACGCGGGGTGAAGCGGCTGGTCGCCCTGCTGCCCCTGGCGGTGCTGGTCCTGCTGGCCGTGCTGTTCGCCGGCTATGCCCTGAAGCGCGATCCCAACGTCCAGCCCAGGGCCCTGGTCGGCAAACCGGTCCCGGCCCTCAGCCTGCCGGTGCTAGAAACCGGACGGCCGGAACCGGTCCATCCATCCGGGGTCGCCGCCCCCTATCTGGTCAATTTTTTCGCCAGCTGGTGCGCGCCCTGCGAGGTCGAGCACCCGGTGCTGATGGACCTCAAGACCCGGGGTGTGGCTGTCGTCGGCATCGCCTACAAGGACGCTCCGGACAATACCGAGGCCTTTCTGGGCCGGCTGGGGGACCCGTTTTCCCGCAGGCTGCTGGACCGGGATGGCCGGGCGGGCCTGGAGTTTGGCGTCACCGGCGTTCCCGAAACCTATCTGGTCGGCGCGAACGGCGTGATCCTGGCCAAGCACACCGGAGAACTGACGCCGGACAGCGCGCGGGACCTGCTCGGCCAGGCCCGTTAAGACAGGATTAACCATAAAACCGGACTCTGCACCGACCTCTTCAGACCCCGGTGAGCTGTCCTGTCCGATATCCGTCCCACGGCCCGGCCGATTGCGCCCCTGACGCCCGCAGCGCCGCGCAGCGCGGCGCAGAGGGCGTTTTTCGATCAGGCGCTCGGCAGGGCGACAGGCGGCGTCGGTCCCGCTCAGGCCGCGCCGGGCCAGGCCGCTGCTGTGCGTCAAGAGGCCCCGAGCGTTCGGACCGCTCCCGGGCCACCGGCGGAACGCAGTCCGGCCGTCCAGACGGCGTCTCTTCAAGCAGCCCTGCGGAACCTGGCCGCCTTCACCCCCGCTCCGGCCCCGGCTCCGGACAGTCCCGCCGAGGCGCCGCGCCGGATCCTGCGTCCGGGTTCCTTGGTGGACATCAAGGTCTGAGTTCAGGCTCGTCGCCGGGCGGGCCCTGCGGTCTCGGACACATGGTCTTCGACGTTTGTCCAGACTGACGTCAATTCCGAGCAGGATGGCAGGGTCGCCCACTGCCGAGCCTTCCCGCCTCGTTCATCCGGCCCAGCAGCCTGGGGACGGGGCCTCCCCAGGCCGCCGCCCTGCCCGTCTCCGGACCATCAACCGGTCCGATCACGCCGCCATGGAGGACGGGACTGCCTTGCCGAGGATCATGTCGCTGGCCTTTTCGGCGATCATGATGGTCGGGGCGTTGGTGTTGCCGCTGACCAGCCGGGGCATGATGGAGGCGTCCACGACCCTCAGGCCCTCAACGCCATGGACCCGCAGCTGGGCGTCGACCACGGCCCGGGGGCCGGTTCCCATCTGGCAGGTGCCGACCGGGTGATAGATGGTCGAACCGGCGGCCCGGGCATATTCCAGCAGCATCTCGTCGGTCTGGAAGTCCGGACCCGGGCTCATCTCGTGGTCGATGAAAGGGGCAAGGGCCGGCTGGGCGGCAATCTGGCGGCCGATCTTCAGGGAGGCCACGGCCACTTCCTGGTCCAGGCTGTCTGAGAGGTAGTTGGCGACGATGGCCGGGTAGACCGACGGGTCAGCCGACTTGATGCGGATGTGGCCGCGGCTTTCGGGCCGCAGCTGGCAGGGGGCGATGGTCAGGCCGGGCTGACCCTCCAGCTCCATCTTCTGCTCGTTGGTCAGCTTCTCGACATTCATGGTGGCCGGCAGGATGTGGTACTGGATGTCGGGGTGGGCGAGGTCCGGCCGCGACTTGCAGAAGACCGCGATATGGGCCGCCGACAGGGTCAGGAGACCCTTGCGCTGGAACAGGAACTTCATGGCCTCGCCGATGAAGCGCGGTCCGCGGGTCAGTTCATTGACCGAGATAACGCCCGCCTTGAGCCGGTACTGCTGGCTCATGACATAGTGGTCCTGCAGGTTCTCGCCGACCCCTGGGAGGTCTGCGACCACCTCGACGCCGTGCTTGCGCAGAAGCTCGCCCGGGCCGACGCCTGAAAGCTGCAGGAGCTGGGGTGAATTGACGGCGCCGCCGGACAGGATGACTTCCCTGGCCGCTTTTGCCGTGCGCTTGACGCCGTTCTGGACGAAGGCCACGCCCACGGCGCGCTTGCCTTCGAACAGCACTTTGGAGGCCAGGGCGTTGGTCTCGACACGCAGGTTGGCCCGGTCCATGACCGGATGCAGATAGGCGACCGCCGCCGAGCAGCGCTGGCCGTTCTTGACGGTCAGCTGATAGTAGCTGACCCCTTCCTGGTCGCCGCCGTTCAGGTCGGCGCGGCGCGGAATTCCCGCCTGTTCGCAGGCGTCAACCACCGCGTCCGACACCGGATGGGTAGTGGTGACGTCGGAGACGTTCAGCGGTCCGCCCTTGCCATGCAGGACGGGGCCCGCGCCTGCGTCCCGTTCCTGGTTCTGGCTGCGCAGGAAATAGGGCAGGACATCGTCCCAGCTCCAGCCTTCGCAACCCAGCTGCCGCCAGTTGTCATAGTCGGCGTCCTGGCCGCGGATATAGAGCAGGCCATTGATCGAGGAGGAGCCGCCCAGGACCTTGCCGCGCGGCCAGACATGGCTGCGGCCGCCGGTGGTGGGGTCCGGCTCGGTCTCGTAGAGCCAGTTGACCTTGGGATCCTTGAGGGTCTGGCTGTAGCCGACCGGGATGTGGATCATCATGTTGGAAAGGAACTGCGAGGGGTTCTTGGTCGGCCGGTCGTCGCCGCCGGCCTCCAGAAGCAGGACCCGGGTCTTGCCATCGGCGGTCAGGCGGTTGGCGAGAACGCAGCCGGCGCTGCCGGCCCCGACGATGATGTAGTCGACCTCGATGCTGTCGCTCATGGTTTCGTTCCCCTCAGGTCCTGATGACGCCGCCGGGTCTGAAAGACCCGCCCCGGATTGTCCCGGGCCCTTGAGGTTCCGGTTACGCCGACAGGGCCGTGGCGTCTAGGCCGCGATCATGGGCGGCGGGTCATGCTTTGCGGAGCGGACCCCCACAGTCAGCCGCTACGCCGCTGACTGCTCCACCTTTCCTGGCCTTCGGCTCCGGCCGAGCTTTTTCATGTCTTGCGGCCAAAGGGCCTTCGCCCGGGCGGACCTTTTTCTTCGCCCCGGGCCTTGGCGGCGATTTCCTTCAGCTTTCGGGTCTGCATGGCCGACAGGGCCTGGCCGGGGCCGCCCAGTTCCGGGTCGCCGAAGGCCCGGCCATAGGTCTTTACCCGGTCTTCCACCGACCCCAGGAACTCGCCCTCCCAGTCCGAGAGGGCGATGCCGGCCTTGTCGGCCGTGCGGCGGGCCTTGCGCAGGGCGTTGAGGGCCGAGCGCTGGGCCGCCTTGCGGGCCTGTTCCCGGGGGTCTTTTGGCGGTTTTGCCTTCACAGACCGCCGATGGCCGACAGGTAAAGGTCGACCAGCGCCTCTTCCTCGTCGCGCTTGGCCTTGTCCTGCTTGCGCAGCCGGACGACCTTGCGGAGAATCTTGACGTCAAATCCGTTGCCCTTGGCCTCGGCATAGACCTCCTTGAGGTCCGCCATGACGCCCGCCTTGTCCTCCTCGAGCCGCTCGATGCGCTCGATGATGGTCTTGAGCTGCGTCTGGGCAGTTGCGTTCAGAACGTCGCTGGAGGCGTCGTCAGCCATGGTCAAAAGGTCTCACGGGAAGGGGAAGGAGGAAAGGGCGTTGATCTAGCCCCGGCGACGCGCCGCCACAACAGCCCTGTCCTGTTCAGCCAGGCCTAGATGAGGCCATGGCCCGTCAGCACCCCGGCCAGGGCGTCCGGATCGGTGAAATGCAGCACATGGAAGCCCAGATCGCGGGCCGCGGCGATATTGGCGGCATTGTCATCGACAAACAGGATCTGGCCGGGGGCGTGGCCGGCGCGGGCCGCCGCCAGGCGATAGATGGCCGGGTCAGGTTTTATCAGCCGCTCCTGGGCGGAGACCACAACATCCTGGAACAGGCCAAAGACCGGGCTCATGGCCTGGACGGCGGGCCAGGCCTCTATCGACATGTTGGTCAGGCCAAACTGCGGCACGCCCCGGGCGGCCAGGGCCTGCATGGCGCTTTCCGTCTGGGGGATGGCGCCATCGAACATCTCGTCCCAGCGATCCCACCAGGCGCGGATTTCGGTCTCATACTGCGGGTGGAGGGCCACCAGACGGGCGGTGTTCTCGGCGGGGCTGAGACCCCGGTCCGTCTCGCCATGCCAGTCCATGGTGCAGACAGACGAAAGGAACCGGATGCGGGCATCCGGTTCCGGAAAGATCTTTGCATAGAGCCGGTGGGGGTCCCAACGGACAATGACGTTGCCGACATCCCAGAGGACGCAGGCGGGGGCCGTCATCAGCCCTGCTTGGCCTTGAAGCGCGGATCGGTCTTGTTGATCACGTAGAGCACGCCCTTGCGGCGGACCAGCTTGCAGTCGCGGTGGCGCGACTTCAGCGACTTGAGGGAGCTTCTGACCTTCATGACCGTCTACTTGTAGCGGGTGTGCGTAACCCGGCGAAAAGACGCCGGCCGCAGGCCCGGTTGAACCAGAGCGGGCGGCTATAGGGGGGCAGGGCGGCGGAGTCAATCTTGGCGGGGTGAATTGGCGTGTGGAACGTCCGCCGAGGTAACCCCTATCCCCCTGAAGCCAGCTGGTCCGGGCCCAGGGCCGCTTCCCGGGTCACCTTCTTCTTCAGAGCCGAAGCAACCGCTTCAAGCGCCTCGACCCAGGACCTGGGCTGCGTCTGTCGAAAGAGCCGGACGGTGGGATACCAGGGGGAGTCATCGCGTCCCAGCATCCAGCGCCAATCTGGTGCGTAAGGAATAAGCCCCCAGGCCTCCCGGCCCATGGCGCCGGTCAGGTGCAGCACACTTGTATCCACAGTGATCACGAGATCGAGGTTGGCGATCGCCCCCGCGGTGTCGTCAAAGTCTTTGAGGGCCTGGTCAATTCGCTCGATTCCAGCGGTCCCGGCCTCCTCGCTTCGCGGCCCCTTTTGAAGGCTGAGAAGGTGGATGCCGGAGACGGTCGACAGTGCGGTGACCAGAGCCGCAAGCGGAATGGAGCGGTTGTGGTCATCCGGATGGGTGGGGTTTCCGGCCCAAACCAGTCCGACACGGAGCTTGCCGGGCTGCCTGACCAATCGGGTCGACCAGTCCGCCTGTTTTTCGGAGGATGCGGACAGGTAGGCGCCGGGCCAGAGCAAGTCGGTTGACCCGACCTCGAGGGCGGCGGGCAGGTCTTCAAGGGGATACCAGAAGTCGATCTGGGACAGGGGCGTCTTGACCGGCTCGAACAGATCGACGCCGGTCAGGCGACGCAAGAGAGGCTGAAGCGGCGGCTCCGCCCAGATGACGACCCGGGCGCCGAGTCTTGTCAGCCGATCGGCAAAGCGGGCGAACATGATCGTATCACCAAAGCCTTGGTGGCTGATCAGGAGAATGCTGCGGCCCACCAGAGGTTCTCCGCGCCATCGAGGCAGAGGCGGCGGCGGCGCAACCGGTTCTCGCTCATGGTGCGCTGCGAATCCCGAAAAAGCCGCCCGAAGATCACCGGACAATCCCTCAAGCGCGGCCAGATTCCATCGGGCCAGGCCATCCTCGCTGTTGGCCTTCAGCAAGGTCTGGTAATGCGGCCTGGCCTCGGTCAGCCTGCCCATGGAGCGTAGCAGGTTCGCCAGGTTTATCCGGGCCATTCTCGAACCGGGGTCGAGGGCCAGGGCCCGTTCGAGCGCTTGAACAGCCTGGGCTTCCTGTCCAAGCTCGCGCAAGACGCCCGCAAGGTTGATGTTCGAGGGCAGATCTTCGGGGTGGGCGGCAAGGGCTCGCCGGAACATCTGCGCGGCTTCTGTAAATCGTCGCCGCGACGCATAGAGAGTTCCCAGATTGTTGAGGGCAATCAAGTGCCTTGGGGCCGCCTCCAGGGCCGAGCGATACTCCCGCTCCGCCCTTTGCATCAGACCTTCACGCTCAAATCGGAGGGCGTTCTCGACCCGAACCTCGGCCTTTCCAGGCTTCATACCCATCCCCGTCAGGTCCGGCTGGCTCTGCTGTTCGCGTTGTTGCGCGACCCATCCCGGGACGGCGATCTGTCTATCAGACTCATTTTGCGACCGAAAGTCGGTGTCGCCAGCCTGTCGACTACAGCGCCCGGACGATTGAACGGCAACGAAGCCGGCTATACCACTGTCGGATGGCAGAGCTTCCGGGTGCAAAAATCGGCGAGGGGGCCTTTGCCGAGGTCTATGCTTTCGCGCCCGGACAGGTGGTCAAGCTGTTCAGGGCCGGGGTTTCGGGACGGCTGATCCGCCATGAGGCCCGGATGACCCGGGCGGTCTTTGCGGCGGGCGCGCCGGCGCCGGAAGTGCTGGACGAGGTGGTTCTGGACGGGCGGAACGGCCTCGTCCTGTCGCGGCTGGACGGGCCGACCCTGATGCATCTGTCCCGGACTGGGGCCATGACGCCGGCCGAGACCGGGGCGGTGCTGGCAACCCTGGCCCTGCAGCTTCACAGGACGCCGGCGCCCGCCGCCCTGCCTTCCCTTCGGGACTGGCTAGCCGCCAATTTTCAAGATGCCGGAGAGCGGATCCCGGCCCCTATCGCCAGGGGCCTCCTGTCGCTGATCGACGGCCTGCCGGCCGGAGACGCCCTGTGTCATAGTGATCTTCACCCGGGCAACGTGATCATGACGGCCCAGGGACCCGGGCTGATTGACTGGTTTGGCGCGGTCTGCGCGCCAGCCGCCTATGACCTGTGCCTCTGCGAGATCCTGCTGACCGAGATCGTTGCTGACCGGGTGGCCGACCCGGAACGGCCGAGGGCGGTCTTTGCCGCCCTGAAGTCGGACTATGCCCGGCTGGCCGGCCTGTCCCCCGAAGCGTTGACAGCGGCGGCAGCGCCGTTTCTGCCCATGGGCTGCGGTCTTGTCCTCCTGGCGGGGGTGTCGCCGTCAGAACAGGCGCGGCTCATCCGGCGGATAGAATTCGCCCTGGAGGCCCGGGACGGCCTGGCGCCAGACTGACCTGCAACATCCTGCGGCCGCTCCAGGCCGGCCGATGATCGCCGCATCGACCATAGCGAGAGGCGCCCCGGGATCCCCACAACCTCTCGTCGCCAGTCGAACCTGCTGCTGCCGACAGGATTCACGAACGAATTTGGAAGTAACGCGATGTCAAGCCATTGGCCCCAGACTGCCCTGACAAGAGAAGGGCCTGCGCTTTGCAGAAAATCCTCGACGAAGGGCTGGACGAACTGGCCGTAAGTACGCACGCAGGGTTTGCCCTGCGGGTGATCGTGACCAGCGGCGTCGGGGTGGTGTTCGCTCAGATGTTGCCCTGGAGCCTCTGCCTGAGCTGGGCGGTGCTTGGCGTGGCCATCGAAATCGTCGCCTGGTTCGCCACGCGCAGGCAGTATCTTCGACAGGTAGTGGGCTGGCCCACACGACTGTGGCACGTCGGCTGTCTGGCTGCGGCAGGCGCCTCCTGGGTGGGCATGGGCGCCATGCTCTGGCTGTCCGGTTCCTTCGAGGGCGCCCTTTGCGCCATCCTGGTCTGGTTGTCGGTGATCTTCTTCGCCCAGACCAACGCCTATCAGTCCCAGACAGGATTCGTGGTCGGCGGCGCTCTTCCTGGCCTTGTGGTCCTGGCCATTGTCCTGCTCGGGCCCAATCCCCTAAACCTGCGTCTCGTCCCAGTCGGCCTGGTCCTGGTCATTGCTCTTGGCTTCGCGGCCGAGGGGGTGACCCGAATGCTGGCAGCCCGGCGTCACCTGAATGAAACCCAGGAAAAGCTGCGTCAGAGCGCCGCCCTCTGGAGAATGCTGTTCGACCAGAGCCCCCTGCCCCAGATCAACTTCAGCGCCGCCGGCATCTACGACCTGCTTCAACCCCATGTCGAGGCAGGGGACAGGGCGTTAGGCCAGGCCCTGCGCGGCAAGATAGAAAGGGTCGAGGACGCCATCTCGGCGCTTTTCCTCTTGGGCGCCAACAAGACCGCCGAGGAACTGTACGGGGTCACCGGCTTTGAAGGCTCGGTCGCTGCGCGCCATTTTGACACCAGTTTCCTGACCGGCTTCTGCGAAAGCCTGGATGGTCTTCGGCCCGATGGAAGCTTTCCGCCGTTCTACGCAAAGGTCCTGCGCACTGACGGCTCAACGGTCGAGGTCTGCGTCCATATCCGCACGGTCCCGGAGGGCAAGAACCCCTGGAGCAACTGTATCGCCACCTTTGTCGACATGACCGAAGTGCAGCGCGCCGCAAAGGCCCAACAAGAGGCGCTTGATGCGGCCGAGACGGCCAACCGGGCCAAGGGCGAGTTTCTGGCGACCGTCAGCCATGAGATTCGTACGCCCCTGAAGGGCGTGCTGGGGATGGTTCAGGCCATGCAGCGCGACACCCCGGCCGGGCTGCAGCGCGAGCGGCTCGAGGTGATCGGACAGTCTGGCGCCACCCTGCTGACGATTCTGAACGATATCCTGGACCTCTCCAAGATCGAGGCCGGGGGACTGGAACTGGAAGCGGTTGTTTTCGACCTGGAGCCGCTGGTCCATGGAGTCAGGGACACTTTCAAGCCCTTGGCCGGCAACCGGGGACTGGATTTCAGCGTCGAAATCGCGCCGCTGGCCCTGGGCGCCTATCGCGGCGATCCCGTCCGGGTTCGCCAGATTCTGTTCAACCTGATCTCCAACGCTCTGAAGTTCACCAGCGCCGGGTCGGTGCGGGTCCAGGTCGACCGGGTCGAGGACCGGATGAGGATCACGGTTTCCGACACGGGCATCGGCATGGACCCGGAGAGAATCGATCGCCTGTTCGACAAGTTCGTCCAGGCCGACGCCTCGACCACTCGCCGATTTGGCGGGACGGGATTGGGCCTGTCCATCTGCCGGGAGCTTTGTCTGGCCATGGGCGGCGAGATCAGGGCCGAGAGCGCGGTCGGCCTTGGAAGCTGCTTCACGGTGGACCTGCCACTGCCGCAGTCCGCCCAAGCCGTCCCTGCAGCAACCCGGGACATGGGGCCGGAGTGCGGTTTCGATGACCGACCCCTGCGCATCCTGGCGGCGGAAGACAACCCGGTGAACCAGCTGGTGCTGAAGACGCTTCTGGGCCAGGCGGGTCTCAATCCCGTGTGTGTCGGTAATGGTGAGGAGGCCCTGACCGCCTGGGCGCAATGTGACTGGGATGTGATCCTGATGGATGTCCAGATGCCGGTCATGGACGGCGTCGCCGCAACCCGCGAGATCCGACGCCGGGAAGCCGAGACCGGACGGCCCGCCACGCCGGTCATCGCCCTCACCGCCAATGCCATGACCCACCAGGTGGAAAACTATATCGCTGCCGGCATGAACGGCTTCGTGGCCAAGCCCATCGAGGTCGGCCAGCTGTTTGCCGCGATCAGCGCCGCAGTGGACGCGGAGCCCGAAGACGTCGCCATAGCGATCTGATCTTGATCCCGACTGCGCCGAACCCGAAGTGCGCCAACCGCTCTCTGCACCATGGCGCGGCCCTCGACCACGAGGTTACGGCGTCCACTGGAACACCTCGTCGATCCCGACGCCGAAGACATGGGCAATCCGGAAAGCCGCCTCGAGCGACGGCGCATAGCGGTTCTGCTCTATGGCGGCGATGGTCTGGCGGGTGACGCCGATGCGGCTGGCCAGGTCTGCCTGGGTCATCTCGCCATGGTCGAACCGGAGGCGGCGGACCTGGTTCTGCAATGATCCCCTGGCCATGGATCAGGCCAGCCTGCGATAGTCCAGCACCTGGCTGGCCGACCGCACCACCTCGGCCAGGGTGATGGCCAGGAAAACGCCGCTGGCCGCCAGCATCAGGCCCTGGGGGCCCGGCCCCTGCCGGAAGGCCGGCCAGAGCAGAAGGGCGACGGGCAGGCAGAGCACCAGGGTGAGGGTCAGGCTGCTGAGGACCCAGTAGGCGCGGCGGCCGGCCTGGTCGTCGATCCGCCGTTCCCGCTCATCGGGCGCGGCCTCGGCTTCCGACGGTGACTGCAGGGCAATCAGGATCGCCAGGACCACCTGGACCACCACCACCAGGAAGATGCAGCCGACAAACAGTCCGGCGAAACTCATCAGGCCGGCCTGGCCCGACAGCAAGCCCCGGAACAGGGCGACGAAATAGCCGCCCCAGATGAGAAGGGTGCTGACCAGCGACACCCAGGCGCTTTTCTCCCGATACGACATCTCGTTGCGCTCCATTGTGCGGAAGCGATGTGCAATATTTCAGACATGATGTCAAAGATATTTAACATCGCAAGGCCTGCCCCCCTTCCTGAGGGTTCCGGCCGCCTGGACCCGCACTAGAGTCCTGGTCTGACTTGCAACGGAGCGAAGTCCCATGCGCCCCTCGATCCTGGTCACCGCGACCCTGTTCGTTTTCGTCGCGGCCCCTGCTGCAACCGCGGCGGCCCCCGCCCTCTCTCTGCCGGCCCAGACGGCATCCCCGGCCGCGAAACCGGCCGCCAAATGTGGCGATCCCGGCCGGGCCACCTCCGTGGCCGGCAAGACCTTTCGCGGCAATACGGTCTGGCAGGACGGCGACACCTACGACATGACCATCGTGTTCAAGGCCGACTGCACCCTGACCTATGGCTATAACGGCGCGACCTATGACGACGCCCGCTGGCTGCAGGACGAGGACCGCATCATGTATGCCGTCAACAGCGGCTATGCCCTGTACCTCGCCCGGTGGGTCAGCACGACCAGTCTGGCCGGCCGGATGATCAACAAGCCCGGCGACACCGGCCAGTTTGTTTTCAGGCTTCAGAAATAGCCCGCCAGACCGGCGATACGGGCCGTTGTCAGGGTTGTGATTGAGTCCGGAGCCGCCTTGCGGCTAGTTTGAGCCCATGGACCTACGCCTCCTTCTGATGCTCACCCTGGCCGGCTGCGCCGATCCCAATCTGGAACCGTCCCTGGGGCTGGCTCCGGCGGCGCCGCCGCCGATGGCGGTCACGCCGGTGTCGGCTGCCGTTGTGGCGCCGGCCGCAATGCCGCCGCCTGTCGTGTCGGGCGATCTGTCCTTTGACAGCTGGCTCCATGCCTTTCGCGGCCGGGCCCTGGCTGCGGGCCTGTCGCCCCAGCTGCTGGACCGGGAACTGGCCGGCCTGACGCCCGACCCCCGGGCGGCGGCCCTGGACGGCAAGCAGCCGGAGTTCTCCAAGCCGGTGGGCGACTATGTGAAAGGCACGGTCTCGGAGGTGCGGATCACCCAGGGCCGGCAGTTTCGCCAGAGCCTGGACTATCTGCCCGGGCTCGAGACCCGTTACGGCGTGCCGCGCGATATCATTCTGGCCGTCTGGGCCATGGAATCGGCCTTTGGCAAGCTGCAGGGTGACATGGATGTGGTCCGGTCCCTGGCCAGTCTGGCGGCGGACGGCCGCCGGCGGGCCTGGGCGGAGTCCGAACTGATCTCGGCCCTGACCATCATTGGCAGCGGCCAGCAGAGCCGGGCCGGACTGAAGGGCAGCTGGGCCGGCGCCATGGGCCAGACCCAGTTCCTGCCAGGCGTCTTTCTGTCCACCGCCGTGGACGGCGATGGCGATGGCCTTCGCGACATCTGGGGCTCGACCCCGGACGCCCTGGCCTCCACGGCCAACTACCTGGCCAGGGCCGGCTGGAAGCGGGGCGAAAGCTGGTCGCGGGAGGTGCGGCTGCCGCCGGGCCTGGACCTGGGCCTGACCGAACAGGCGCGGGAGCCCCTGTCCGTCTGGATCCAGCGCGGGGTGGTGCGGGCCGACGGCCTGCCCTGGTCGGCGGCGGACCAGGCCTCCGGCGCCAGCCTGATCCTGCCCTCCGGCGGCAATGGCCCGGCCTTCCTGATCTTCCC
Source organism: Brevundimonas vancanneytii (assembly GCA_945861515.1). Lineage (GTDB taxonomy): Bacteria > Pseudomonadota > Alphaproteobacteria > Caulobacterales > Caulobacteraceae > Caulobacter > Caulobacter vancanneytii_A. The sequence continues at coordinate 1,752 of CAMAVA010000012.1, read as the reverse complement.
CAACCACGGGGTGATCATGCGCTACAACAATTCCACGGCCTATGCGCTCGGCGTCGGACTGCTGGGCCTGAGGTTTTCCGGCGACGGGCCCCTGGCGACCCCCTGGCCGGTGGAAATTCCCCTGTCCCTGTCAGACCGGATCCTGGCCCAGCAGTCCCTGATCAAGCTGGGCTTTGACACCGGCGGTGTGGACGGGGCGATCGGACCGAAGAGCCGGGTGGCCGTCCGGGCCTGGCAAAAGGCCAATGGCCTGCCCGCCGACGGCTACCTGACCCCGACCCTGATCCAGCGGATCGCAGCTCAGGCGGCGGCCCTGGGGTAGCGCTTGCGTGCATCGTCCTGCCGACCCATCACGTGGCGAGAAATCGCCCGTATGCGGTAATGTTTAGGTTTTTCGTCATGCTGAGTAGCGGTCGCAGACCGCGTGTCGAAGCACGCACGCCCATTCCGACCAGGACCTTCAGGAGCCCGCGATGAAGCCATGGCCTGCAGAACAGATCGAGGGGCGCTTCAATGAGTTGTTGCGGGCGGTACTCAAGGACGGCCCCCAGATGGTCACCGTTCAAGGCCGGAATTGTGCTGTTCTGGTGAGCGCAGTTGAGTGGGAAGGGTCGAACCCCGGACGGCGCAGGCTGGACCCCAGAGCGGTGCTGCTTGCGGCCACACCCAGATTTGACATCCCTTTACCAGATCGCAAAGCCTATAGACTTCGGTCGCTTCCAGACTTTGGCTACGAGTGATCCTCCGCCGCTTCAATACAGGCGTCCAGTTCAGCGGTCATCAGCTGCAATTCGGACGGATTCGAGCCTGCGTGCTTCGACACGCCCGCTGCACTGGCTACTCAGCATGACGAAATATCTGATTTGGCTGAAGTATCTTCCTTTCAAACGGGCGTTCTAAAGACCGGAATCGAAGCACGCACCCTCAATGCGCCTCATCCCAGTTGGCTGCAGCGCGGGCTTCGACGACCAGGGGCACGCTCATCTCGATGACGGGCAGGGCGGCGCCTTCCATGACCGCCCGGGCCAGGGCGCAGGTGGCCTCGGCCTCCTCGGCAGGGGCCTCGAACACCAGTTCGTCATGGACCTGCAGCAGCATGCGGCCCTTCAGGCCGGCCGCCTTCAAGGCAGCCGGCATGCGGGCCATGGCCCGGCGGATGATGTCGGCGGCGGCGCCCTGAAGCGGGGCATTGATGGCCGCCCGTTCGGCAAACTGCTTCTGGCCGACGCTCTTGGCGCGGATGTCGGGGATATTGATCCGGCGGCCGAAGATGGTGGTGACAAAACCATGCTCCCGCACCTGGGCGCGCATCCGGTCCATATAGGCGGCGATGCCGGGGAACCGTTCGAAATAGGTCTTGATATAGGCCCCGGCCTCGGCCTGGGGGATCGACAGCTGGTTGGCCAGGCCAAAGGCGCTGATGCCATAGACGATGCCGAAATTGATCGCCTTGGCCCGGCGCCGGATGTCGGACGGCATGCCCTCGATGGGGGTGTTGAACATCTCCGAGGCGGTCATGGCATGGATGTCCAGACCCTGCCGGAAGGCGGCCTGCAGCTGCGGGATTTCCCCGACATGGGCCAACAAACGCAGCTCGATCTGGCTGTAGTCGGCGCTGATCAGCACATGGCCCGGCTCGGCGATGAAGGCCTTGCGGATCTTGCGGCCTTCCTCGGTGCGGATCGGGATGTTCTGCAGGTTGGGATCGGAGGAGGACAGCCGCCCGGTGGTGGTCGAGGCCATGGCATAGGC
>CAMAVA010000011.1 GCA_945861515.1 Brevundimonas vancanneytii | reverse complement strand
AGCCCGGCCAGCAGTTGAACCTCGAAGGACGAATAGAGGACCCCCTCGACATGGGCCGCCGCCGGCAGCCGGTCGGCCCTGGCCAGGGTCACGGCGAAACCGGCGAGGCTGGCGCCCAGCGCCGCGAGGACCGACCGGTCAGGGCGCAGCATCGCCAGGACCCCCAGGCCGGCCGCCAGCATCCCCGCCAGGGCCCGGTCAGGCTGGATCGCCATAGCGGCGGCGGCGACCATCATGCCCGCCGTCGCTGACCGATTGCGGCATTGCGCAAAGGCGACCACCATCACCGGCAGCAGGACAAGGCCCGGCTGGATCGAAAGTCCGCCCAGCCGCACCCAACGGGTCGCGCCGTCCAGGCTGACGCCAGACAGGGCGGTGGCCAGCAGGCCGCCGGCCATGGCCAGGATCACGGCGCCGGTCCAGCGCCGCCCTGCAAACAGGCTCTGGCTGACCAGGCCCGACAGGGCCAGGCCGACTGCCAGGGCGGCAGGATTGATCACCAGATAACGCGCCGGCGCCCCCGCCAGCACCAGATAGACAAGGCCCAGCGCGACCGCGCCCGTCGCGCAGGCGACGCCGACCAGGCGAGGGCTGCGGATCGCGGCGTCGAAGAAGGTCATGCTGATTGGGCCTCCGAAGGCGTGAAGGGTTACGGTCTCTCAGGAACGGACGCCGCCTTCCATGGGATAATCATCTCTCCCGCTTCGAAGACCTCGCAAGGCCCCCGGGAAAAATCCGCCAGAACCCCGGTTCGACCGTTACCGAAACCGGCGACCACCCGGACTTCATCGATACCGAAATCGGCGACCACCCGGACAACACCCGTCCAAAATCCCTTCTCCCCTCGAGGGAGAAGGTGTCGGCGAAGCCGACGGATGAGGGGCCGCGCCGGCAGTAAGGGTGTGATCCGAAATGACTTTCAGGCGCCTGCCGCGCGGAAAGACCCCTCATCCGGCCCGCTTCGCGGTCCACCTTCTCCCCGGAGGGGCGAAGGAATTGCTATACTGACCCCGCGCTTCGAGCCATCCGGAGACGCCATGTTCCACCCAGCCGCACAGCCGGAAAAATCCGACAGAATGGCCGTCAGAGCGATACGGAAGGGTATGAAAACAGGACAGGAACCGGACAAAACCCGGGCAAAAGCCGCCCTGAAACCGGACGTTTGCGACCGGGCCGACGCCGGGCGAAAGGGCCGGCGACCGCGGTCAACCGGCACGGAGAACCGCCATAACCCCCATCAATTCAGAGACTTGAATCCCTCTCCCGGACGAACCCAGCTTCCAGCCCGCAGGCCGCACTACTCCGGAACAGCCCCCGAAGTTTCGCAGGCGTTCTCTGACGGAAAGCAACGGCAAACAGCGAGCGGGAACAGGCACAGAATCTTCGTCATGCTGAGTAGCCCCGTCAGGGGCGTGTCGAAGCACGCAGGCCGGCGACCGCTGAACAGGCCCGATGTGGAAACAGCCTGCGGTCTTCGACACGCGGTCTGCGACCGCTACTCAGACTGACGAAGATTGTTACGATGGAAAGCGGCCCCGAACCGCCTATAAACCGCCGACAGACTTTTCCGGAGACGATCCATGGCCGAAGATTACAGCTTCCCAAAGGGCGAGCTCATGGCGGGCAGATGCGGCCTGGTCATGGGGGTCGCCAACCGCAACTCCATCGCTTTTGGCATTGCCGCGCAGCTGGCCGCCCAGGGGGCGAAACTGGCCTTTGCCTATCTGCCGGACATGGAAAAGCGGGTCCGGCCGCTGGGCGAGGAGCTGGGGGTGGTGGACTTCATCCCCTGCGAGGTGACCGATGACGCCTCGATGGATGCGGCCTTCGCCGACCTGCAGGCGCGGTTCGGTGAACTGGACTTCCTGGTCCATTCCATCGCCTTCGCCAACAAGGACGAGCTTAAGGGCAGCTTTGTCGAGAACACCACCCGAGAGGGCTTCCTGCGGGCCATGAACATCTCGGCCTTCAGCTTTGTCGATGCGGCCAACCGGGCGTCCCGGATGATGAAGCCGGGCGGCTCCATGGTGACCATGACCTATCTGGGGTCCGAGCGGGTCATTCCCAACTACAACACCATGGGCGTGGCCAAGGCGGCGCTGGAGGCGGCCACCCGCTATATCGCCCGCGACCTCGGCCCCAAGGGAATCCGGGTCAACGCCATCTCGGCGGGGGCCATGCGCACCCTGTCCCTGGCCGGCATCAGCGGCGGCCGCGGCCTGCTCAGCCAGGGCCGGATGTTCAGCGCCCTGAAGCAAGACACCACCATGGAAGGCGTGGCCGGCTGCGCCCTCTGGCTGCTGTCGGACCTGGGCATGTCGACCACCGGCGAGGTGATCCATGTCGACGCCGGCTTCCACATGATGGGCCTGCCCGACGAACTGGCCAATCCGGCCGGGTGACCTGGACCAGGACTTTCAGTCCGCCGCATAGGCCCGCATGAAGACCCGGGCCGCCGAGCTGGCGATCCGGTCGATCTCCGCCTCGGTCAGGTCGCAGTCCATCTGCAGCAGGGCCCTGGTCTGGCGAAGCCCCAGCACCATGCCGCCGAAGAACTCCGCCGCCTGCATCGGGTTGTCCACCTTCAGACGGCCCATGCGGGTCTCCATCTCGAGGAAGGCGGCCAGCTGTCCGCGGGACCGAAGGGGGCCGCTTTCGAACACCTCCCGGGCCAGGTCAGGCAGTTCGGCGGCGCTCTGGATCGACAGGCGCAGCACCGAATAGCCGCCCGAGGCGATGACTTCCAGCAGGGTCCGGGCATAGGCGGTCAGGGTCTCTTCCGGATGGTCCTCGGCGCCGGGGGCCCGCAAGGGGGCGGTCATGGATTCCACCCGCCGGGAGACCAGGGCCCTGACCAGCTCGGTCTTGGCCCCGTAGCGGTTGTAGATGGTCTGTTTGGAGACATGGGCCCGGCGGGCGATCTCCTCGATGGGCGCCGCCAGGCCGCGCTCGGCCAGGACCTCGGCCGCGGCGTCGAGGATGGCCTCGGTCTTGGCCAGATCGATCTGTCCGGTCAGCCGCGCCATGTCAGTGGGCGTCCGGGGGCGGCGCGTCGGCCGGGGCCGGGACCGGCTTGGCGAACAGGGCCAGCACCGCCGCCAGACCGCCGGCCAGGGCCAGGACCTGGAACCCGTCGCCAAAGGCCAGGATGCTGGCCTGTTGATTCAGCATGTAGTGAAAGGCCTTGCGGGCGGCTCCGGCCGGGTCGCTGACCCCCAGCTGCTCCATCCGGGCCGTCAGGCCGGCGATCATCTGCTGGGCCTCCACCGAGGCGATGGTCACCCGGGAGGCCAGGCTGTTCATGTGAACCGCCGTCTGGGTGGTCAGGGTGGTCGACAGATAGGCCATGGCGATGGCCCCCGCGGTGTTTCGAGACAGGTTCACCATGCCCGAGGCGTCCTTGATCATGGCCTGGGGCAGGGTCGACATGGTCAGCTGGGTGGTGGCGATCATGGCGATCATCACCCCGCAGCCCCGGAAGGCCTGGAGGATGGCGAACTCGGCAAACCCCCATTCGCCGTTGATGTCGTGGCCCAGCCACATGCCCCAGGCGATCATCGAGAAGCCGACAATCATGGGAATCCGCGCATCCAGCTGTCGCACGACCTTGCCGATGGCCGGTCCGGTCAGGAACATGGCCAGGCCGGAGACCAGCATGGTGGTGCCGACCTCGGCCGCCGAAAACTGCCGGATCCGCCCCAGATACAGCGGCATCAGGAAGGTGCCGCCATAGAGGCTGGCCCCCGACACCGCCGTCATCAGGATTCCGAGGGTGAAGTTGCGGTCCGAAAAGGCCTTCAGCTGCACCAGCGGCCTGTAATAGGTCAGGGTCCGCCAGACGAAGGTGACGCCGGTCACCACGGCCAGGACGGTCAGCCAGAGGATGACATCGTCCTTGAACCAGTTGTCCTTGCCGCCTTCCTCCACCACGTACTGCAGGCTGATCAGGAAGACCGTCATGGCGACCAGGCCAAACCAGTCGAACCCCTTGGCCAGGGACCGGTCGCCCTTGTCGAAATTGCCATAGCGCCCGACCAGGAACAGCGACAGCAGGCCGGGGCCCACATTGATGAAGAACAGCCAGCGCCAGGACAGCCATTCGGTCAGGTGCCCGCCAAGCGTCGGTCCCACCGTAGGGGCCAGGGTGACGATCATGCCGGTAATGACATTGGCCGTGACCCGCCGCTCCGGCGGAAAGGCGGTAAAGGCCGTGGCGAACACCGTCGGCACCATGGCCCCGCCGATGAACCCCTGCAGGGCCCGGGCGAAGATCATGAACTCGATGCTGGTCGACATGCCGGCCACCACGCTCATGATCACGAAGCCTGCGCAGCTGACCATGAACACCCGCTGGGTGCCCCAGAGCCGGGACAGATAGGCCGACAGGGGGATCATCACCACTTCAGGGATGAGATAGGCGGTCTGGATCCAGCTCACCTGATCGGCGCTGGCGCTGATCCCGGCCTGGATCTGGGGCAGGGAAGCGGCGACGATCTGGATATCGAGAATGGCCATGAACTGGCCGATGACCATGCCGCCAAAGCCGAGGAACAGCTTGCCCCAGTGGACGGTCGAGGGCGCGGCGGGCGCCGTCGGGACGGACCCTGCGCCGCCGGCTGGCAGGGCGGCGTCGGTCATGGCCGGGGATCAGGCTGGCTGGCGACCTGGGGCTGTGGCGCGCCGGACTCTGCAAAGCTCAGCCCCCCCCGCACCCGAACATCGACCTTGACCTCAAGCGAAAGACCCGGCCGAAGCGCCCCGGCCAGGGACGGGTTGCCCGTCACCGTGATGCGCACCGGCACCCTCTGCGCGATCTTGGTGAAATTGCCGACGGCGTTTTCCACCGGGATCAGGGCGAACTCGGCGCCGGTGGCCGGGGCAAAGCTCTCGACCCGGCCGGCCAGGGACTGTTTGCCGAAGGCGTCGGCATGAATCTCCACTGGCTGGCCGATCCGCAGCCGCGCCAGCTGGGTCTCCTTGAAGTTGGCCACGACGAAGGTCTGGCCCAGGGGCACGATGACCATCATGGTCTGGCCGGGCTGGACCAGCTGGCCGGGCCGCACGGTCCTGGCCCCGACCACCCCGGCCGCCGGCGCCCGGATCACCGTACGCTCCAGGTCGATCCGCGCCTGGTCGACGACCGCCTGGGCCGCCTGGACCTGGGCCACCTTCTGGGCCCGGGCCGAACCCAGGGACTGCGCCACCCGCTGCTCCGCCACCAGGGCCGCCTCGGCGGCGGCCACGCTGGCGGCCGACTGCATCTCGCTGGCCTTGACCGCCTGCAGCTTCTGCTCGGAGACCCAGCCCTTCTGGGCCAGGTCGCTGTAGCGGCGCGAATCCACAGCCACCCGGCCGGCGTCCGCCCTGGCGCTGGACACACCGGCGGCCCGCTGGGCGATCATCGCCTGTTCCAGGGCGGCCCGGTCATCCACGGCCTGGACATCGGCATCCAGGGCGCGGGCATTGGCGATGGCCTGGTCCAGCCGGGCCTGGATCGAGGCCGGATCGATCCGCGCAATCACCTGGCCAGCCTCGACCCGCTGGTTGTCGGCCACAAGCACTTCGGTGACATAGCCCGACACCTGCGGGCTCACCTGGACCGTGTCGGCCTGGACGAAGGCGTTGTCCGTCTTTTCGAAGCTCTGTTTGTCATGCCACCAGAGACCCCCGCCGATCAGGATGGCCACGCCAGCGCAACCGGCAACGATCATCGGAACCAGCCGCTGTCGGGAAATTGGGGCCATAGGAAAACTGTCCGCACACTGGGAGTAAAATTGGACGCCGCCGTCTGATTTTCGATACTGCCAAGTTTCGCCGGCAGCAAGGCTCAATTGGACTCCTGCGTCCAGTTTTCAAACAGGTCTGGCTGGAACCGGTCTCTTTTCCGGGCGATGAACAGTCGCTAATGTGACCGCATGGACAGGATTTCCTCCCGGACTCTTCGTTTGGTCCTCATCGGCCTGGCAGGCTGCGCGGCCGTTGGCGTGTGGATGGGACTGAGTGATTCGCTCAGGCGTATTGCTCCGGAATGGGAGGGCGGCCAGGCCAGGGCCACGGTTCCGCTCATGCCCGGTCCGCCTGATGCCGTAGCCTTCACGCCCGGACCGGGCGACCGGGCAGTCCAGAAGGCCTTGGCTGCGCCCGCCGAGGTCGCTGAACAGAAGCCGGCGGAGGCCAAGACCGCTGCATCGATCGCGACCAGCCAGACTCCCCGGCCCGCCAGTCCTGCGCCGACGGTCGCAAAGCCGGTCGCCAACGACCCGATCGGCGATCTTGTGCAGGAAAAGACGGCTGCGCCTCCGCCGCCGGAAGTGCCCTTCTAGAAGAGCTGATTCCGGCCTTCAGAGCAGTTCGGCCGGCGGCGCGCCCGGCCTGCGCCGCACCATGGCCCGGATCTCGGCCAGGGTCAGGCCGCCGGAGACCAGAACCAGGACGGGATAGACGGCCGCCGCCGCCAACACCAGGGCCAGCACCCCGACCTCCTTGGCGCCCAGCCCAACGAAGGAGAAACCCGCTAGTGGCGCCTCTATGACAGCCCTGTTCAGACCAGCGAACCACAGCAGACCGCCCAGCACGAGGCTGGCCAGCGCCACCCGGGCCATCTTGTTCCAGGCCTGAGGGGAGGGTCGATAGTCGCCGCGCCGATGCAGGGTCCAGACCATCTGGCCGACATTGACCCAACTGGCTATGGCCGTCGCAGCGGCGATGCCCGCAAAGCCGATGACCTGGAACAGCGCCACCCCCAGCACGATGTTGATCGCCACGGAGATCAGGGCGAATCGCATCGGCGCCTTGGTGTCGGCCCGGGCAAAGAACACCGGCGACAGCACACGCGCCAGGATGAAGGCCGGCGTCCCCCAACCATAGTGGAACAGGGCCAGGGCCGTCTGGCGGGCGTCGAAATCGGTGAAGGCGCCCCGGGTGAACAGCCCATCGATCAGATAGTGCGGAACCGCCATCATGCCGGCCGCCGCCGGCAGGGCCAGGGCCAGGGAGACGACGATCGCCAGGTCTGTGCTGTCCTGGGCGTCCTTTGCGTCGCCTCTGCCCAGCGCCTGGGCAAGCCTTGGCAACAGGGCCACCCCGATGGCCACGCCGACCAGGCCGAGCGGCAGCTGGTAGAGCCGGTCGGCCACATTGAGCCAGGCCCGGGCGCCGGCCATCTGGCTGGCCAGGACCCCGGAAATGAAGATGTTGATCTGGGTGACGCTGGCGGCAATGGCGCCGGGAATCGCCAGCATGATCAGGGATTTGATCTCCGGGGTCAGGCGCGGCAGCCGCAGGGACAGCTTGGCGCCGGCCTTGCGCGCGCCCCACCAGAGTAGACCCGCCTGAGCCACGCCGGCAGCCAGGACGCCCCAGCTTGCCGCCCAGGCGGCGGCCACCGGGTCCTTCTGAGGGATCACCGCCAGCAGCATGGCAGCGTTCAGGACCGTCGGGGCCGCGCCGGAAAGGATGAACCGTCCCCGGGCGTTCAGCACCCCCGACAGCAGGGCTGTTATGGCCATGCAGGGCAGATAGGGCATGGTGACCTGTGTCAGCATCCAGGCCAGCTTGAACTTCTCCGGGTCGGCCGCGTAGCCCGGATTGATAAGATACATCAGCCAGGGCATGGCCAGCTGGAAGGCTAGGGTCAGGACCAGGGTCGCCGCCGCCAGGGCCGCCATGGCGTCCACCGCCAGCTGGTCGGCCACCGCTTCGCCCTCGGCCGCCAGGGTGCGGCTGTAGGCGGGAACAAAGGCCGCCGCAAAGGCGCCTTCGGCGAAGATCCGGCGAAACAGGTTGGGAAAGCTCAGGGCCGTATAATAGGCGTCGGCTGCAATGGTCTGGCTGGCCCCCAGCCGGGCAGTGATCACCAGATCCCGCGCCAGCCCCATGAACCGGCTGACCAGGGTCAGGCCGGAAAAGATCAGCGACGACCGGATAAGACCGCCCCGGCGGGCAGGCGGCGAGGCTTCAGGGGGTGCGGGCTCACTCACCGCCCGCTTCTGCGCCGGGCGCCTTCAGGGGTCAAGACGGGGGCAAGCGTCGCTGGCGCACTGCTCTGGCCTGCCGAGCGACGCCCCAACCCTTGCGAGTCCGGCGCCTGCGCCCCATAACGCCCGCATGAGCACCCCAGCGCCCCTTAAGCGCCTCTATATCAAGACCTACGGCTGTCAGATGAACGTCTATGACAGCGAGCGCATGGCCGATGTCCTGCGGCCGCTTGGCTATGGCATGACCGACGAGCCCGAAGGCGCCGATCTGGTGGTGCTGAACACCTGTCACATCCGGGAGAAGGCAACCGAAAAGGTCTATTCGGAGCTGGGCCAGATCAGGCTGATGAAGGCGCGGAAAGCCGAGGCGGGCGATGGCGTGATGACGGTCGCCGTGGCTGGCTGCGTGGCCCAGGCCGAGGGGGCCGAGATCATGCGCCGCCAGCCAGCGGTGGATCTGGTTGTCGGACCCCAGGCCTATCACCAGCTGCCCGAATTGATTGCGCGCACCCACAGGGCCAGAGGTGAAGGCCTGGCAGCAGAATTCTCACCGGAAGAAAAATTCGACGCCCTGCCGGTCGAGCGGACCGCTTCCGGCGTGACCGCCTTCCTGACGGTTCAGGAGGGATGCGACAAGTTCTGCACCTTCTGCGTGGTGCCCTATACCCGCGGCGCAGAATGGTCGCGTCCGGAGGCCGACATCCTGGCCGAAGCCCGCAGTCTGGCCAGCAAGGGCGTGCGCGAAATCACGCTGCTGGGACAGAACGTCAATGCCTATGACGGCGCTGCCGGCGGTCTGGCCGCCCTGGCCCGCTCGCTTGGCCAGATCGAGGGTGTGGACCGCATCCGCTACACCACCAGCCATCCCCGCGACATGGATGGCGACCTGATCGCGGCCCATGGCGAGAACCCGGCCCTGATGCCCTATCTGCATCTGCCGGTGCAGTCGGGCTCCGACCGCATCCTCAAGGCCATGAACCGCGACCATTCGGCCGAACACTACATCCGGCTAATCGAGCGGATCCGGGCCGCGAGGCCTGACATCGCGATCAGCGGCGACTTCATCGTCGGCTTCCCCGGCGAACGGGAGTCCGACTTTGAAGCGACCCTCAGCCTGATCCGCCAGGTGGGCTATGCCAGCGCCTTCACGTTCAAGTATAGCCGCCGCCCCGGCACCCCGGCCTCGGCCATGCCCGGACAGGTCGACGAAACGGTCAAGGAAGAGAGACTGGCCCGGCTGAACGATCTCCTCAACCAGCAGCAGCTGGCCTTCAACCAGGCCCAGGTCGGCCGCGTCTTGCCGGTTCTGATCGAAAAGCCAGGCCGCCGGGAAGGTCAGATGTCCGGTCGCAGCCCCTATCTGCAACCGGTTCACCTGGAAGCAAGCGGCGCGCTGGTCGGCCAGATCGTGTCTGTGCGTATCGTCCAGGCCCATCGCGGCAGCCTGACCGGAGACCTTTCCAGCGCCCAGCTCGTTGGCGACAAGGCCTTCGCGTGAGCCGCACCCCGGAATTTGTCGTCCTGTCAGACGTGGCGGCCCGGGCCGTAGCCGGACCCGGAAGCCGCCACGCAGCCTTGATCGAAGACGCCTTCAAGGTGCTGATCGAGACGCCTGGCGGCGGCATCTCCCTCAGCGGCGACAGTCGCGCGCGGTCCCTGGCCAAGCGGGCGGTCCTGGCCCTGGCGGCCCAGGCAGAGTCCGGCGCGCCCGTCACTGAGGCCGATGTCCGGATGGCCGTCGGCCATTCCCGGACTGGCGAAACAGCGCCGACCGCGCCCGGCGGCGCAAGGAGGGGCCCGGTCTCTCCCAAGACCGCCACCCAGGCTCACTATATGGACCTGCTCGGCCGCAATGATCTGGTGTTCGGACTGGGTCCGGCCGGCACTGGCAAGACTTTTCTGGCTGTGGCTCACGGCGCCGGCATGCTGATGCGCGGCGAGATCGACCGGCTGATCGTCACCCGGCCGGCGGTCGAGGCCGGCGAAAAGCTGGGCTTCCTGCCCGGCGACCTGACCGAAAAGGTCGACCCCTACATGGCTCCGGTCTGGGAGGCCCTGACCCAGATCGTCGGGACCGAACAACTTCGGCGCCGTCGTGACAAGGGCGAGATCGAGGTGGCCCCCATCGCCTTCATGCGCGGACGGACCCTCAGCCACGCCTTCATCATTGTCGACGAGGCCCAGAACACCAGTCGCCTGCAGATGAAGATGGTCCTGACCCGCATGGGCGAGGCCAGTCGCATGGCGGTGACCGGGGATCCAAGCCAGATTGACCTGCTCAATCCGTCCGATTCCGGCCTGGCCCATGCGGTGGCGATCCTGGAAGGCGTCGAGGGGGTGGCGATCGCCCGGTTCACGGCCGCAGACGTGGTGCGCCATCCCATGGTGGCGCGGATCGTACGGGCCTATGACGACGATGCGGCAAAGCGCGGTCGATGACCTCGGCCCCTGTTGCGCCCGGTCTCGACTTCGAGATCGATATCGAGATCGAGGATCAAGCCTGGGGCCAAGCGTCTGGGGCCGTCCGGATGGCCGCGTTCCGCACACTGGAGTTTATCTCACAGGGAGAAGGCGCCAGCTTTTCCCTCGGTCCGGTCAGTATCCTGCTCACCGATGATGGGACGGTCGCCGCCCTGAATGAGCAGTTCCGGGGCAAGGCTGGCCCGACCAATGTGCTGTCCTTCCCGGCAGCCCCCAATCCGGAAGGCCATCTGGGCGATATCGCCCTGGCCCACGGGGTCTGCGCCCGGGAGGCCGCGCAGCAAGGCAAGGCTCTCACCGCCCATCTTCAGCACCTTGTGGCGCACGGGGTGCTTCATCTTGTAGGGTACGACCATATCACCGACGATGAGGCGGCGGTGATGGAAGACAAGGAGCGGCGGATTCTCGCCTCTCTTGGTGTGGCCGACCCCTATGCCGCCGATGACCGAGACCATGACCGATAGCAAAGACACTGACAGTCCTGCGGATCCCCCTCCACGAAGTCGCGGGGGCCTGGGCGGACTTTTTCGCCAGGTGCTACGCGCCTTTGGCGAGGCCCCCGATCTGGAAATCCCTGACGAACCGGCCGGCGACCTTGCACGCCACGCCCATGAATTTGGCAGGATGGATGTGGGCGACGTGATGACGCCCCGGGCGGATATCTCCGCCATCGATATCAACACCCCCTTCGACGAGGTGGTCGCCCGGTTCATCGAGACCGAACATTCACGCCTGCCGCTCTACCGGGAGACCCTGGATGACCCGGTCGGCGTCATCCATATCAAGGATATCTTCAAGCTGCTGGCCCAGGGCGGCCGCCGGCCCAAGACCGCGGCCGTCCTCAAGAAGCTGAAACGTGAAGTTCTCTATGTGCCCGAATCCATGCGGGCCGCCGATCTGCTGGCCCGGATGCAGGCCAGCCGTCTGCATATGGCCCTGGTCATCGATGAGTATGGCGGGGTCAATGGGCTGGTCTCCCTGGAGGACCTTCTGGAAGCGGTGGTTGGCGAGATCGATGACGAACACGACGTCGCCCAGGTCAGCGGGGTGATCGTCCGGCCGGGCCAGGTCTTCGAGGCTGACGCCCGTGCGCCGCTCGAAGACCTTGAGGCCGCCATGGAGGTTACCGGCCTGGCCCCCGAAGACATGGAGGAAGAGATCGACACCGTCGCCGGCCTCGTCACCACCCTGGCCGGACGGGTGCCCCGGAAGGGCGACGTGATCGACCATCCTGACGGCTGGTGCTTCGAAGTGACCGACGCTGATCCCCGCCGGGTCAAGCGGGTAAGGGTCCGCCGGGCTCACCCGCGCGACCATGCTCTGGATGCGGCGCTGGCGTGACGGCGCGGGTCAGACTGCAGACTCTGGGTCTGCCCCTTCTGGCGGGGGCCCTCGCGGCCCTTGCCCATCCGCCTTTCGGTTTTCTGCCAGGGCTGTTGGGCTACGGCCTGCTGATGATTCTGGCCGGCCAGGCCGGGCCGGGCCGTCCGCTCCGGGCGGCGTTTCTGCAGGGATGGCTGGCGGGGGTCGGCTATTTCACCATCGGCGTCTGGTGGGTGGCCGAAGCTTTTCTGGTCGATATCGCCGCCCATGGCTGGATGGCCCCCCTGGCGGTGATCTTCCTGGCTGGCGGGGTGTCCCTGTTCTGGGGGGCTGCGGCGGTTCTTTTTCGATGGGCCGGGGTCTCCAGCGCCTGGCGAGTGCTGGTTTTCGCCGGCGCCCTGTCGGTGATGGAATGGCTGCGCGGCCATATCCTGACCGGCTTTCCCTGGAACCTGCCAGGCGAGACCTGGCGAGCCGGGTCCTTGGTCTCGCAATCGGCCTCCCTTGTTGGCGCCTATGGGCTGACCTTCCTGACCATCGCCCTGGCTGCGACCCCTGCCCTGTTATGGCGCGGCGAACGCCGTCCGGAGACATCCTGGCCGGTTGTCGTTGCGCTGTCTGTCGCCCTGGTTCTTCTGGCCGGCATGGCCGGCTTCGGGGCCTGGCGCCTGTCCGGCGCTCGGCCAGCCGATCCGGCGGGGCCAATGATCCGGATCGTTCAGCCCTATGTGCCGCAGGAGGCCAAGTACGACCCCCAGCGGTTCGCCCAGATCCTGGACAGCTATCTGTCCCTGACGGCAGCCCCGGCGGCCCGGCGGCCAGCCATCATCGTCTGGCCGGAAGGTGCGGTGCCGGCTCTGTCCAATGCCTATCTTGCCCCGGGCACCTGGACAAGGGCGGCGATCCTGCAAGCCTTGACTCCCGGTCAGGTCCTGATCACCGGGGCCGCAAGGTCGGAATCCCGCGCGGCGTCGGAAGTCTATTTCAACAGCCTGATCGTCCTGCGTCGTACGCCGAACGATCTCGAGCAGCTGGGCGCCTATGACAAGCATCGGCTGGTGCCGTTTGGCGAATACCTGCCGATGGACAGCCTGTTGACCCCATTGGGAATCCACAATCTGGTCCAGATCGGCGACGGGTTTGCCGCCGGGCCGCCGCCGCGCCCCCTGGTCCTGCCTGGCCTTCCCGTGATCCAGCCCCTGATCTGCTACGAGAGCCTCTATCCGGGCTTCACCCGCGCCGGAGCTCGGGCCAGCGGACGGGCTCCGGGCCTGATCATCAATGTTTCCAATGACGCCTGGTTTGGCGCCACGACAGGCCCGCTCCAGCACCTGAATCTGGCCAGCTACCGCGCGATCGAGGAAGGCGTTCCCATGGTTCGCGCCACCCCGACCGGCGTCTCTGCCATGATCGACCCCTATGGTCGCTCCGTTCCCGGCCAAAGCCTCGGCCAGGGCGCCAGGGGGATCGTCGACGCCAGATTGCCGCAGAGGCTGGCGCCGACCGGCTATCGCCTGTGGGGCGAATGGCCTTTTCTGATGTTTCTTTGCCTTTCGGCAGGCCTTGCGTGGTTTTTTGGTGTGGCAGAACGACGCAATCTGGATCAGATTACCCCAAGGGGATGAGCTGAACCGGAGAGGTTCCAGATATGCTGACCACAGTTTCAGAGGCCAGAACACCCAGCCCGATCGATGTTCACGTTGGCCGCCGCGTCAGACAACGGCGAAAGGCCATGAGCATCACCCAGCAGCAACTGGCGGCCCAGTTGGGCCTGACCTTTCAACAGGTCCAGAAGTACGAGCGCGGAACAAACCGGGTTTCGGCGTCGAAGCTGTATGAGATCGCGGTCGCCCTGCGCACCACCATCGCCTACTTCTTCGGGGGGCTGGCAGATCCTTCCCTGATCCAGAGCGGAAAGAAGGTCGATCCGGCCGCCGAAAAGCGGATCAATGATTTTCTGATGAGCAGCGAAGGCCTGACCCTGGCCGAACTGTTTCCGAGACTGAGCAGCGCTCGTCAGAGGCGCCAGATCGTCGACCTGGTTCGCAGCATGGTGGAGTCTCGGGACGAAGCAAAATGAGAGACTTGCTCATATAAGGATATCTTTATAGGTTGATGGGGCCTTCAAGCCCCGGGAGCCTTTGCGTGAGCCGTCAAAATTACATCTTCACCAGCGAGAGCGTGTCCGAAGGCCACCCTGACAAGGTCGCAGACCGGATCAGCGATACCGTCGTTGACGCCTTCCTGGCGGCTGAGCCGGAAGCCCGCGTCGCCTGCGAGACCCTGGTCACCACCAATCGCATCGTCCTGGCCGGAGAGGTTCGCGCCGCCAAGCCCGGCGCCTCCAAGGAAGACAACGAAGCCCGCAACCAGGCCCTGATCGAGTCCCTCGAGCCTCTGGTGCGGGCTGCGATCAAGGACATCGGCTACGAACAGGACGGCTTTCACTGGGAAGCGGCCGACTACAGCTGCTATCTCCATGGCCAGTCCGACCATATCGCCCAGGGCGTCGACGCCAGCGATACCAAGGACGAAGGCGCTGGTGACCAGGGCATCATGTTCGGCTATGCGACGGACGACACGCCCGAGCTCATGCCGGCGACCCTGCAGTACAGCCACAATGTCCTGAAGCGGCTCGCCGAACTGCGTCACTCCGGCGAACTGTCGTTTCTCGAGCCGGACGCCAAGAGCCAGGTCACCCTGCGCTATGAGAACGACCGGCCGGTGCATGTCGAGGAGATCGTGGTCTCCCACCAGCACAAGGAGCAGATGAACGGGGTGGAGACCACCTCCGAACTGATGCTCGAGGCCCTAAAGCCCTACATTCTGCCGCTGTTCGCCGAGGGCCTGATCAGCAGCGCCACCAAATGGCACATCAACCCGACAGGCACCTTCCTGATCGGCGGCCCCGATGGCGACACCGGCCTGACCGGCCGCAAGATCATCGTCGACACCTATGGCGGCGCTGCCCCCCATGGCGGCGGCGCCTTTTCAGGCAAGGACCCGACCAAGGTCGACCGCTCTGCCGCCTATGCCTGCCGATATCTGGCCAAGAATGTGGTCGCCGCGGGCCTGGCCAAGCGCTGCACCATCCAGATCAGCTACGCCATCGGCGTGGCCCGCCCCCTGAGCTTCTATGTCGACACCCATGGCACCGGCGAGGTCGATCCGGCCCGGCTGGAAGCCATCCTGCCGGAGTTCATCGGCGGCGGCACCCCCGCCGGAATCCGAAAGACCCTGCAGCTGAACAAGCCCATCTATGCCCGCACCGCCGCCTATGGCCATTTCGGCCGCACGCCGGACAATGAGGGCGGCTTCAGCTGGGAAAAGACCGATCTGGTGGAGAAGCTGACCGCCGCTCTCTGACGGCAGCGGGGCAAGGGGGTGGCGGGTGGCCAGCCCTTTGCCTCCTTCGGAGGATCGGCGTATCAGCGCCCATGACCACCCCCCAGCAACCCCACGGCCCCCTGCGCTCCTTCGGCCGGATCAAGGCGCGGCCCATCAAGGCGCGGCAGGCGGCGCTGTTTGACAGCCTGCTGCCCTCGATCAACCTGCCGCAAGCGCCGTTCGATCCCCTCGCCGTGATGCCGGAGGCGAAAGCAGTCTGGGTCGAGATCGGCTTTGGCGGCGGCGAGCACATGGCCGGTCAGGCGGCGTCCCATCCGGACACCTTGATCCTGGGCGCCGAGCCCTTCCAGAACGGCGTGGCCAGCGCCCTGCGCCACGTCGAGGCGGCCAGCCTGACCAATGTGCGGCTGCATCCAGGCGACGGGCGCGACCTGCTGGCCCTGCTGCCGGATGAAAGTCTGGACCGTCTGTTCGTGCTTTTCCCCGACCCCTGGCAGAAGGCCCGGCATCACAAGCGGCGGCTGGTCAATGCCGATTTCCTGGCCGAGGCCCACCGGGTCTTGAAGCCCGGCGGCGGCTTTCGCTTCGCCACGGATTGGTCCGACTATGCCGACTGGACGCTGGAGCGGGTCCTGGTCAGTGGCCTGTTTGCCTGGACCGCGACAGAGGCCGACAACTGGCGCGTCCCGCCGTCAGACCATCTGACGACCCGCTACGAAGAAAAGAAGCTGGGCGATATCGCCCCGGTCTGGCTGGATTTCGTCCGGACCTGACGGGTCAGAACGCTTCGTCACTGGCCGAACCCCGGCGCTCGTGCAACCTGACTAAACCCGTCACAACCCCCTCGCCAGACCTTGCGTCATGGCGCCAGTGTCGCCGGCTGACAGTTCGAGGAGGAAGACATGACCCGTATTGTGAGGATTGGCGGCGCCGGCGGCTTTCTGGGCGACTCCTCTGTCGCGGCGCCCCAACTGCTGCGGGGCGGCGGCCTAGACTACATGATTCTCGACTATCTGGCGGAGGCGACCATGTCGGTGCTGGGCCAGATCAAGGCGCAGAGGCCTGGCGAGGGGTTCGCCCGCGACTTCACCGAATGGGTCTGGAAGGACAATCTGCGGGAATTCAAGGCCCAGGGGGTCAAGGTGGTGACCAATGCCGGCGGTCTCAATCCTCAAGCCTGCCGGGCCCGCATGGAGGAACTGGCTGCCGAGGCGGGGCTGAGTTTCAGGATTGCCGTCATCGAGGGCGACGACCTGACAGATCGCCTGGCCGAGCTGTCAGCCAGCGGACTTCAGGAAATGTACAGCGACGCCGCCTTTCCGGGCCCCGCCGCCGTCTTTTCCGCCAACGCCTATCTGGGCGGCCGGCCGATCGCCGACGCCCTGGCGGCCGGGGCAGACATGGTGATCACCGGCCGGGTGGTGGACAGCGCCCTGGCGCTGGGTCCGCTGATGCATGAGTTCGGCTGGAGCGACGACGACCATGACCGGCTGTCAGCCGGGTCCCTGGCCGGCCACGCCATCGAATGCGGGGCCCAGGCCACCGGCGGGCTGTTCACCGACTGGGAACAGGTGCCGGACTGGGCCCATATCGGCTATCCGGTCATCGAATGCCATTCGGACGGATCCTTCGTCGTGACCAAGCCGGCCGGAACCGGCGGCCTGGTCTCTCCCGCCGCCGTGGCTGAACAGATCCTCTATGAGGTTGGCGATCCGCAAGGCTACGCCCTGCCCGACGTGGTCTGCGACTTCACCGAGGTGCGGGTCGAGGCGGTGGGCGAGCACAGGGTGCGGGTTTCAGGCGCCAGGGGCTATCCGCCGTCCGGCCAGTACAAGGTCTGTATCACCCATGGCGATGGCTGGCGGTTCATCGGGGCCATGCCGGTGGTCGGCCGCGATGCTGCGGCCAAGGCCCGCCGGCAGGGCGAGGCGGTGCTTGAGCGGGTGGGCGAGATGCTGCGCGACCGCAACCTGCCGCCCCTGCGGGACAGCCGGATCGAAGTTCTGGGCGCGGAGTCGACCTATGGCGCCCATGCCCGCCCGGGGGCCCAGGCCGCCCGGGAAGTGGTCTGCCGGGTCGGGGCGGAACATGAGGATGAGCGGGCCCTGCGTTTGCTGACACGCGAGTTCCAGGCCCCGACCACCTCCATGAGCGTCGGCACCACCGGCTGGTTTGGTGGCGCGCCGTCCATCTCGCCGGTCGCCAGGGTGTTTTCCATCCTGCTGCCCCGCGAGCAGTTTCCTGCCAGCATCAGCCTGGATGGACAGACCCTGACCAGCGTCGCCGGGCCGCCTCACCGCGCGTTCGACCCCTCTGACGTCGTTCGTCCGCTTGCGCCGGAGTCGCCGCAGCCCGTCGGCGAGATGGTGGAACGACCCCTGATCGATCTGGCCTGGGCCCGGTCAGGCGACAAGGGCGACGCCTTCAATGTGGGGGTGATCGCCCGGCGGCCGGAGTATCTGCCCTGGATCCGGGCGGCCCTAACCCCGGAGGCGGTGCAGGCCTGGTTCGCCCACGAGTTCGAGGGGGCGACGGCGCCGAAGGTGCTGCGCTACGACCTGCCCGGCATGAACGCCATCAACCTTCACTGCATCCAGGCCCTGGGCGGCGGCCAGTTCGCCAGCCTGCGCCTGGACGCCCTCGCCAAGGGAAAGGCGCAACAGCTGCTGGACATGCCTGTGCCGGTTCCGGCGGCGCTGGCGCCGTGAAGCGCAGGAGCCGATGCGGATGGGGGCTGACAAGTCCGCGCAGGCGCCCTATATGACAGGCAACATCGTTTGAAAGCGCTGGATAGCGCATTCGAGCGGCGACCTCCGGGTCGCCGCTTTTGTTTTGACCGGAGACCCGCAGCCTTGCGCGGACGCACTGCCGAAGACCGCAGCCTGATCGAGCTGCTCGAGCCTGTCGCCGAAGCGGCCGGCTACGAGCTGGTGCGTCTGCGGCTCATGGGCGGCCAGACCCGTCGGCTCCAGATCATGGCCGAGCGGCCTGATGGCGAGATGATGGTCGAGGACTGCACCCGCCTCTCTCGCGCCGTGTCCGAGGTGCTGGATGCCGCCGATCCGATCAGCGGTGAATATACGCTGGAGGTCTCCAGCCCCGGGATCGACCGGCCCCTGACCCGGCTGAAGGACTTCGAGACCTGGGACGGACTGGAAGCCCGGATCGAGCTGGACCGCCTGGCCGATGGCCGCAAGCGGTTCAAGGGCGAACTGGCAGGCATCGAACAGGACGCTGAAGGCGTCTGGCAGGTCGGCGTCAATATCGAGGGTGAAGACGACACCACCCTCTATATCCCGTTCGACTGGATTCTCGAGGCCAAGCTGGTTCTCAATGACGCCCTTCTGAAACGGGGCGCCGACCAGCGCGCCGCCCGGCTGGCGGCCGCCGGCCTCTCCGAAGACGACCCTGACTGACCCTAAAGACTGACGCACTCCACACCAGACAAGCCAACCGCGCTTTCAAGGATCTAGACCATCATGGCCACCGGCATTTCCGCCAATCGCCTCGAACTGCTGCAGATCGCCGATGCGGTCGCCCGGGAAAAGGGGATCGACAAGGAGATCGTCATCGCTTCCATCGAGGAAGCGATCCAGAAGGCGGCGCGCAGCCGCTATGGCGCAGAGCATGACATCCGCGTCGCCATCGACCCCAAGACTGGCGAGACCTCGATCAAGCGTTACGTCACCGTGGTGGAGGACGAGGCCGAGATCGAGGAAGGCGAAGTTGGCAAGATGCGCTTCAGCGACGCCCGCGCCTTCTATGGGGCCGATACGTCGGTGGGCCAGGTGTTTGACGAGGAACTGCCGCCCTTCGAGTTTGGCCGTGTCCAGACCCAGATGGCCCGCCAGGTCGTGTTCGGGAAGGTCCGGGAAGCCGAGCGCGAGCGCCAGTACGAGGAATACCGCGACCGGGTCGGCGAAATCGTCAATGGCGTGGTCAAGCGGGTCGAGTACGGCAATGTCATCGTCGACCTGGGTCGGGGCGAAGGCGTCATGCGCCGCGACCAGTCCATCCCCCGCGAGAACTTCAACCTGGGCGACCGCATCCGCTGCTATATCTACGACGTCCGCAGCGAGACCAAGGGACCGCAGATCATGCTGTCCCGGGCCCATGGCGGCTTCATGGCCAAGCTGTTCGCCCAGGAAGTGCCGGAAGTCTATGACGGCGTCATCGAGATCCGCTCCGTGGCCCGCGACCCGGGCAGCCGCGCCAAGATGGGCGTGATCTCCAACGACAGCTCCATCGATCCGGTCGGCGCCTGCGTCGGCATGCGCGGCAGCCGGGTTCAGGCCGTTGTCGCCGAGCTGCAGGGCGAAAAGATCGACATCATCCAGTGGAGCCCGGACGAGGCGACCTTCATCGTCAACGCCCTGGCGCCGGCCGAAGTCTCCAAGGTGGTGATGGACGAAGATGATGAGCGGGTCGAGGTCGTGGTGCCTGACGAGCAGCTCAGCCTGGCCATCGGCCGCCGCGGCCAGAACGTGCGTCTCGCCAGCCAGCTGACGGGCTGGCAGATCGACATCCTGACCGAGAGTCAGGAGTCGGAGCGCCGCCAGAAGCAGTTTGCAGAAACCACCGCCCTGTTCCAGGAAGCCTTGGATGTGGACGAGGTCATTGCCCAGCTGCTGGCCACCGAAGGCTTCCTGGCCGTCGAGGACGTGGCCTATGTCGAGCCGCACGAAATCGCCGCCATCGAAGGGTTTGACGAGGATACCGCGGAGGAACTCCAGGCCCGGGCCCGTGAGTTCCTGGACAAGGAAGCTGCCGAGCTGGACGCCAAGCGTCGGGAGCTGGGCGTCGATGACGCCGTCCTGGAAATCGAAGGCGTGACCCTGCCCATGGCCGTCGCGCTGGGCGCTGCAGAGGTCAAGTCCGTGGAAGACCTAGCCGGACTTGTGCCGGACGATCTGCGGGGCTGGTACGAAACCAAGAATGGCGAACGCACCCGGGAGACCGGCGCCCTGGAAAGCTTCAATCTGTCGCCGGAAGACGCCGAGGCGCTCATCATGCGGGCCCGGGTCGTCATGGGCTGGGTCGAAGCCCCGCCTGAACCCGAATATGCCGAGGAAGACTACGTCGAATACGAAGACGGGGCCGAGACCGAAGCCTCGGAAGAGCCGTCGGAAGACGCCGTGGATCTGGCTGCGGCCGAGGGTGAGGCGCGGGACGCGTGATCGCGCCTGCCCAAACCCTTCCGACTTCAGCCCCACAGTCACCGACCCCCGCCAGACTGACCTGACCGGCGCCTCCTGCGCCGGTCAGACCTCCAGAGGATCCGATACCGGCGCATGCAGCCCGAAGTTCCCGACCGTCCGTTCAAGACCCTGGCGCAGAGCGCCCGGGAGCGGCGCGACATTGTCTCTGGCGAGACCATGGACGAGGCGCAGCTGATCCGGTTCGTCGTGGGGCCGGACGGCACGGTGGCGCCGGACCTGGCGCGCAAGCTGCCCGGCCGGGGAATCTGGGTGGCCGCCAATCGCCAGAGCGTCGAGACCGCAGCCCGGAAAAATCTCTTCTCGCGATCCGCCAAGCAGAAGCTGTCCGCGCCTGCCGATCTCGCCGACCTGGTGGAACAGAGGTTGGTCCGGCGGGTTCTGGATGGCCTGGGCCTGGCCCGCCGGGCCGGCGACCTGGTGTCTGGCTTCGAAAAGGTCATGGCCACCGTCCGAAGCGGCAAGGCCGCCTGGCTCGTCGAGGCCTCAGACGGCGCTGCGGACGGGCGGGGAAAGCTCCTGGCCCTGGCACGGCACATCAGGCCCGAACCCCGGATTCTGGGACTTTTCACCTCGACTGAATTGGGTTTGGCCTTGGGCGCTGAGAATGTGATACACACCGCCTTCCTTGCGGGGCGATCTGCCGGCAGCTGGACCCAGGAGGTCGAGCGCCTGACAGGTTTTCGCCCGCTTCTCCCTGAGAGCTGGCGCGAGGAGCGATAACAAAGGGCCGCGCGGGCAACCGCGACCCGGCCCCTTGTGAGTTTGGACGTATGGTATTGCAGATCGGGTTTTTCCGGCTGCGAGTTAAGCGAGACGCATGAGCGACGATAACGACAACCGGCCCGGCCGACCCCCCATGACGCTGAAGCCCCGCACGGGCTCGGTCAGCGCCGGCGTGGTCAAGCAGAGCTTCAGCCACGGCCGGTCCAAAACTGTGGTGGTGGAAACCAAGCGGGCGCGGTCCCACGTCCCGCCGCCGTCCAACCTTGCCGGACCCTCGTCCAGTGAGCGGGCAAGGCCTCCGGCCGGCGGCCAGCAGCGTCCGTCGCCCTCCGGCGCCGGCGGTCTGTCGCCCGAAGAAATGCGTGCCCGGCAACAGGCCATCGAATCGGCTCAACAACAGGCAAGGGCCCAGGCTCTGGCCCGGGCCCAGGAAGAGGCTCGCCAGAAGGCCGCTGCCGAGGCTGCTGCGGCTGAAGCTGCCCGCCAGCGCGCCGCCGAAGCGGCAGCAGCCGCTCCGCCGCCCGCGCCAGTCCCGACCCCACCCGCAACACCCGCGCCTGTAGCCGCTGCCGCCCCTGCGGCGGCCGCACCGGTTGCGGCTGCCCCGGCCGCCGCAACCCCGGCCCCGGCTGCAACGCCTGCAGTCTCTGCCCCGGCCGCCCCTTCGCTGCCGCCGCCGGTCGCAAGGGCCCCTGCGCCCGCAGCACCTCCTGTCCGGCCCGCAGCGCCAGCGCCCCAGACGCCGAGGCCCCCCCAGGCCCGAACCGATGGTCCCCGCCCGGCTGCGCCTGCCTCGCCCAATCAGACCCGGACCTATGAGCCGTCCCGCGATCGTCGCGACGACCGGTCCAGCACCACGACCTACAGGCCGGACCGGCCGGCCGCAGGTAATTTCAACCAGCGCACCCCGCGGGTCGACGCCGCCAGCTTCAACCAGCGTACGCCCCGCCCTGATGACGACCGCCGTCCGGCGCCGACGCGTTCCGATGCGCCGCGGTCAGATGCCCCCCGCGGCGACGCGCGGCCCCCCCGGGCTGGCGAAACCGTTCGATATTCGGCGCTGGCGCCCCGTCCGGCCCCGCCCCGTCCGGGCGCGCCGCGCGGTCCGCGTCCGGACGCCGGTGTGGCCAATGCGCCGCCCGCTACGCCGGAAGTGCAACGCGCAACCCGTTCGGCGCCCCGCCCCGGCGGCGCCATTGTTGATCGTCGCCCCGATGAGGAAGACGATCGTCGCAAGGGCGCCGGTCCGGGCAAAGCGGTTTCCCGCACCAAGGGCGAGCCCAAGCGTCGTGAAGGCCGATTGACCATCCAGGCGGTTGCCGGAGATGACGAAGGCGCCGTCGAACGCATGCGGTCCCTGGCCTCGGTTCGTCGGGCCCGTGAACGCGAAAAGGAAAAGCGCCGTGGCGGGGCCGCCGAACAGGCTCGCGCAGCGCGTGAAGTGGTCATTCCTGACGTCATCACCGTTCAGGAACTGTCCAACCGGATGGCTATCCGCGGCGTCGACATCATCAAGTTCCTGATGCGTCAGGGCGTGATGCTGAAGATCACCGACGTTATCGACAGCGACACCGCAGAGCTAGTAGCCACCGAGTTTGGCCATACGGTCCGACGGGTTTCCGAAGCGGACGTCGAAGAAGGCTTCCTGGCCGAAGAGGATGTTGACGATCACCTGGAGCTGAGGGCTCCGGTCGTCACCATCATGGGCCATGTCGACCACGGCAAGACCAGTCTGCTGGACGCCCTGCGCACGACCGATGTGGCGGCAGGCGAAGCCGGCGGCATCACCCAGCATATCGGCGCCTATCAGGTTCGCCTGAAAGACGGCGAGCGTGTCACCTTCCTCGACACCCCCGGCCACGCGGCATTCAGCGCCATGCGGGCCCGGGGCGCCAACATCACTGACATCGTGGTGCTGGTCGTGGCCGGGGACGACGGGGTGAAGCCCCAGACCATCGAGGCCATCCAGCACGCCAAGGCGGCTGGCGCCCCGATCATCGTGGCCATCAACAAGATGGACAAGCCGGACTCGGACCCCACAAGGGTGATCAACGAACTGCTGCAGCACGAGATCGTGGTGGAGAGCCTGGGCGGCGACACCCAGGTGGTCGAGGTTTCCGCCAAGACCCGTCTGGGCCTCGACGACCTGATCGAGAACATCCTGGTCCAGGCCGAACTGCTCGACCTCAAGGCCAATCCCGAACGCACCGCAGAAGGCGTTGTGATCGAGGCCAAGCTCGACAAGGGCCGCGGCGCCGTCTCGACCGTCCTGGTCAAGCGCGGCACCCTGAAGCGCGGTGACATCGTCGTGGCCGGATCGGCCTATGGCCGGGTCCGCGCCCTGCTCAACGAACGCGGCGAACAGCTGGCCGAAGCCGGTCCCTCGACGCCTGTCGAGATCCTCGGTCTGGACAGCACGCCCAGCCCTGGCGACGCTTTCGCCGTGGTGGAAAACGAAGCCCGCGCCCGGGAACTGACGGAATACCGCGCCCGGCTGAAGCGCGAGAAGTCCTCGGTCAGCGGCGCCGCCGCAGCGGGCGCCTCTCTCGCCGACATGATGGCCAAGCTCTCGGCCAAGAAGGTCAGCGAACTGCCGCTGATCATCAAGGGCGATGTACAGGGCTCCGTGGAAGCCATTGCCGGCGCCCTCGACAAGCTGGGCACCGACGAGGTTCGCGCCCGGGTCATCCTGTCCGGCGCCGGAGCGATCAGCGAAAGCGACGTCACCCTGGCCAAGGGCGCCGGGGCGCCGATCATCGGCTTCAATGTCCGCGCCTCGAAACAGGCCCGCGACCTGGCCGAACGGGAAGGCGTCGAGATCCGCTACTATGCGATCATCTATGACCTGATCGACGACATCAAAGGCGTCATGTCGGGCATGCTGTCGCCGATCCAGCGGGAAACCTTCCTGGGCAACGCCCGTGTCCTTCAGGCTTTCGATATCTCCAAGATCGGCCGTGTCGCCGGTTGCCGGGTCACCGAGGGCGTGGTGCGTCGCGGCGCCAAGGTTCGGATCGTCCGGGACAAGATCGTGGTCCTGGAACTGGGCACTCTGCAGACCCTCAAGCGCTTCAAGGACGAGGTGGCGGAGGTCACCAACGGCATGGAGTGCGGCATGGCGTTCGCAGGCTTCCAGGACATCCGGGAAGGCGACGAGATCGAATGTTTCACCGTCGAGGAGGTCAAGCGGTCCCTCTAGGGTTTGCTGGACACGGCAGAAACTGGAGGCGGCCCGCCATGCGGGCCGCCTCTTTTCCTTTGGCTGCGGGGACAGGCGCGGTCAGGACTGGCGGGATGGGCCGGGCTGTGGTCAATATCGCCCCGACCGGCGGCCAGGGTTCGGCCGATCCATCCCGGAGCGTTCATGGGCAACGGCAGCCTCGCAAGGGCGATCCTGATTGGCGGACTGGCCGCAGCCGTCCTGGCCTTTGCATTTTCGTGTCTGCTCTATGGCTTGGGACCTGGCGTGATGGCCCGCACCGTGGCGGCCGGCTGGCTGGGCGCGGGCGCGTCCGGGGGCGGCGTCCTGATCACCGGGCTGGGCTTGCTGTCCCACATGCTGATCTCTCTGGTCGCCGCAGCCCTCTATATCGGCATAAGCCTGACGTTCCCGCTCTTGCGATCCAGGCCATTTCTCACCGGCCCGCTGTTTGGCGTGCTGGTCTTCCTGACCATGCGGTTTGTGGTCCTGCCGCTCTCGGCGGCTGGCCAGGGCGGGATCACTGTGCCTCTGCTGATTGGCAGCCTCCTGGCTCACGGTTTTCTGTTCGGCCTACCGATCGCCCTGGCAGCGGCGCGGTACCTGCCCGTCCCTCGCCCCATTTCCGCCGCCAGCCTGGAGGAGAATGCCGCGTGACCCGTCATCATTCCCATGTTTCCAGACTGCTTCTGGCCGGACTGATCCTGTCGGTTCTTGCCGGATGCGCGACCGCAAGCCGCCTGGACGCCGCAAGCGATGTACATGCCCTGCTCATCGCCATCCGCGACAACGACCGGGCTGCCTTTGACGCCCGGATTGACCGCAAGGCCCTGAAGCGATCCATCGAAAGCCGGTTGCTGGACGAGGCCGAACGTCGGACCGATGATCCCGGCTTGCGGGCCCTGGGCGCCCTTGTGGCGCCGGTCCTGGCCGATGCCGCCGACAAGGCAGTCATCCAGCCCTCGACCTTCCGCGCCGTGGCCAGCTCCTATGGCTACCGGCCCGACCAGCCGATTCCTGGACAGATCGCCATAGCCGGCGCCCTGAAGGCCATGCCCGACGGACGAGTCTGCGCGACCCGCAAAAAGGATGGTCCTTGCGTCCTGATCTTCAGCCAGGAGGCCGGCGTCTGGCGGCTGTCCGGCTTCGAAGGCGATATGGGCCAGCTTCGCAGTCGCCGTCGTCAGCCTTGAGCTTCAATCCATGATCCCCTCCATCGTCTCCAGACCTTCTGCCCGGCTCCTGGCGGCGACAGCAGTTTTTTTTGCCCTCGCCGCCGCTCCGCCTGCCCTGGCGGCGGACAAGCGCATGGTGACCTTTGATTCGGCCTCGCCTGACGCAAGGCGGTTGACCGGAGCGGGCCTGACCTTTGTCTTTACCCGCAGCTTTTTTCGCACCCAGATCCTGGCCGTTCGCGCCACGGCCGTGCCGGTGGGGATCGTGCCCCGCCCCTCTCATGACGGCCAGATCAATAGCCAGCTGGACAGCCTGATGGGCGAAGACCGCGGCAGGGGCGAGCTTTATGAAATCGACGCCGGGAAGGGCGAGGGGAAGGTCATGATCCAGGCCTTCTGCCCCGGCGCCCGGCGCGGCTGGCTGGCGATCGGCGCCGTCTATGCCCGCAAGCCGCTTCGGGTTCACGCCTTTGGGGATGACGGATCCGGCGGCGTCCGACTCTGCGCGGCCATGGATTTTTCATGGCGCGGCGAATGGACCATGCCCAGACCCGGGCGGACCGACGTCACCAGCGCCGTTTTCAAGCCGGACTACGGCCGTCCGGGCAGCTGATTCCCTCCGACAGCCGCATCGCGACAACTGTGCCCTTCCCTTTCAGAGGCCGTTGCGAATAGCTTCTCCCTGAAAACCCGGGGGATGATCATGACCGACCTGCTGGCCAGCTGGGCCCTGTCCGACTTTACTGATGGCCCCTGGACGCGGCCGGTCTATCGCAAGGGTTCTGGTCCGGCGGTGATCATCATGCACGAGATCCCGGGCCTGCATCCGCTTGTGGTCGAGTATGGCGAGCGCGTCGTCGCAGCCGGCATGACCGTCTTCATGCCCAGCCTGTTCGGAACCCCTGGCAAGCCCATGTCGACAGGCTACGCTCTGGGGCAGATGGTGATGAATGTCTGTATCCGCCGGGAGTTCAATGCCTGGGCCAATGACCGCTCCAGCCCCATTGTCGACTGGCTGCGGGCCCTGGCCCGAAAGGCCCATGCCGACTGCGGCGGCAAGGGCGTGGGCGCCCTTGGCATGTGTTTCACCGGCGGCTTTGCCCTGGGCATGATGACCGAGCCTTCGGTGGTGGCCCCGGTTCTGTCACAGCCCTCCCTGCCGCTCGGGAAGAAGGGCGCGGCCAGGATCGACGCCTCGCCCCGCGAGATCGCCTGCGCCAGGCAACGGATGATCGACGAGGACCTGTCGATGATCGGTCTGGCCTTTGACGGCGACCCCTTCGTGCCTGAGGTCCGGATGGACATGCTGCAAGCAGCCTTCGGCGATCGGTTCGAGCGGCCGAAACTGACCCAGGCCGACGCCCGGCCCGGAACCGGCATGGCCGGCCACTCGGTCCTGACCGTGCACCTGAACAATGCCGGGCCGACCAAGGAAGCCGAGGCCCGGACCATCGCCTTCTTCCGCCACCGTTTGGGACTGGATCCGGCCTGACCTTTTAGTCCTGACCTCGATGCTGGACAGACGGCCGCATCGCGCCTGGAGCCTGTTCGGCTATGATGGAGCCGACCTTGGCGGAAAAACAGGCTCCAATTCAGAGTGATGGAGCCGGTTCCCACCCGATAGCCGCTTCACACCTGTCGGAACATGCTCTAGAAGCGCGCCCTTTCCGCCGCTGCGGGGTTCGACCCCCCGCCGGACGTCCTGGATATCGAGACATGAGCCCCCGCAAACCGACCAAGGGCCGGGAAACCGGTCCCAGCCAGCGCCAGCTGCGCGCCGGCGAACTGATCCGGCACGCCCTTGTCGAGGTGCTCCGTGAGGAAGAGATCGCCGATCCCTCCCTGGCTGGCGCGTCCTTGACCGTCACGGAGGTGCGGATGAGCCCGGACCTCAAGCACGCCATCTGCTTTGTCGAGCTGCTGGGCGCCGGCGTGACCGGTGCCAAGACCACTGACGCCATCGGGGCCCTGAACCACGCGGCCAAATTCCTGCGGGGCCGGCTGGGCCGGCATATCGAGCTGAAGTTCACCCCGGACTTGAAATTCATTCACGACGAAAGCTTCAACAGCGCCGCCTATATGGACCGGCTGTTCTCCAACCCGAAGGTCCAGGCAGACCTGAAGGACGAGGACTGATGGCCCGTCGCAGGAAGGGCCTGGCGATCAGCGGCTGGATCAATCTGGACAAGCCCTACGACTTTGGCTCGACCCAGGCCGTCGGCCGGGTGCGCTGGCTGTTCAACGCCCAGAAGGCAGGCCATGCCGGAACGCTGGACCCCCTGGCCACCGGCATCCTGCCCATCGCCCTCGGGGAGGCGACCAAGACGGTCTCCTACCTGATGGATGCGGACAAGACCTACCGCTTCACGCTTGCCTGGGGCCGCGCCACCGCCACCTTCGACCGGGAGGGCGAGACCACCGCCACCTCGGACGTCCGGCCGGATCGAACACAGATCGAAGCCGCCCTGGGCGCTTTCATCGGCGAGATCATCCAGGTCCCTCCCAACTATTCAGCCGTCCGGGTCGAGGGCGAGCGGGCCTATGACCTGGCCCGCAGCGGTGCGGAGTTTGAGCTGGCCGGCAGGCCGGTTCGCATTGACGACCTGAGGATCGTCTCCATCCCCGATATCGATCATGTCGAGCTGGAGATGGATTGCGGCAAGGGCACCTATGTCCGGGCCATCGCCCGGGATCTGGCAGAGGCCCTGGGAACCTGCGCCCATGTCAGCGCCCTGCGCCGCACCCGCGTCGGTCCCTTTACCGAGCATTCGGCGATTGGACTGGAAAAGCTTGAGGAATTGAGCCATAAGGCCGCACTTCCGGAGGCCCTGCTTCCGGTCACGACCGCTCTGGACGACATCCCGGTGCTGGCCGTGACCGCAGAAGATGCCTTCCGGTTGGCTCAGGGTCGATCGATCGTACTCGTTCCCCGACAGGTAGAAACCCTGCGCGGCCGCCTGCAAGGCGGCTCGCGAATGGTTTCCGCCATGGAGGGGGAGCGGCTGGTCGCCCTGGCCGAGATGCGCGCCGGACAGCTCAATCCGGTGCGGGTCTTCCAACTCACCTGAGCGGAGACAGCCCGATGTCGATCACTGCAGAGCGCAAGACCGCGCTTATTCTCGAACACGCCCGCACCGAGGGCGACACCGGAAGCGCTGAAGTCCAGGTGGCCATCCTGTCCGAACGGATCGCCAACCTGACAGAGCACTTCAAGACCCACAAGAAGGACAACCACAGCCGTCGTGGCCTGCTGAAGCTGGTTTCCCAGCGTCGCTCGCTCCTCGACCATCTGAAGCTGTCCGACGCCGGACGCTACCAGTCGCTCATCGAGAAGCTGGGCCTGCGCCGATAGGCGATAGAGACAGACGGGGCGTGATCCGGACGGATTTCGCCCCGTCTTTCCATCTCCGCACCATCCCCCTCAGGTCCTGGGGATGGCCGGAGGGGCTGCTGAAAGCCCCGAGACGTTCGTACGGGGTTCCTTCGTGATCCTCGCCGGGCCTGACACTGGAGAGGATACCCGGAACTGCCCGTTGGGCCCCCGTCCCTGTCCGCCCCCGCCCGGAATACGCCGGTGGGACATGAGAAAAGAAAGACCATCCATGTTTGAAATCAGACGCAAGACCATCGAGTGGGGCGGCAAGACCCTCACCCTCGAAACCGGCCGCATCGCCCGTCAGGCTGACGGCGCTGTCCTGGCCACCATGGGCGAGACCGTCGTCCTGGCCACCGCCGTGTTCGCCAAGACCCAGAAGCCCGGCCAGGACTTCTTCCCCCTGACCGTCAACTACCAGGAAAAGACCTTCGCGGCCGGCAAGATCCCCGGCGGCTTTTTCAAGCGCGAAGGCCGTCCGTCGGAAAAGGAGACTCTGGTCTCCCGCCTGATCGACCGACCGATCCGCCCCCTGTTCGTCAAGGGCTTCAAGAACGAAGTCCAGGTTGTCTGCACGGTGCTGCAGCATGACCTCGAGAACGATCCCGACATCATTTCGATGGTCGCGGCCTCTGCCGCATTAACCCTTTCAGGCGCCCCATTCATGGGCCCCATTGGCGCGGCCCGGGTGGCCTTTGTCGACGGCGCTTACATCCTGAACCCGACGGCCGACGAGCTGAAGGACAGCAAGATGGACCTGGTCGTGGCCGGCACCGCCGACGCCGTGATGATGGTCGAATCCGAAATCCAGGAACTGGACGAGGAAACCGTTCTGGGCGGCATCAAGTTCGCCCATGACGGCATCCAGCCGGTGATCAACGCCATCATCGAACTGGCCGAACATGCCGCCAAGGAGCCCTTCGAGTTCGCCGAGGAGGACACCGACGCGATCAAGGCCCAGATGAAGACCCTGGTCGGCGCCGATATCGCCGCCGGCTACAAGATCCAGAAGAAGCAGGACCGCTACGAAGCGATCGGCGCCGCCAAGAAGAAGGCCATCGCGGCCCTCGGCAAGAGCGAAGCCAATCCCGACGGCATCGACCCGCAGAAGCTGGCGGGTGTGTTCAAGGAACTGGAGGCGGATGTCGTCCGTCGCGGCATCCTCGACACCGGCATCCGCATCGACGGCCGCGATGTCCGCACCGTCCGCCCCATCCTTGGTGAAGTGGGCGTCCTGCCCCGCACCCATGGCTCGGCCCTGTTCACTCGCGGCGAGACCCAGGCCCTGGTGGTCGCAACCCTGGGCACCGGCGATGACGAGCAGTTCATCGACGCCCTGGAAGGCACCTACAAGGAATCCTTCCTGCTGCACTACAACTTCCCTCCCTACTCCGTCGGCGAGACCGGCCGGATGGGCAGCCCCGGTCGCCGGGAAATCGGTCACGGCAAGCTGGCCTGGCGCGCTCTGCGGCCCATGCTGCCGGCCAAGGCCGACTTCCCCTACACCATCCGCCTGGTCTCGGAGATCACCGAGTCCAACGGCAGCTCGTCCATGGCAACGGTCTGCGGCTCCTCCCTGGCCATGATGGATGCGGGCGTTCCCCTCATCCGTCCGGTCTCGGGCATCGCCATGGGCCTGATCCTGGAAAGCGACGGCTTTGCCGTGCTGTCCGACATCCTGGGCGACGAGGATCACCTCGGAGACATGGACTTCAAGGTGGCCGGCACCAGCGATGGCATCACCTCGCTGCAGATGGACATCAAGATCAGCGGCATCACCATCGAGATCATGAAGCAGGCCCTCGCCCAGGCGAAGGAAGGCCGTGATCACATCCTCGGTGAAATGAACAAGGCCATGGACGCGCCCCGCGAAGAGCTGGGCGAGTACGCGCCGAAGATCGAGACCATCAAGATCGCAGCCGACAAGATCCGTGAAGTGATCGGCACCGGCGGCAAGGTGATCCGCGAGATCGTCGCCAGCACCGGCGCGAAGGTCGACATCGGTGATGACGGCACCATCAAGATCGCCGCTTCGGAGCAGTCCAAGATCGACGCCGCCAAGGAGTGGATCAAGTCCATCGCCTCGGAGCCGGAAATCGGCGCCATCTACAATGGCAAGGTCGTGAAGGTCGTTGATTTCGGCGCCTTCGTGAACTTCTTCGGCGCCAAGGACGGCCTGGTCCATGTCAGCCAGATCAGCAACGAACGTGTGGCCCGCCCCGCCGACGTTCTGAGCGAAGGCCAGATGGTCAAGGTCAAGCTCATCGGCTTCGACGATCGCGGCAAGACCAAGCTGTCCATGAAGGTTGTCGACCAGGAAACCGGCGAAGACCTGTCCAAGAAGGAAGTCGCCGCCGAAGAGGCGTAAGACCGCTTTCAACGACTGAAGGATCGAGGGGCGGCTCCGCAGGGAGCCGCCCCTTTTTCTGTGACGCTGGCTCAGCCCGGCCAGGTCTCCGGGCTCATGGCCAGGACCTCGCCGGCGAGATAGAGCGATCCGCAGATGACCAGCCGGGGGCCAGGACCCTGGCCGCTCAGGGCGGCGCCTACAGCGGCCTCAACGCCTGGCGACGCCTCAGCCTCCAGGCCTGCCGCAAGGGCAGCCGAGACCAGTCGCTCGGGCGGACTGGCGGCATCCGACTCGAAGGGGACGCAGATCACCCCCGGCCGCAGCGACCGGAAAGCATCGAAGAAGCCCTCGATATCCTTGTTGGCCAGCAGGCCGCAGATCAGCGTGGTTGGCCGGCCGTCACGGCCCTGCATTGCCAGGAGGGTTTCGCACAGGGCGCGGGCGGCATGGACATTATGGCTGCCGTCAAGCCACAGGTCCGTTCCGGCGGCGTTTGCCAGACTGGCCAGGGGCCCGGCGGTGAGACGCTGCATGCGGGCCGGCCAGACAGCAGACGCCACGCCAGCGGCGATCGCCGCCTCATCGATCTGCGGATTCTCCAGGGACAGGGCGGCCATGGCGGCAAGTCCCGCATTGGCGATCTGGTGTGGCCCTGCCAGCGAGGGCAGGGGCAGGTCAAGCAGACGATCCTGCGTCTGGAGAACAAGACGGCCCGCTTGGCCAAAGGCGTCAAAGTCGCGTCCCATCGCCTGAAGGGGCGCGCCCAGCGTCTCGGCGCGACCCTCGATCACGGCGAGGGCCTCCTCCCTCTGCCACCCGGTCACGACCGGGGCTCCACGCTTGATGATCCCGGCCTTCTCCCCCGCGATGCCGGCAATCGCGTCGCCCAGGAATTCGCGGTGGTCGTAGTCGACGGGCGTGATCACCGACAGGGCCGGCGGGTCGATGACATTGGTTGCGTCCAGGGATCCGCCCAGTCCCACCTCCAGCAGGCAGAGGTCCGCGGGAACCTCGCTGAAGGCCTGGAAGGCGGCGGCCGTGGTGATCTCGAAGAAGGTGATGGCCTCGCCGCCATTGGCCGTCTCGACCCGTTCCAGGACCTCGGCCAGATGCTCTTCGCTAATCAGGGCTCCGGCCAGGCGGATCCGCTCTGCGAACCGAACAAGATGCGGCGAGGTGAAGACATGAACCCGCAGGCCAGCCGCCTCCGCCATGGCGCGCAGGAAGGCGACAGTGGAGCCTTTGCCATTGGTCCCCGCCACATGGATGACCGGGGGCAGACTGCGCTGTGGATCGCCCAGCGCCGAGCAGAGGCGCCGCATGCGGCCGAGCGACAGGTCGATCTTCTTCGGATGCAGGGCCTGCAGCCGCATCAGGGCGGCGTCGTGAGGGCGGAGGTGATCGGTCATGCTATGCAGATCCTCCCCCTCCGGGGAGGGGGACCATCGCCTTGGGCGATGATGGAGGGGGTCCCCAACAGAAATTGGAAGCAGCGAATGGCGGCAATGGCCGCGAAAACGTGAGCAGACCCGTCAGTCGGCTTCGCCAAGATCTCCCCGGACGGGGAGCATCTTCAATTGGCTTCAGGCTGCCGTCGAACGAGCCCGTCCCATCATCAGGGTGCCCAGCAACGATCCGAGGATGACCGGCAACTGATCGCGCGCCACAACCCGGTCGACCATGCCCTTTTCCACCAGATACTCGGACCTCTGGAAGCCCGGCGGCAGGGTCTCGCGGATGGTCTGTTCGATGACCCGGGGCCCGGCAAAGCCGATCAGGGCGCCCGGCTCGGCCAGATGGATGTCGCCCAGCATGGCGTAGCTGGCGGTAACCCCGCCGGTGGTCGGGTCGGTCAGGACCACGATATAGGGCAGGCGGGCCCGCTTGAGCTCCTGGATGGCAAGGGTGGTGCGGGCCATCTGCATGAGCGACAGGGTGCCCTCCTGCATCCGGGCGCCGCCGGCGGCGGTGAACACCACCATCGGCGCATTGCGGGCGACGGCGGCCCGGGCGGCGGCGACAAAAGCCTCTCCCGCCGCCATGCCCAGCGAACCGCCCATGAAGGCAAAGTCCTGGACCAGTACGACCGCCGGGACAGACCGGATGGCGCCAAAGCCGATGGCCATGGCGTCCGGCTCTCCGGTCGCCTTGCGGGCAGCGGCCAGACGCTCGCGATAAGGCTTGCCGTCAGAGAAACCGAGGGGGTCTTCCGGAACCGCCGGCGTCGGGATGACCTCGAACTGGCCGTCATCGAAGGTGTAGGCGAAGCGCAGCTTGGGGCCGATCCGCATATGCCGGCCGGCCGGGGTGACCCAGAGCGCCGCCTCCAGGTCCGGACGATAGATCATCTCGCCGGTGTCAGGACATTTGACCCAGAGGTTCTCCGGGGTCTCGCGCTTGGTGAAGGCCCCGCGTACGCCCGGCGCTATGCGCGACAGCCAGCCGCTGCGCTCTTTGGGTTGCGCTGGAGGACGGGTGGGCTTGTCGCCCTTGGATTCTGCCATCGCCATCGTCTACCGCCTCAAGCCTGACCGACTCGCGCCGAACGCACAGCTTTCGCCAAGGCGGTCGCCTTGGAAAG
Source organism: Brevundimonas vancanneytii (assembly GCA_945861515.1). GTDB lineage: Bacteria > Pseudomonadota > Alphaproteobacteria > Caulobacterales > Caulobacteraceae > Caulobacter > Caulobacter vancanneytii_A. The sequence goes on along the minus strand of CAMAVA010000011.1, from coordinate 3,794 downwards.
AACTCTCGTGGTCACGTTTTCGTTCGCACCGGAAGAGATCATTTCGAGGACGCCTGCAATTTCATCGACGAAAGCGGAACCAACAACCACGCCGTCGGCGATTCTGGCGACATCTGCAGCCTGTTCCGGGGTGCGAATGCCGAAACCGACAGCAACAGGAAGATGGGCTGCCGCCCGCACCCGCGCAACGGCCGGAGCGATATCGCCGGCCACGGCCGACTTTACGCCGGTCACCCCGGCCACGGAGACGTAGTAGACAAATCCGGAGGTCCGCTTGACCACTGTGGCCAGACGTCGGTCGTCGGTGGTTGGGGCCGTCAGGCGGATGAGGGAAAGTCCGCAAGCTTCGAGGGCGTCGGTCAACTCGTCTGCTTCTTCCGGGGGGCAGTCCACGCAGATCAGGCCATCGGCCCCGGCCGCGGCCGCCCGGTCGGCAAAGGCGATATAGCCGGCGCTGAACAGCGGGTTCAGATAGCCCATCAGCACCACCGGGGTTTCGCTGTCGGTCTTGCGGAACTCGGCCACCAGCGACAGGGTCCGGTTCAGGGTCATGCCCGCCTTGAGGGCCCGAAGGGCAGCCCGCTGGATCGGCGGACCCTCGGCCATGGGATCCGAGAAGGCAAAGCCCAGCTCGATCACATCGACCCCCGCGCCCGGCAGGCCCCGAAGAATATCCAGCGAGGTGTCGTAGTCAGGATCGCCGCCCATGACATAGGCGACGAATGCAGCGCGCCCCTCATCGGCCAGGGCGGCGAAGCGACGGTCGATTCGATTCAACGGGCTACTCGCTCAGATCACAGGAAACGGCGGACGAAAACAGCACCACAACGATCCGGTCATCCTCTCCGAGAGGAATTTCGTCCTGCCCCAGGGGATAGATCCGGACCGTATCGCAGAGGGCCCGAGCCGGCCGCACAAAGCTCAGGGCCTGACCCGTACTCGCCGTCCAGCCGCCGGCGAAAAGGCGGTTCGACACCTGGTCGACCAGTGTCGGCACAGAGGCGCTCGGGACCACAAAACAGTCGGACTCCACGGCCGGATTGTCCGTCAGCCTGAAGGCGCAGGGCCTCGCGTCATCCGGCATGTCCTGCATCAGGGAGGGCTGGTCCGGCGGAAGCACCGGCGAGGAGGGGCCGGACAGATCGCCCGGCGTTGCAGCGCCGATCGCCAGCGCCATCATGAGGGCGGCGACCATCAGATGGTCCGACCCAGGGCGTCGGCCACGGTGAAGATATCCTTGTCGCCCCGGCCGCACAGGTTCATCAGGATGACCCCGTCCTTGCCCAGTTCCCTGGCCAGATCGCCGACCCGTGCCAGGGCGTGGGCCGGCTCGAGGGCCGGGATAATGCCCTCCTGCTCGGCACAGAGCTGGAAGGCCGCAAGGGCTTCCTTGTCGGTGGCGGAGACATATTCGGCCCGTCCCGTGTCATGCAGGAAGCTGTGTTCCGGTCCGATGCCCGGATAATCCAGACCGGCGCTGATGGAATGGGCATCAATGATCTGGCCGTCATCGTCCTGCAGCAGATAGGTCTTGTTGCCGTGAAGGACGCCCGGCCGGCCGCCGGTCAGGCTGGCGGCATGTTCCCCGGTTTCAATCCCGTGCCCGGCCGCCTCGACCCCGATCAGCCGCACGCCCTCATCGGCAAGGAAAGGGTGGAACAGGCCGATGGCGTTGGAGCCTCCGCCGATACAGGCCACCACGGCGTCCGGAAGCCGGCCTTCCAGCTCCAGGATCTGGGCCCGGGCCTCGATGCCGATGATCGACTGGAAATCCCGCACCATGGCCGGATAGGGATGGGGTCCGGCCGCAGTGCCGATCAGGTAGTAGGTGTCCTCGACATTGGTCACCCAGTCCCGCATCGCCTCGTTCATGGCGTCCTTGAGCGTGCCGGTCCCGGAGGTGACGGGACGAACCTCCGCCCCCAGCAGGTTCATCCGGAACACATTGGGCTTCTGCCGCTCGACGTCGGTGGCGCCCATATAGACCACGCAGGGCAGGCCGAACCGGGCGCAGACCGTTGCCGTGGCCACGCCATGCTGGCCGGCGCCGGTCTCGGCGATGATCCGGGTCTTGCCCATGCGACGGGCCAGCAGGATCTGGCCAAGCGCATTGTTGATCTTGTGACTGCCCGTGTGGTTCAGCTCGTCGCGCTTGAACCAGATCCTGGCCCCGCCGAAATAGTCCGTCAGACGTTCCGCAAAATACATCGGGCTGGGGCGGCCCGTATAGTGCCTGTGGAACGAGGTCAGCTCATCCTGGAAGGCCGGATCGGCCTTGGCGGCCGCGTAGGCCTCGCCCAGGCCCAGAACCAGGGGCATCAGGGTCTCTGCGACATAGAGCCCCCCGAATTCACCAAACTTCCCCCGGGCATCCGGCAGGGCGTTCCAGTCATTGGGGCGAAGGGTAAGCGGCGCGGGGGCGTTCAAGACGGACTCACAGGCTGCGCACGGCATCCAGAAAGGCCGTGATCAAGGGGCCGTCCTTTATCCCCGGACCCCGCTCCACGCCAGAGGAAACGTCCGCCAGGGGAGCGCCCGACAGTCGCAGGGCCTCGGCGACGTTCCAGGGGTCCAGGCCGCCCGCCAGGAAATGCGGCCGCCGGAAGCGCCGGCCCGCCAGCAAGGTCCAGTCAAACCGAGCGCCAGTTCCGCCAGGAAGCGCGCTGCCGGCAGGCGGCCGGGCGTCGAACAGCAGATGATCCACCACCCCGTCCCATCTGGCGGCGGCCTCGATATCGCTCTGGTCCGACACCGCCAGCGCCCGGATGAGCCGGACGCCGGTTCGGGCCGAAATCGCCTGGGCCCGGGCCGGGGTTTCCTTGCCATGAAGCTGGACAAAGTCGGGGTTCAGGGCGGCTACGATGCGGTCGATCTCTGCGTCATCGGCATCGACGGTGATCGCCACGATGGATGGCGGCTTTCTGGGCCCGTCCCTCCGGGCGAGGACAGCCAGCCTAGCCGCTGTGTCGGGACTGACATAGCGGGGGCTTTGTTCGAAGAAGTTCAGGCCGAGAAAGGCCGCGCCGCCGTCAACCGCCGCCTGGACGGTTTCCGGGGTCGACAGGCCGCAGATCTTGACCTGGCGGTTCAAGGCGCCTTTTCCGGGCCGCCCTGCTGCCTCGCCGCCAGCAGGTCGCGGATTTCCATGAGCAGAAGCTCGCTGGCGTTTGGCGCCGGCGGTTCGCTGGGAACCGGCGCTTCGGCCTCCTTGCGGCGTATGGCGTTGACCGTCTTGACCATCAGGAAGACGGCAAAGGCGACAATCACAAACTGGATGATGGTGTTTATGAAGGCGCCATAGCCAAGCGCGATCTCGGCCGACTTCTTGGCGGGATCGGCGGCGGCGAGAACGACCTTGAGGTCGGAGAAATCCACCCTGGCCAGCAGCAGGCCGATCGGCGGCATCATGATCTGTTCCACCAGGCTGGTGACGATCTTGCCAAAGGCGCCGCCAATGATGACGCCCACCGCAAGATCAATCACGTTTCCCCTGGAGATAAACTGCCGAAACTCGCTGACAACGCTCACAACATGGCTCCGCTGCATTTCGCTGATCAATCAGCGTTCAGCCGGGCCCGCAGTTCCTTGCCGCTCTTGAAGAACGGCACGTGTTTGGCCTGGACTTCCACGGTTTCACCGGTGCGTGGATTCCGCCCCGAACGCGCCGGTCGCGACCGCACGGAAAAGGCGCCAAAGCCCCGCAATTCGACCCTGCCGCCCTGCTCCAGGGCGACAATCATCCGCTCGAGGATGACAGCCACGACCCGTTCCACATCCTTCTGGGTCAGATGCGG
>CAMAVA010000010.1 GCA_945861515.1 Brevundimonas vancanneytii | reverse complement strand
ATTGCCGTTCTTGGCGTCGTCAAGGGTCGGCAGTCGGTCACCATTACGTCTGACACCGCTGAACTGGTCGCCAGTGTCAACTTCCGCGATGGCCAGGCCGTGAGTAAGGATCAGGTCCTGGTGACCCTGAAGGCGACCGAACAGGACGCCGGCGTCGCCGAGGCGCAGGTCCGCGAAGATCAGGCCAGACGCGACTACGAGCGTTGGCGCACCCTGGCAGAGCGTGGGGTGGCGCCGAAGGTCTCTGCGGAACAGTATCTGGCGGCCTACGAGTCGGCCAAGGCCGCGACTTCGGCGGCCAGGGCCAGAAAGCTGGACCGGGTCATCAGGGCGCCGTTTTCAGGCTTTGTCGGCCTGAGCGACATTGCCCCAGGCGCGCTGGTCAGTCCGGGTTCCGCGATCGTCAGCCTGGATGACCTGTCGGTCGTAAGGGTCGATTTCGAAGTCCCCGACCGATACCTCGGCGCCTTGTCGCGGGGTGCGAGGATTTCAGCAACGCCGGATGTCCTGCCGGGGGAAACCTATCAGGGCCAGGTTTCCCAACTGGATACCCGCATAAACACGGCCACCCGGGCCATTACGGCGAGGGCCGAATTTCCCAATCCTGGCGCCAGGCTTCGGCCCGGCATGCTGTTGCGCGTCAGGATTCAGAACGGACAACGTCAGGGCCTTGCGGCGCCGGAGTCCGCGATTCAGTACGAAGGTGATCTGGCTTTCGTCTTTTCCATCGTCGAGCGAGAAGGAAGGACCATAGCCCGCAAGACCCTGGTGACGACCGGGTCGACGTCTGGCGGTTTTGTTGAGATCAAGGACGGGGTCAAGCTCGGCGACCGGCTGGTGGCTGACGGCTTGAATCGCCTCCAGGACGGCCAGTCGGTTACGCTGGCAAGACCCGGGCGAGACGGCGGGGCGGCGAGCCGAAATCTTCCAGGCAGCCGCTGATGTTGTCGGACCTATCCGTCCGCAGACCGGTGCTGGCGGCGGTCGCCGCCATTATCCTTTGCGTCATCGGCCTGGCAGCCTTCGTGTCGCTGCCCATTCGCGAACTGCCCAATGTCGATCCGCCGGTGGTCTCCATCTCGACGACCTACAGGGGCGCTTCCGCCGAGGTTGTCGAGGAGCGGATCACGCAGGTTATCGAACGGCAGGTCTCCGGCGTTCAGGGCATCGACCGTGTGAATTCCTCGAGCCGGGACGGCCAATCCAGAGTCAACATAACCTTCTCGCTGGATACCAATCTCGAGACTGCAGCCAATGATGTGCGGGACGCCGTCAGCCGCGTGACGGCCCAGCTGCCCAACCAGGCCGACCCGCCGCAAATTGCCAAGGCCACGGCGGACTCCTCGCCCATCATCATTCTGAACATGACCTCGACCACCCTGTCACGGCTGGAAATGGCGGACTATGCCGACCGGTTCCTGGTGGAGAGACTTTCGACCACCCCGGGCGTCGCCACCGTAGGGCTGAACGGGGCGCCGTTGGTGTCGATGCGCATATGGCTGGATTCCAACGCCATGGCGGCGCGTGGTCTGACCGTCGAGGATATTGAAACTGCGCTCAATACCCAGAATGTCGAGCTCCCGGCGGGCTCTCTTGAAGGCCAGAGCAAGGACTTCACCATCCGGGTCAATCGGAGCTACTCCAGCCCGGAGGCCTTCGCCAACCTGCCGGTGAGGGCAGGGGGCGCAGCCTCTTCAACCGGGTTGGTGGCGTCGGGCGTAAGGGGCGCCAGTGGTGTTTCGACCACCGGCCAGATCCGCAGCCCCGGCCTGGATAGCGCCGCCTATGTCGCCCGGCTGGGCGATGTCGCGCGGATCGAGGAAGGACCTGACGAGCGTCGCCGCCTGTTTCGTGGCAACGGCGTCGAACAGATCGGTCTGGCGATCACACGTCAGTCCCAGGCCAATGACCTGAAGATTGCCGAACTGATCCGGGCCGATGTCAAGCGGATCAACCAGAACCTGCCGGCCGGCACAGAACTGATCGTCGCTGTGGACTCCTCGGAGTTTACGGCCGAGGCCATTCATGAAGTCTGGATCACCATGGCCATCGCCCTGGCCCTGGTCGCGCTGGTCAACCTCGTGTTTCTGGGTAGCTGGCGAGCCGCGATCATTCCGTCGGTCGTCGCGCCCATCTGTCTGCTGTCAACCTTCATCATCCTGGCCCCGCTTGGCTTTTCACTCAATCTTCTGACGCTGCTTGCCCTGGTTCTATCGATCGGACTGGTCGTCGACGACGCCATCGTGGTCGTTGAAAACATTCAGCGTCGGGTTGATGACGGGGAGCCACCGATCGTGGCCGCCGTGCGGGGTGCCCGGCAGGTCTTTTTTGCCGTTGTCGCCACGACGGTTGTCCTGATCTCCGTCTTTGCGCCGTTGATGTTTCTCCCCGGCTACATCGGGAGGCTGTTTGTCGAACTGGCAGTGGCGATTGCCGGCGCCGTGGCCATCTCCGCCTTGCTTGCGTTGAGCCTGTCTCCGATGATGGCGTCGAAGCTGTTGCGGCCAGCGCAGGGCGAAGGCTGGCTTGCGCGCCGCGTCGACAGAGCGATGGCGGGCCTGCAGGCCTCCTATGGCGCCTCCTTGAACCTGCTTCTGGGCCGTCGATCTGCAAGTGCAGGCGCAGGACTGCTGGTGATCCTGTTGCTGGCGGCCGCAGGTTTCCTGTTCACGGCCATTCCCCAGGAACTGGTTCCCAATGAAGATCGCGGGCGTGTCGATATCAGTCTGAACGGGCCTGAAGGCGCAGGGTTTGACTATACGATCAAGGCTGCTGCTGCTGTCGAAGCCCAGATGAAGCGCTACTACGATGCCGGCGAAGCGAAGCGCTACGTCATCAGTATTCCCAGGTTTGGCCAGAGCCAGTTCAACAGCGCCAACGGCGTGGTCGTGCTCAAGCCCTGGGGTGAGCGGACCAAGACCGCCGATCAGGTCGCGGCCGAGCTCAATCGCAGCCTGGGCAGCATTACCGGCGTTCGCGCCGTCGCCAGCGTGCGGGGGCCCTTTCAGCGAAATGGCGGCGGCGGCGGCGGCGGGTCCAATGTGGATCTCATAGCCCTTGGCGATGACTACGGAGAGATCAATCGCTGGCTGCAGCCCATTCTGAAGGCGGCAGAAGACAATCCGGGGTTTGCCCGGCCGAGGGTCGATTATGAGCCTAACGCCCCAAGACTGACCGTTGACATCGATCAGGACCGCGCCGCCGGTCTTGGCGTGTCGGCCCAATCTGTGGGCCGGGTGCTGGAGACCATGTTCGGTTCCAGACGGGTCGGGACCTACATCAAGAATGGCCAGGAGTACGACGTGATCGTCCAGACCGAACTGGACAAACGCCGGATGCTCGAAGACCTGAACACCCTGTATGTTCGATCCAGTCAGGGACAGTTGATCCCCCTGTCCAGCGTCGTGACCACCCGGGTGCGCGGCGATATTCCTGATCGTCCCCGTGTGGATCGCCTCCGGGCCATTACCCTGACCACCCAGCTCAATCCCGGCTACACGGTTTCGGACGCCATAGACTTCCTGACGGAGCAGGCCGCAGAGCGGGAGAGCGCGACGGTCACCACCGCCTGGGGCGGTCAGGCCAGAGACTTCCTGGAAGCCTCCGGCGCTGTGGGGCTGGCCTTCGGGCTTGCGCTGTTGCTGGTGTTTCTTGTGCTTGCAGCACAGTTCGAAAGCTGGATTCATCCGGCCATCATCATGCTGACAGTTCCGTTGGCGGCCCTGGGGGGATTGTTCGGACTTCTGGTCACAGGTTCGACGATCAACATCTACAGTCAGATCGGGCTGGTCATCCTGATCGGGATCGCCGCCAAGAATGGCATCCTTATCGTCGAATTCGCCAACCAGATGCGGGACCAGGGGAGAACTGTCCGGGACGCCGTCATCGAAGCAGCGGCGCTGCGGCTTCGTCCGATCATCATGACGAGTATCTCGGCGGCCTTCGGCGCCCTGCCGCTCATTGTATGGCAAGGCGCAGGTGCCGAAAGCCGCCAGACGATCGGGGTCGTGATCTTCTTCGGCGCAATTACCTCGACGGTGCTGACGCTGTTCATCGTGCCAGTCTTCTACAATCTTCTGGCCCGCTTCACCCAGTCGCCCGACCATGCCGCTCGGCAGATCGAAGCCTTCGAAGCCGCGGAGGGCGTGTCGTCCAAGACATCAGAGCCGAGCGCGACATAGTGGCTTTCGCCGTTTCCTGCCCCTATGACGGAGCAATTGGTCTCTGATGCGGGGTTGCGGGGTATGAATGATGCGATTGAAGCGGTGACTGGTTCGGATATCGCCCTGCTTCGCCGGATCGAGGAGCGGATTCTCTGGCTGGCCAGCTGGACAATCCACAACGCCAACCACCTTCGGGAAAGCCGGGATGGCCTGAAGGTCGGCGGACACCAGGCATCCTGCGCCTCGATGACCACGCTCATGACGGCCCTCTATTTCCACAGCCTGCGTCCGCAGGACCGGGTTGCCGTCAAGCCTCACGCCAGTCCGGTCTTTCACGCCATCCAGCACCTGTATGGCCGGCAGACCCTGGATCAGCTTCAGCGGTTCCGTTCCCTTGGCGGCGCGCAATCCTATCCATCCCGCACCAAGGACATCGACGATGTGGATTTTTCTACCGGTTCGGTAGGTCTGGGCGTGGCCATGACGGCCTTCGCCAGCCTGACCCAAGACTATCTGGCGGCGCGAGGAGCGATTCATCCGGACGCCATGGGCCGGATGATCTCCCTACTCGGGGACGCCGAACTTGACGAAGGCAACATCTATGAAGCCCTGATCGAGGCCTGCAAGCACGACCTGCGAAACACCTGGTGGATCGTCGACTACAATCGTCAGAGCCTGGATGCGACCACCTCAGACCGGATGTTCACGAGGTACGGGGAGATCTTCGAGGCGGCGGGCTGGACGGTGGAAACCCTGAAGTGGTCGCGTCGTCAGCTCCTGGCCTTTGAACGTCCGGGGGGCGCGGCCCTGCGCGCCTGGATCGAGACAGCGCCCAATGACCTCTATTCCGCCTTGACCTACCAGGGCGGGCCCGCCTGGCGCGAACGCCTGTCTTCGGACCTCGGCCACCTCCCGGACACGCATCAACTCATCGAGGGCTACAGCGATCAGGACCTCGCTCTGGTCATGACGGAACTGGGCGGGCACTGCCTCGAGACCGTGATCGAGGCGTTCGGGCGGGCCAGCCAGGATGACGCGCCGCGCCTGATCATCGCCTATACAGTGAAGGGATGGCGGCTTCCGTTCCAGGGCCACAAGGACAACCATTCCGGCCTGATGACCCCGACCCAGATCGGCGAGCTGCGGGACCGTCTCGGTGTGCCGGAAGGCCAGGAATGGGACCTGCTGGCGGGGCTTGACGAAGACGAAGCAACGGCGATCCGGCGGTTGATCGATGCAGCGCCGTTCGCCGCCCGGGTTGCCGCAAAGCGCACGCCGAGACATATCCCGACCCCTGACGCCGGGACCTTGCTCTCTGCGGTCAACAGCAATGACGAGCAGTCGACCCAGAACGCCTTTGGCAAGGTGATGTTCGAGATCGCCAAGCGGACGGACGATTTTTCCGATCGTGTCGTCACGACCTCGCCGGACGTAACGGTCTCGACCAACCTTGGCGGCTTCGTCAATCGGCGGGGCGTGTTTCACCGTCGGGCCCACAAGGACGTCTTCAGGAATCGTCGGATTCCCTCCGCCCAGGTCTGGTCGATGGCCGAAACGGGCCAGCATATCGAACTGGGCATTGCCGAGAACAATCTCTTTATCGCTCTGGCGGCGCTGGGTCTTTCGGGGCCGGTCTTCAACGAGCAGCTCTTTCCAGTCGGCACCCTTTATGACCCGTTCATTGCCCGGGGCCTCGATGCCCTCAACTATGCCTGCTACCAGGATGCACGGTTCCTGCTTGTCGCGACCCCCAGCGGCCTGACGCTCGGACCGGAGGGAGGGGCGCATCAGTCCATCGGAACGCCGCTGATCGGCATGGCCCAGCCTGGCCTGGACAGCTACGAGCCCGCCTTTGCCGACGAGACGGCCGTGCTCATGGCCCACGCCTTTGATCGCATCCAGAAGCCGGATGGAGGCTCCACCTATCTAAGGCTTTCGACCCGGGCTATCGCCCAGCCGACGCGGACCGATGAAGGCTGGCGCCAAGGGGTTGTCGCGGGCGCCTATTGGCTGAGGCCGCCTGCGCCGGGCGGCGGGCTTGCCCTTGTCTATTGCGGCGCCATCGCACCGGAGGCCCTTGCCGCCTTCGAGGCCATCAAGGAGGACTATCCTTCTGCAGGACTGCTCGCTGCGACATCTCCTGACGTCCTGCATGCCAACTGGACCGCATCGGGTCGCAGTCGATGGACGGAGGGCAAGCCATCCATGTCCGTGGCCGAGCAACTCCTGTCTGTTCTTGACCGGGACGCGACACTGGTGACGGTGATCGACGGGTCTCCCGCCGCCCTGTCCTGGCTTGGCTCAGTGAGAGGGCAGAGGGTCCGGGCGCTTGGCATGGAGCGTTTTGGGCAGTCTGGCGATCTGCCGGATCTCTATGAGAAGTATCGCTTGAACGCCGAGGCCATCATGGACGCCTGCGCCGACCATCTGATCTGATCAGCTGGCCCGCTCTGGCCGGCGGACGATCGTGGTCGGGCGGAGCATTCAATCGTCGTCAGGTTTCCCGCGCCCGGCCTTGATGGTTCCTCGCTTGGACTTGGCGGTCAGGCGGCGTTCCTTTGAGGCCCGCGTCGGTCGGGTGGGGCGTCGAATCGGCGGAGGGGGTTCGGCTGCCTTGGCGATCAGGCTGATCAAACGCTCGATCGCGTCAGCCTTGTTCCGCTCTTGAGTCCGGAACCGATTGGCGGTGATGACAATCTCGCCCTGGAGCGTCAAACGAGACCCCGCCAGTTTTTCAAGACGCTGCCGGACCCCGTCGGAAAAGGACGGGGAGCCCCTGACATCGAACCGCATCTGGACAGCGGTCGCCACCTTGTTGACGTTCTGCCCCCCCGGGCCAGAGGCCCGGATGAAGCTGAAGGACAGCTCGCTGTCTTCCAGGGCTATATTGGGCGTCACGATGATCATTATGACGCGCTCATAGCGCAGGCCAGGGGCAGCCGGCTAGAGCCTGTTCCGTTTTGATCGAAGCGATCAAAACGGAAAAACAGGCTCCAATTCAAAGTGTTAGAGCATGGTGCGATCCGATAACCGCTTCACACTTATCGGACCATGCTCTAGCCGAAGACCTCGGCGCTGTTCTCGCCCTTGGGGTCGGAGCCGAAGCGATTGGCGCCAACCGTGCCGTTCAACAGCATAAAGATGAACAGGACAAGGGCGCCAGCCAGGGGCAGGAAGCTGATAAGGACCCACCATCCGGAACGGTTGGTGTCGTGCAGACGACGAACGGTGACCGCCAGGGACGGAATGAAGAATCCCAGCCAGACCAGTCCCAGCAGCAACCCCAGCAGGCCGACCATGGCGTTGGGTTCGCCGGTCTCGGAATCCATGCCGAGGGCCATCAATGGCAAATAGAGACCCACCGTGACGAGGGTCGTCAGGAGATAGAACAGCCAATACTCCGAGCGGCGCGAGCGGCCCTGAAAGTCAAAATAGCGCTTCAACGGCGCGAACATCAGTTCCATCTACCTGCTCCCCAGCTAGCCGCCGCCCGGTGTAAGTGGGCGAGGGTCAAGGCTGGGAAAGAGCCCCTATCTTCGCTAGAAGGTCAAGCACCGGTTCGCTTCCTGGCCTTCTGGACGGCCAGATCAAGCGCCTGCAGGAACCGAGAGCGGTCATTGCGGTCAAAAGGAGGAGGTCCGCCGGTGATGCCGCCGGTCGATCGGATATGTTCCATGATCGCCCGCTGGGCCAGGGAGGCGCCGATGCTGTCCAGGGTGAAGGCCTGACCGTTGGGCTTGAGGACCTGGGATCCGGCCTTGAGGCAGAGCTCCGCCAGGGGGATGTCATTGGTGATCACGATATCGCGCCCGCCGCATCTCTCTGCGATCCAGGCATCGGCGACATCGGGGCCCGCGTCCACGATGACCCGCTCGATCAGCGCGGACGGGGGCACCTGCATGAAGCTGTTGGCGACGACATAGCATTTAAGGCCATATCGGGCCCCGACCCGATAGGTTTCCTCCTTGACCGGACAGGCGTCGGCGTCGACAAAAAGTCTGGTAGGGGGCGGCGTCGATGGAGGCGATTGTTCGGGCATGTTTCAGGCGCATCTCGCCCTGTCGGCCCCGGATACGGGGCGGTGGTGCCGGCTGCAGGAATCGAACCCGCGACCTTCGGTTTACAAAACCGCTGCTCTACCATCTGAGCTAAGCCGGCGTGGCGCGCCAAATGCGTCAATCGGGACCCCACGTCTAGTCCAAAATCAAAGGTAAATCGACATCATGAGCAAGCCCCTCTCCATCTCCGTTCCCCACAGCCACGGCAAGGACGAAGCCAGGCGCAGAGTTGAGATCGGGGTCGAGAAGGCCCTGCAGAAACTGACCGAGGCCACCAAGGTCGAGGTCCAGCGCCATTGGGACGGAGACCGCCTTTCGGCCAGCGCCGAGGCGCTCGGCCAAAAGATCCATGCGACAGCGGATGTGGGCCAGGAGACGATCGAGGTGCTGGTGCACCTGCCGATGATGCTGTCCATGATGGCCGGCAAGGTCCAGGAGCGCGTCCTGAAGGAGGGGCGCAAGATTCTGGGATAGGCGCTGGCCCGGCAGGCGGAGACGGATGGCTCCAAAGGTCTGGCTGTCAATTGGCTTCGGCGTCGCCTATATCGGCGCGCCATGACCCGCGTCCTCATCACCTCCGCCCTGCCTTACATCAACGGGATCAAGCACCTCGGCAATCTGGCCGGATCCATGCTCCCGGCCGACGTCTTTGCCCGGTTCCAGCGAGCGCGGGGCCGTGAGGTCCTCTATATCTGCGCCACGGATGAGCATGGCACCCCGGCCGAACTGGCGGCAGCGGCGGCCGGTCAGGACGTCCGGACCTATTGTGACGAGCAGCACCAGCTGCAGCACGACATCGGGCGAGCTTTCGGCCTTTCGTTTGACTGGTTCGGTCGAAGTTCCAATCCGCCCAATCATCGTCTGACGCAGCATTTCGCGGAAGTGCTGGAATCGAAAGGACTGATCGAGGAACGGACCGACAAGATGGTCTATTCCGTGGATGATCGCCGCTTTCTGCCGGACCGCTATGTCGAGGGAACCTGTCCACATTGCGCCTTCGAAAGGGCGCGCGGCGATCAATGCGACAACTGTGGCCACCTGCTGGACCCGACGGACCTGATCAATCCGTACAGCGTGATCAGCGGATCGCGGAATATCGAGGTCCGCGACACAAGGCATCTCTATCTGTTGCAGACCCGCGTCGAGGACCGCATCCGGGCCTGGGTGGACGCCAATGCCGCCAACTGGCCGCAACTCACCCGGTCTATCGCCTACAAGCATCTGGACGAGGGCCTGATCGATCGCGGCATTACCCGGGACCTGGCCTGGGGCATTCCGGTCATGAAGGACGGGGCGCCGCGCCCAGGCTTCGAGGACAAGGTCTTCTACGTCTGGTTCGACGCGCCGATCGAATACATCGGCGCGACTGTCGAGTGGGCGGAAGCGACTGGCGGAAACTGGGAGCGATGGTGGCGGACTGACCTGGGCGCGGACGATCTCGATTATGTCCAGTTCATGGGCAAGGACAATGTCGCCTTCCATACGGTCAGCTTTCCGGCGACCATCCTTGGCAGCGAGGAGCCGTGGAAGACGGTTGACCGTCTGAAGGCCTTCAACTGGCTCAACTGGTATGGCGGCAAGTTTTCGACCAGCGAGCGTCGCGGCGTCTTCATGGACGCTGCCCTTGAAATGCTGCCCCCGGACCTGTGGCGCTGGTATCTGACCGCCAATGCCCCCGAAGGTTCGGATACGGCCTTCACCTGGGAGCAGTTCCAGTCGGCGGTGAACCGCGATCTGGCCGACGTGCTGGGCAATTTCGTCAACCGGATCGCCAAGTTCGCCGAGAGCAAGTATGGCGGCGTGGTTCCGGCAGGCGGCGAAGCCGGGCCGCTGGAAATCAAGCTGATTTCGGATATGGACGCGGGGATAGCCGATCTGACGGCCCAGATGGAGGCCATCGAGGTCCGCAAGTCCGCCCAGGCCCTGCGGGCCCTGTGGGTGCTCGGCAACGAGTATCTGCAGGCTGCAGCGCCCTGGACAGCCATCAAGACCGATCCTGGCAGGGCGGCCGTCATCGTTCGCACGGCGCTCAACCTGGTCGCTCTCTATGCGCGGCTATCGGCGCCCTTCATTCCGTTCGCAGCGGAAAAGATTGCTACGGCGTTTGGACTGGACGAGCCGATGGACTGGCCCCGGAACGGCTCAGCAGACGCCCTGTCCAGCCTGGCGGCGGGACGCACCATCGCGGCGCCGGAAGTGCTGTTCCGCAAGATCGAGGATGATCAACTGGCCGCCTGGGCGGAGCAGTTCGGCGGGGCTGGTTAGTCCACGGGAGGCGGTTTCAGCGGTCAGCCGAAACGCCAGGCCTCCTCGGCGGCCCGCTTGAGGGCCCGGCTCTTGTGCAGGGTTTCATCATACTCGGCGTCGGCGTCGCTGTCAGCGACGACCCCGCCGCCAGCCTGGACATGAAGCTGTCCGTCCCTGACCAGGCCAGTTCGCAGCACGATGCAGGTGTCGACCGATCCGTCAGCGCCAAAATAGCCGACTGCGCCGGCATAGGTCAGGCCGCGCTTCTGGATCTCCAGCTCGTCGATGATCTCCATGGCCCGAACCTTTGGGGCGCCGGACAGGGTGCCGGCGGGCAGGGCAGCCATCAGCACGTCGACCGGGTCCAGCCCCTCGGGCGCGTCCCCCTCGACGTTGGAGACGATGTGCATGACGTGGCTGTAGCGCTCGACGAAGAAGCTCTGGGTGACCCGGACGGAGGACATGGGGCGGTCATGGTCCGTGTCGTTTCTGCCCTCATCCCGAAGTCTGGCCACCCGGCCGACATCGTTCCGCCCAAGGTCGAGAAGCATCAGGTGCTCCGCCCGCTCCTTGGGGTCCGCGAGCAGCTCGACCTCCAGCGCGGCGTCTTCTTCCGGCGTGGCGCCCCTTGGCCGGGTTCCCGCGATCGGCCGGATGGTGATCTTGCCGTCCCGAAGCCGCACCAGGATCTCCGGACTGGAGCCCACCAACTGGAAATCCCCGAAATTCAGATAGAACAGGAACGGCGAGGGATTGGTGCGCCGCAGGGACCGGTAGAGCGCGAACGGCGGGCCGTCATAGGGCGCCGAAAAGCGGTGGCTGGGCACGACCTGAAAGATATCGCCGGCGGCGATGTAGTCCTTGGCCCGCTCGACAATGGTCGCGTAGTCGGCGCGGCTGACCTGGGTCTGGAATTCGACCGGCTCGGCCGGCCGGGCAGGGTGGCGAGGCACTGCGCCCCTGAGGTCTGTCATGACGGCGGCAAGACGCGCCTCGGCCGCCGCATAGGCGCCCTGGGGTGTCTGGTCAGGATCGTGACGGGCCGGTGTGACCAGGATGATTTCCTGGGCAATGGCGTCAAACACGGCGACGACCGAAGGGCGGATCATCACAGCGTCAGGCAGGTCCAGCGGGTCTGGATTGACCCCCGGAAGATGCTCGACCAGCCGGACCATGTCGTATCCCAAAGCGCCGTAGATTCCGGCTGAAGGCGGCGGCAGGGAAGCCGGAAGGTCGATTCTGGAGGCCGCGACCAGGTCACGCAGACTGTCGAGGGCACGGCCTGCCTGGGTCTGAAAACGGCCTGCTGGGATGTCGTCACCCTCGGCGATCTCCGCGACATCACCCCGGCACCGCCAGACCAGATCCGGCTTCATCGCAACAATCGAATAACGGCCACGCCAGGCTCCGCCCTCGACGCTCTCGAACAGGAAGGCGTAGGAGCGTCCCTGGGCGATTTTCAGATAGGCCGAAACCGGCGTTTCGAGATCATCGATCAGTCGGGTCCAGACGACCTGGGCGCGTCCTGCGGTCCAGGCCTGAGAAAAGGATTCCCGTGACGGCTCCAGGGAAACGCCAAAAGTCACTTGGCCTTGGCTCCGTCAGCCTTTTCGGCCGGACCCTCAACATAGGCCGCCGGATCCAGTCCAAGCGCCTTCAGGGCGCGAGCACGGTCGGACTTGGCCTTGACCTTGGATTTGGAATAGGTCTGGGTCGCTGTCTCGACATCGCGGAAGACCTCCTGGGTGAAGCCCTGGCGTTGCGACTCGGCCAGTTGCGCGACCTGATCGGCCTTGCCCGGCCTGACAGATTCGATCTTCGCGACCAGCAGTCCCTGACGGGGAACTCCCGCCGTGAAGACCTGGCCCTTGGAGCCCTCATAGGCTGCCTGGAGCACTTCACGGCCCAGGGCTTCGTGGGTCTGGGCGCCGGCGCGGGTCATGCCGTCAAGCGCGACGGCCTTGTAGTTGGCCGAGGCGCCAACCGCAGCGACGGTTTCGCCCTTGCGAATACGGGCAGCCAGTCCTTCGGCGCGGTCCTGGATCATTTTTGCGGTCTTCTGCGCCGTCATTAACTTGATCAGATCGCCGCGCACCTCGGACAGGGCGGGAGGGGCCGCAGGCGTGATCTTGGCGATCCGAACTGCAAATTGGTCGCCAGCCGAAATCTCGACGAGATCGCTTTCTCCGCCTTCCGTCAGCGCGAAAGCAGCCTTCAGCACATCAGGCGAGAGGCCGTTGATCGGCTTGCCATCCGGTCCGGCGCCCTGAGCTGTTACCGGGCCAACCGTAATGATTTTTGCGCCAGCCTTTGCAGCGGATTCTGTCAGGCCTGCTCCGGACCGGTGAGATTCATCGTAGACCTGTGATTGCGCATAGGCCTTGTTGGCGGCGGCGTCCTTGATGACTTCCGCCTCGATTTCTTGCCGGCTGTCTTCGAGGTTGGCGATTTTGCCGGGGACGATCTGGGTGACCTTGAGAACCGCCAGCCCCAACTCACCCTTGAGCGGCGCACTCACGCCGTCAATCGGCAATGAGAACGCGGCGTCGCCCAGAACCTTGTCGAACAGGGCGCTGCGCGGCTTGTTGTCATAGATGACGGGTTCAGACCCCAGGGCCTTGGCGATGGCGGCAGGGTCTTCACCCCGCTTGAGCCTGGCCGCAGCGTCTGCGGCGGCGGCGGCATTCTTGACCGGAATCTGCACGACGGTGCGGGTTTCCGGCTTGGACAGGCTGTCCTTTCTGAAGTTGAACCGCTTCAGCACTTCAGCTTCGTCGGCCTTGACCTGAGCCTTGAAGTCTTCGGATGTGAATCGGACCACCTGGAAGGTGCGGTATTCCGGCCGCATCAGTCGCGCGGCATTCTGCTTCAGAAAGGTCTGCATTTCCGCTTCCGTTGGCGGAGCCGCAGATCCGACGCTGGTCGGCGTCACGATAAAGTAGGAGATGTCCCGTTCCTCAAGTCCGTAGGCGCCCTGCAGCGCAGAATAGATACGCGGGGTCTTGAGACCGGCTGTCAGGGTGGAACCAAACTGGCTCCGCAGAATGTCGTCGCCAATGCTTTTCTTGAATATGGCCGGGGTCAGATTGTTTTCGGACAGCAGGCGATTGAAGGTCGCTTCGTCGAACCTCCCCGTAATCTGGTCAAAGAAGGCCGGAATCTTCAGCAACTCCTGATCGATCAGCGCCTTGGGAGCCGAGAGTCCGATCCGCGTCAGCGTTTCCGAGAGGCTTTCGTTCATGACCAACTGATCGAGCACCTGACGGTCGAAGCCCTGCTTGACCGCCGTTTCCGTCGGAATCTGTTGTTGGTACTGCTGTTCCAGCCGCTTTTTCGCCTGATCAAAGACCAGGCTGAACTCCTGGGGCGCGACTTCACGCGCTCCAGCCTTTACGACCCAGCTGCCGGCTTGAAACTGGAACGGATCGTTGCCGAGACCCAGAAACGCGAGACAGATGATGAGAAGTCCCAGAATCGCTGCAGCGAACCAGGATTTGGCAAATTTCTGAAGTGCTGCGAGCATGAAACTGTCTGACCTTTGACCAGTCGGTTGCGGGCGATCGGCGAATGTGGAGCCGGGTATAGTTGAGCGACGACAGCCCTAGCAAGGCCGGCGATTGCCCGGTGACATTAAGCTGCGGCAAGGCTAACCCCCAAGCCAAGCACGGAGAGACACGAACCCATGACCAAGGCCCGCCCGATGATTGCCGGAAACTGGAAGATGAACGGTCTGTCGTCTGATCTTGACGAGGTGCGGGCCTTGACCGCAGCCATGGAACTCCGCGTCCCGGCCTGCCGGGTGATCATCTGTCCGCCTGCATCCCTGATTGAACGGCTGAGCACCGCAGCCGAGGGATCCAGACTGGAGGTCGGGGGCCAGGATTGCCGACCCGAGCGGCAGGGCGCCTTTACCGGCGATGTGTCCGCCGAGATGCTGGCTGACGCCGGCGCCAGTCTGGTCATTCTGGGCCATTCCGAGCGGCGTGCGGGCTTCGGAGAGACCGACGCGCTTGTGGCTGCCAAGGTCGAAGCGTCCGTGCAGGCGGGCCTGGAGCCGATCATCTGTGTGGGTGAGACCCTTGCCGAGCGTGAATCCGGCCATGCTGTGGGGGTTGTGACCGCGCAGGTTCGCCAATCACTGCCCGCATCGCTCGCAGGCGCCCCATTTGCCATCGCCTATGAGCCCGTCTGGGCTATCGGCACCGGCCTGACGCCATCGATCGATCAGATCGAGGAAATTCACTCGGCTATCCGCAGCACCCTGGTCGAACTTTTCGGAGATCCGGGGCTGCAGCCGCCCATTCTGTACGGAGGTTCCGTCAAACCTACGAACGCCAAGGATATCCTTCAGGCCCTGGAAGTCGGTGGCGCGCTCGTCGGGGGCGCATCCCTGAAGGCCAAGGATTTTCTGGCGATCATCGAGGCCGCCTGAGGTCAGCTGACGATCTGGACGGCGGCGTCAGTATCCCTGGCCACGGCCCTGGCGCTGATCGACATTTCCAGACGCTGCGCCGAGGGCAAGCAACGCGCAATGCCCCCTGTAAGCCTGACCGCCATGACAATCGCGCCAACACCGATCCCGTGAAAGGGCGCCAACTGCCTCGGAAAATCCGAGGTCATGCCGCAGATGTCAGGGCCTGATCGATGGCTTCAACTAGGCGCTCGGGAGTTTCGGCCCCGGCAACGCCGATACGACCGTCGAAAACGGTGAAGGGAACGCCCGTTACCCCAGCCTTGACGGCCATAACATGCTCGCGAGTGATGGAGTCCTGATCGACATGTTCGGCAAGGCGCTGGAGGACGGCCATTCGGTCCATTCCGGCGGTCTCCGCGATCCGCGCCAGGACGACCGGGTCTCCGATATCTTCCAGCCGCGTGAAATAAGCGGCCATGACGGATTCCAGCACAGCTTCCTGACGCCCTTCGATCTGGGCCCAGCGGATCAGCCGATGGGCTGCGTTCGTATTTGGAGAGAGGGGTATCTCGGTAAGCCTGAGCGTCAGGCTGTCCTCTTCCGCCTCCGAGGTGAGGTTTTGCAGAGCGACCCCCCGCTTTGCCGGATCCGGAAACTTTGCCGCCATGTAGGCGTGTCTATCCACCCCTTCTTCCGGTAGTGAAGGGTCCAGTTGAAACGGTCGCCAAAAGATGGTGGCCTCCACGTCAGGCCGCATGGCCAGGGCCTTCTTCAGCCTTCGCCAGCCGATGTAGCACCAGGGACAAACCACATCGGCAACGAAGTCGATACGAAGGGATCGGGACACGACTCTAGCCAGCCTTTCTCTGCAGGGCGCGGCCAGCAGCACGTTCAAGGGCAGCTGCGGCGCTTTCGCCCCGATCAATCTGGGTAACTCCGATATCGAAGTCCACCACGAAGGGCCGCCTGTTTTCGCCCGCCTCAAAGGCTGTGCAAGCGATCACCGCTGCGATGCGCTCCGCCGCGGCCTGACCGGCCGCCTGGGCCGTGCCGGGAAGGGCCAGGGCAAAGACTTCGGGACCCAGTCTTGCGGCTGTATCCTCCGCCCTGACCAACCGGCCGATCATGGACCCGATCTGCGGGATCGCACGGTCCAGCCACCCCCCCGCGCGCGCAGCGGTGACCTCAGGTCTTTCCGAAAGGCGCAGCACGCAAACCGACATGGGACGATTGCGCATCCGCGCCGCCTGGGCGAGCCTGACCAGATGGGCCGCGAACAGGTCTCTGGTAAACAGGCCGGTGGCGGCATCCATCAGTCCCGACGACCTGGCCTTCTCAAGCGCGCGTCGGATCGCGGTCTGCCGGCGGAAACTACGCGCCAGTTCGATAACCCGTTTGGCGGTTTCGATTTCAGGGGTCTCGGGCGAGGCCACATCGGACACACCCCGGTGAAACGCCTCGGACATCGTCACATAGCTGTCTGCGCCCAGATAGAGCAGGGCGGGTATGTGATAGAGGCGGGTGTTGCGACGCATGCCCGAAGCGATCGACAAGGCTTCGGCCTGATTGTCGCCGGCCCAGAGCACGACGGAATCAAAGGCGCGTTCATGCAGGTAGTCAAAGGCGGTAAAGGCCGTAAAGGCGCCAACAACCTCGGCGCCGCTTCTGGACAGGGCATTGCTGAGGGCCAGGAACTGCGGAGTCGGTTCGCCGACGGCCAGAACGCGATAGGGCCCTGGAACCGGCTCGGGCAGGTCAAGACGCCGATCCCTGTCGGCGAAGGTTTCCAGCCGTAGCTCGAACTCCTCTTCGGCGATCGCCATGCGCACCAGCGATTCCAGTCGCAGAACAGCCTGAGCCGGGTGAAGCGGGGGAGCGAGGGTGAGATCAAAGCCGAAGCTGTCGAGCTGCGGGTCGGGGTCTCCGATCGCAATGACAGGGAGTTGCCGCGGGGCACAGGCTGCCTTCAGGCGACGGGCCAGGGTCAGGGCGTCAGCGCCGCCACCTGCGACGTCGACGATCGCGGCCTCTATCTGCAAATCGCCCAACGCCGCGAGCGCGGCATAGGGGCCGCGCGCGGTTATCGTTCTCCAGCCCAGGCGATCAAGACCTTCGGCCAGGGGACCGGCCAGTGCGTCATCGCGCGCAACGATCAATATCCGGGCCTGAACCGACACTTGCCACCCTCTTTGAAGCCGAACCGGAACGCCCCGCCCAGATTCGCCTGCCAGGATACCATAGCAAAGGCTTGGGGGTGGGATAGTCGCAGCAGACCCAAAGCATTGATGGATTAGAGCAGCAGCCCCCACAGGCGGCAATCGCGCCGCTCACCATCCCGCGCAACATGACCCCGCAGATGCCCTTCCTGTTCAAATCCAAGCTTGAGCAGGAGCTTCTCCGACTGGGTGTTTCCCACATGGGTGCGGGCCCAAAGCCTTTGCAAACCCTGGGTCACGGAGAAGTTCAGAACCGCCTGCATGGCCTCGAAGGCATAGCCCTGACCCCAGTTGCTCTTGCCCAGAATGAAGCCCACCTCGGCCCTGTGATGACGTTGATCAAGGTCCGAAAGATCGCACAGGCCGACCAGGGCATGATCGTCCAGACGCCGAATTGACCAGTAGAATCCCTGGTCGCCCCCCATCGAGGCCGCCTGGCCGGCAATTATCTGGTCGACAAGGTCAGGGTCGGTGATCTCGGCGACGTCCCAATGGGCCATGACATCGGGATCCCCGAAGATCGGATAGACGTCCGGAGAGTCAGCGAGGGTGATCGGACTGAGGACAAGTCGCGCTGTTTCAAGAATCACGGGCGTTGTTTTCCGGCTTAAGGTACCCAACTGTCCCACTGTCAGGTTGGCAATCCAATCCGGCCAGCAGAGACGGCCATGCTCGGCTATGGCGTGGCCGTTCCTCCGGTGCTACAGGGGCCGCTTGTTTTCGCGTGGACGGCCGCCGCTCCACCCCAATGCCAGAGACGTGTCGTCGTTCATGCTGACCATCATCCTGCTTTGTATCAACATTGTCGTATGCCTTGCCTTGATTGGCGTGGTCCTGATTCAAAAGTCTGAAGGCGGCGCGCTTGGCATGGGCGGGGGATCGTCGAACTTCATGAGCGCCCGGGGAACTGGAGACCTGCTGACCCGGGCGACCTGGATCCTGTTCTCCGTTTTCCTCGTGATCAGTATCACATTGACGTTGCTGGCAGCGGCTGACCGCGGTGGTGACAGTCTGGGCAAGGGCCTGAGAATCGATCCGTCGAAGGCTTCGGAAAAGTCGCCCGCCGCGCCGTCTGCGCCTGCTCCGCTTGAGGCGCCGGCGCCTGATGTCACCCTGCCCCAGGGCGGCTTGCCATCCTCGGCTGGATTGTTGTCCAGCCCGACGCAAGCGCCTGAACCGGAAAAGAAATAGGCTTATCGACAGGTTCGTGAGCCTTGTGAGCACACAAGGCCGCGAATCTTCGCTATAGCTGACCTCCCATGGCCCGGTACATTTTCATCACCGGCGGCGTGGTCTCTTCCTTGGGAAAAGGTCTGGCGTCCGCCGCTCTCGGCGCGTTGCTTCAGGCGCGCGGTTACAAGGTTCGACTGCGCAAGCTGGACCCCTATCTCAATGTGGATCCGGGGACCATGAGCCCCTACCAACATGGCGAGGTGTTCGTCACCGACGACGGCGCCGAGACCGACCTCGATCTCGGCCACTACGAGCGTTTCACTGGCGTCAATGCGACACGGGCCGACAACATCACCACCGGCCAGATCTACAAGACGATCATCGAAAAAGAGCGACGGGGTGACTATCTGGGCGCAACGGTCCAGGTGATCCCGCACGTCACCAACGAGATCAAGGCCTTCGTCCTCAGCCCTGCGGTCGACGAGAACGGCGACGAAGCGGATTTTGTGCTGGTCGAAATCGGCGGCACGGTCGGCGATATCGAAGGTCTGCCCTTCTTCGAGGCGATCCGCCAATTGGGACAGGAACTGCCCCGCGGACAGACCTGCTTCGTTCATCTTACCCTGCTGCCCTACATCAAGACCGCCGGGGAAATGAAGACCAAGCCGACGCAGCACTCGGTCAAGGAACTGCGTTCGATCGGCATCCAGCCGCATATCCTGCTGTGCCGTTGCGAACAGCCGATCCCGGCCGAGGAAAAGCGCAAGATCGGGCTGTTCTGCAACGTTCCCACCAGTGCGGTGATCACCGCCATGGATAGCGACAGCATCTATGCCGTGCCTTTGGACTACCACCAGGAAGGCCTCGACGCAGAGGTTCTGGCGGTTTTCGGCATTCACGACGCCCCGGCCCCGAACCTGACACGCTGGCAGGGGATCAGCGAAGTCGTGGCCAATCCCGACGGCGAGGTCACGATCGCCGTGGTGGGCAAGTACACGGTCCTGAAAGACGCCTACAAATCCCTGATCGAGGCCCTGGCCCATGGCGGCGTCGCCAACAGGGTCAAGGTCAACCTCGACTGGGTAGAGAGCGAGACCTTCGAGAACGCCGATGGCGCGGCAGCGTCCCGGCTCGAAGGCGTCCATGGAATCCTGGTGCCGGGCGGCTTTGGGGAACGCGGCAGCGAGGGCAAGATCCTGGCGGCGGAGTTCGCCCGGGAGCGCAAGGTGCCTTATTTCGGCATCTGCTTCGGCATGCAGATGGCCGTCATCGAGTCCCTTAGAAATGTCGCCGGGATCAAGGCCGCCTCTTCGACAGAGTTTGGAGCGTCGCCCGAGCCGGCCGTCGGTCTGATGACCGAATGGACGCAGGGAAATCAGCGGGTCGAGCGGCGGTATGGCGATGACCTGGGCGGCACAATGCGGCTTGGAGCCTACGAGGCGTCTCTGACGCCCGGCTCCAAGGTGGCGGATATCTATGGCGCCACCACGATCAGCGAGCGTCACAGACATCGCTATGAGGTCAATATCGGCTATCGCGAGGCCTTCGAGGCCTCCGGGCTGAAAATGACCGGCGCCTCTCCGGACGGCGTCCTGCCGGAAATCGTCGAACGCACAGACCACCCCTGGTTTGTCGGCGTGCAGTTCCATCCCGAGCTCAAGAGCCGGCCCTTTGCGCCACATCCCCTGTTCGCCAGCTTCATCTCTGCGGCCAAGGCCCAGAGCCGGCTGGTCTGATCCTTGTGAAGACCTGCGGAACCTGCAGTCTCTGTTGCAAGGTCCTGCAGATCGAGCCGCTGGCCAAGCCAGCAGGCCGATGGTGCCAGCATGTTCGCAAGGGGAGGGGCTGCGGCGTCTACCAGGATCGACCGACGCCCTGCCGCGTCTTCACCTGCGGATGGCTCGCGCGTGACGATCTGGAGGAATCCTGGAAGCCGGAGCGTTGTCGCTTCCTGATTCGTGATGAGAAGCAGCTGGGCCAGCTCTGTATCGATGTCGATCCTGGCCTTCCCAATGCGTGGAGGCAGGACCCCTATTACAGCCGGATCAAGCAATGGTCGCAGGCGATCTGGACCCTGTCTGGGTGCGTCGTGATCTATGCCGGAGACCGGAACATCGTTGTTTTTCCGGAGGAAGATCTCGAGATCGGCGCCCTGGGGCAGGGGGAACAGCTCAGGGTCGGCTATCGGCGGATCGACGGTCGGCAATGGCCAATGGTCCAGTTTCTGGAGGGTGACCAGGTCAGCCGGGAGATACTGGGCAAGACGTTCCGGTCGGCCTGACCGGCATCTCACTTGAAACCGGTTTCATGTTGAGGCATACACCCCGGCTCACGCGGCGGCCCGACGGCCGCCGCCCCCGTTTCAGGCTCAGCGAGCAGAGATTATCCGATGGCCGTTCCTAAACGCAAAACCTCGCCCTCCCGGCGGAACATGCGCCGCTCGCACCACGCCCTGGGCGCCAACTCCTTCGTCGAGGACAAGGACACCGGTGAAATGCGGCGTCCGCACCATGTCGACCTGAAGACCGGCATGTACAACGGTCGTCAGATCATGACGCCGAAGGAAGACTAGTCTTTCAGCCTCCTGCAGGTCGCTGCGCCGCCCGCTCCCGAGAGCCGGCGGCGTTTTGCGTTTCCGGCGGGACCAGCGCGCGGCCCCGCCGTCATGTCGGCTACTGAGTCCGGCCTCGCGCCTGAATCGCCGCCCGACGCGCTTCGACGGCTTCGGGTGTGACCCTGCGATTATGTTTGGTGGACCGCTCGTTCTCGATCTCCATGGCCTTGCCAAAGCTGCGGGCGAAGCCGTCGTCGATCAGCTTCTTGTAGAAGCTCAGGGTCTCGACCGGAATGGTCGCCATGTCGCTGGCCAGTTTCAATGCGGTTGGCATCAGATCGGCAGCCGGTACGACCCGGTTGACCAGACCCCAGTCCGCTGCAGTCCTCGCGTCCAGGAAGTTGCCGGTCAGGGACAGTTCCTTGGCGCGATAGATGCCGAGCAGGCGCGACAGTTTTTGGGACAGGCCCCAGCCCGGCATGATGCCGACCCGGGCATGGGTGTCGGCAAAGCGTGCGTTTTCGGAGGCGATCAGAACGTCACAGGCCAGGGCCAGCTCGAAGCCGCCCGTGATGGCCACGCCGTTGATGGCGCCGATTACCGGCTTGGAGCAGAGCTCTACCGCCTTGACCGGATTTTCCTCTGCGCCTTCCGCATTGGCGGCGCCCATGGCCTTGGGATCTGATCCCAGTTCCTTGAGGTCGAGGCCAGCGGTGAAGGCGCGATCTCCGGCCCCGGTCAGGACCACGACGCTGATGTCGGGATCGCCGTCGATATCGACCATGGCCCGATAAAGGGCCGAACGCATGGCCTTGGACAGGGCATTCATCGCCTCGGGACGGTTCAGGGTAACGACAGCGACGCCGTCTTTCTTTTCGACCTGCAGCATGACTTCCTCTTGAAATGATGGAGAAGGGTTGGCCGCCCGCCAGCGCGTAAGTCAAGCCGCTTGGTCTGTCCGGCGGTTGCTCGCCAGCCTTCCCGCCGCTAAGTCCTCCTCCGACAGATCACAGGGACCCCCCATGGCCGAAATCATTGACATCGTCGCCCGCGAAATCCTCGACAGCCGCGGCAATCCCACCGTTGAGGTGGATGTGGTTCTGGAGGACGGGTCCTTCGGCCGGGCTGCCGTGCCGTCCGGCGCCTCGACCGGGGCCCACGAGGCGGTTGAGCTGCGCGACGGCGACAAGTCCCGCTACCTTGGCAAGGGCGTCCTGAAGGCGATCGACGCAGTCAATGGCGAGATTTTCGACGCCCTGTCGGGTCAGGAAGCGGCCGATCAGCGCCGTATCGACACGATCCTGATCGATCTGGATGGCACAGAAAACAAGAGCCGGCTGGGCGCCAATGCCATCCTCGGGGTGTCGCTGGCCACGGCCAAGGCCGCGGCTGTTTCCTCGGACCTGCCGCTCTACAAGTATATCGGGGGCGTTTCCGCCCGGGTGCTGCCGGTTCCGATGATGAACATCATCAATGGCGGCGCCCACGCCGACAATCCGATCGATATCCAGGAATTCATGTTGCTGCCCACCGGGGCCGCCAGCTTTTCCGAAGGCCTGCGGATGGGCGCCGAAATCTTTCACGGCCTGAAGAAGGCGCTGAAGGACGCCGGCCACAACACCAATGTTGGCGACGAGGGCGGTTTCGCGCCGAACCTCGCGTCGGCGGATGATGCGCTGGCCTTCATCATGAAGGCGGCTGCAGCCAGTGGCTATCGGGCTGGCGAAGATTTCCTGCTGGGCCTGGACGTCGCCTCCACCGAGTTCTTCAAGAATGGCCGCTACGAACTGGAAGGTGAGGGCAAGTCCTTCGATCCGGCAGGCATGGTCGGTTATCTGGAAGGTCTGGTTTCGCGCTTTCCCATCGCCACCATCGAGGATGGCTGCGCCGAGGACGATTTCGAAGGCTGGAAGCTGCTGACCGACGCCCTGGGCAAGAAGGTGCAGCTTGTCGGCGACGACCTTTTCGTGACCAATCCGCGCCGTCTGGCCATGGGCGTCGAGCAGGGCCTGGCCAACTCGATCCTCGTCAAGGTGAACCAGATCGGCACGTTGTCCGAGACCCTGGACGCCGTCGATATGGCCCATCGCGCCGGATACACTGCCGTGATGAGCCATCGTTCAGGGGAAACCGAAGACTCGACCATCGCCGACCTGGCTGTGGCGACCAACTGCGGGCAGATCAAGACCGGCTCCCTCGCCCGCTCCGACCGGCTGGCCAAGTATAACCAGCTCCTCCGCATCCAGGAGCAACTGGATGACCAGGCCATCTATCCGGGTCGTTCGGCGATCAAGCAGAGGTAGGGCCGGCCGTCTGATCGGCGGAGGGCGTCCTTTGCCGATCAGACAGCATCCCGGAGCATGGTCAGGGCCATCACGACGCTGGCCAGTTGAATATCGAGGCGATCGGGACCATCGAAGCGTTCCATCGTGTGCCGGATCCCCTTGTTCGAGCGCGCGGTCGCGAAGTGGACGGTTCCTACCGGTTTCATCGGAGTGCCGCCGCCCGGGCCGGCAACCCCCGTAATGGCGACCGACAGATGAGCGTTCGAGGCTTCCAGCGCTCCTTCGGCCATGGCCCGGGCGACTGGCTCTGACACCGCCCCATGGTCTGCGAGGAGGTCGCCAGGGACAGACAATACCTCCTGCTTGGCGCGGTTGCTGTAGGTCACGAACCCGCGCTCGAGAACGTCGGACGCTCCGGGAATGGTGGAGAGCGCGCCAGAGACCAGTCCGCCTGTGCAGCTTTCAGCGGTCACGATCCGGATCGACCGGTCCCGACATTCTTCCAGGAGCAACCGGGCGAGGGTCTGTATCTCAAGCGGAAACATCTTCGGGCGCTCCTGAGGCTGGCCAACCGTGGGCTCCCAGACCAACATCCTGCAGGCCCGGGTTACAAGCCGATTCGGAGGGGTAATGACGTCCATCGACCAGCAACCGGAAAGCGTGGCAGCACAAGGGTCCGGGGCCAGCACCGCGATACCCTGGATCTACGTGCTTGCGGTGTTCTGTGGCGCGTCCCTGACGTTCATGGTTCAGCCGATGGTGGCCAAGCTGGTGCTTCCCCAACTTGGCGGATCGCCCCAGGTCTGGAACACCAGCATGGTGTTTTTCCAGGCGGCGCTTCTGGTCGGCTATGGATACGCCCATTTTCTCCAGCGAATTCCTGGTCTCCGCACCCAGGTCCTGATCCACGTCGGTGTCATGGTGGCGGCGGCTTGCTTCCTGCCCTTGAGGATGACCGAGCTGCTGGGGGAACCTGCAGCGGGACATCCGGTCCTGTGGCTGCTCGGGGTGCTTTGCCTGTCCATCGGCGCGCCTTTCGCCGCCCTGTCTGCCACGGCGCCCCTGGTTCAGGCCTGGTATGCCGGGGGACCCGGCCGAAGAGGCGGCAGCGAGCCCTGGGCGCTTTATGCCGCAAGCAACCTTGGCAGTCTGCTGGCTCTGCTGGCCTATCCTGTTCTGGTTGAACCTGGTCTGACCCTGCAGGCGCAGCGCTGGGGCTGGAGCGCCGCCTATGGCGCGTTCCTCCTGGTGATGGCGGCGCTGGCATTTCGGATTCGTCAGGGCCAGCCGGCGGTTTCGGACAGGCCGGTTCCTGGCGGCCCGGCGGCTGGCGTCGTGACATGGCCAAAAAGGGCGATGTGGATCCTTCTGGCGGCCATCCCGTCCAGTTTGATGCTGGGGGTCACGACCCATCTGACCACGGATGTCGCCAGCGCACCGTTTCTGTGGGTTGCGCCGCTGTCACTCTATCTGGCGACCTTCATCATAGCCTTCCAGACCCGGCCCCTGATCAAGCCGGAGATGGCCGTGGTGTTCATGTCCACCGCCCTTATCATCTGTGTGGCGACCCTTCCGTTCGGGACGGGCAACGTCACCGCGACCCTGCTGATCCATCTGACGACCTTTTTCCTGTGCGCTCTGGTCTGTCACCAGGCGCTTGTCGCCAATCGTCCGGACCCATCACGCCTCACTGATTTCTATCTCTGCATGTCGATCGGCGGCGTGGTTGGCGGCGCGTTCAACGCCCTGCTGGCGCCGATCATCTTTGAAACTGTCCTGGAATACGGTCTTGTCCTGGTGCTCTGCGCGCTTGTGCGTCCCCTGCGCCTTGGCCGACCCACAAGGATGGAGCTTGCAGCGATCGTCATCGCGGTTTGGGGGTCCATCATTGCGGCCCTGGCCCTGACGAGTGAAGGATGGCGTCTTTTCGGGAAACTCGGATGGGGAGCGCCTGACGACATCGTCAAGGCCCTGACCTCCGTGGGCGTGCTGCTCGTCGCCGTAGCAGCGATTTCAGTCCGCACCCGTGGCTATCTGTTCTTTGCCCTGGTGCTTCTGCTGTCCATCACGGCTCGAATGGTCGGCGACCGGGTTGCAATCTACGAAAGTCAGCGCAGCTTTTTTGGGGTGGTCCACCTGTCCAAAGCCGATGTCCCTGGGCTGGGGGGAACGGTTCGCGTCTTTTCCCATGGCACAACCCTGCACGGCGCCCAGGCGGTTGATCCGCGATTCCAATGTCGGCCCCTGACATATTATGCGCCAGAGACGGCAATCGGGCAGGTCTTCCTGTCGCGGCAGGCGTCGCAGTCTTCGTTGCGGGTCGGCGCCGTCGGATTGGGCGCTGGGGCGGTAGCCGCCTACAGTCGGGCCGGAGATCGCCTGACCTTCTTCGAGATCGACCCCCAGATCGTCGAGATTTCCAGCAATCCGGCAATCTTCAGCTACACAACCGGGTGCGCCAAGGGCCCGGTGGACTATCGACTGGGCGATGCAAGGCTGACGCTGAACCATCAGCCCGACGGTCAGTACGATCTTCTGCTGATTGACGCCTTTTCATCCGACGCCATTCCGGCCCACCTTCTGACCGTTGAAGCCATGCGGATGTATCTGCGCAAGATCAAGCCGGACGGGATCGTCATCCTTCATCTCTCGAACCGCCATCTCGAACTCGTCTTTCCGGCCGCCTCGGTGGCCAGGGCTGCAGGTGGCTCCGCCCTTTTCCAACCTTATCGAGCGGCCGCCGGAAAGCCCCGCTACTGGGCGTCCTCAGAGGATGTGATGCTGGTGGCGCGCTCTCCAAAGGCGTTGGAGGCCTTCATCAAGGACCAACGATGGATGGCCGCGCCTCCGTCAACGGTCAAACCCTGGTCCGATGACTATACGAACCTGATTGGCGCGCTGGTTGCCAATATCGAAGGCCGCAGACAGCGTTGGCAGTCCGAGATGGGGCGCTAGCTCGGGGTCTCGACGAGGACCACGGCCTGGGCCGCCAGGCCTTCTCCACGGCCAGTGAAGCCCATGCCTTCCGTGGTCGTGGCCTTGACGCTAACCCGGTCCAGGGGAAGGTCCAGCAATTCGGCCAGTCTGGCTCGCATGGCGGCGCGATGCGGCTTTATCTTCGGCCGCTCGCAAATGAGTGTCAGGTCTATGTTCAGGATGCGGCCGCCCCGCGCTGTCACCAGATTGGCGGCATGTTTCAGGAAGAGGTCCGAAGCGGCGCCCTTCCATTGCGGATCCGTAGGCGGGAAATGATCGCCGATGTCGCCCTCGCCGATCGAACCGAGAATAGCGTCTGTCAGGGCATGGAGGCCGGCGTCGGCATCGGAATGTCCGATCAAGGTCTGGTCGTGGTCGATGCTGATCCCGCATAGCCAGACGGCCTCCCCTGGCCCCCAACGATGGGCGTCGAAGCCCTGTCCGATCCGGGTGACGGTTCGATCCGCCGCCAGTCGTTCAGCCATGAGAAAGTCCTCTGGAAAGGTCAGCTTCAAGAGCGCGGGATCTCCCGGCGCCAGGGCGACCCTGCCGCCATGGGCTTCGACCACCGCAGCATCATCGGTCGGCTCATCGGGGCCGGTCCAGGCGCGATAGGCCGCCTCGAGCGTGCCTTTGCGGGCCGCCTGAGGTGTCTGGGCTCGCCAGAGACCTTCGCGCGACACCGTCCGAGAGCGGCCGTCCTCAAATCGTCGCAAGGTATCTGCCACCGCGAGAGCTGGCAGAACGACATCGGCGTCAGCCAGCCCGTCCAGAAGCGTGCGGACATGGTGTTCGGTCACCAGGGGCCGCGCCGCATCATGAACCAGGACGGGGACATCATCCCCGACCGTCAGGGCGGCGAGTCCCCCCCTCACGGAAGCCGATCTTGTGGCCCCACCGACCGCAAGACGCCAGCCAGACAGGCCCGCAAGAGCGGAATGAGCCATATCGTCGGCGCCTTCGGCAACGACCACCAAGACCTCCAGCGCCCCGGCCCTGAGCAAACTTTCCACTGACCATCGCAGGACCGGCTTGCCAACGAGCAGCCGCCATTGTTTGGCAAGTCCCGCCCCGGCTCGACTACCCGAACCAGCGGCGACGATGATGGCTGCAAACGTCATGGTCATTCCTTACGGGCAGGACGGCCAATCTCCAACCTTTACGGCGCCGCACAATATGCCTAAAAAGACAGCGAAACGCGTGAATAAGGAATACGCACTATTTTGAGGATAGGGGCAGTCGAAATCCCGGGCCGGGTCTGGCTGGCTCCGATGACCGGGGTGTCGGACCTGCCATTCCGGCGGGCTGCAGCCCGGCTTGGCGCAGCCTACGTCGCGACAGAAATGGTCGCCAGCGCCGAGCTGGCCAAGGCAAGGCCCGACATGGTCCGTCGCGCGGCGGTCGGTGCAGGCTTGGGAATGACGGTTGTCCAGCTGGTTGGACGTGACGCCGAGCTCATGGCCAGCGGCGCGCGGACCGCCGAAAGCGCCGGGGCCCAGATCATTGATCTGAACTTCGGCTGTCCAGCCAAGGAAGTGACGGGGTCTCTGTCTGGCTCGGCCTTGATGCGAAACCTTGATCACGCGGTACAGCTGGTCGCCGCCGTCGTCGATGCTGTGGAAGTGCCCGTCACCGTCAAGATGAGACTGGGCTGGGATGACGCCAGTCGGAATGCCCCCGAATTTGCCGCCCGGGCGGAAGCGGTCGGAGCCAGGGCGGTGACCATCCATGGGCGCACACGCAGCCAGTTCTACAGGGGCAGTGCGGACTGGACGGCTGTGGCGATGGTCAAGGCGGAGGTCACGATCCCGGTAATCGTCAATGGCGACATTCTTCATCTTGATGACGCCCGCGAGGCGTTGCGGGCAAGCGGCGCCGATGGCGTCATGATTGGCAGGGGCGCCACCGGCCGGCCCTGGATCGCCGCGGAGATCGAGCAGGGTCTAAAGGGTCATGCCGTTTCGGGCCCAGGTGACGAGCAGAGATTGCAGATCATCCTGGACCACTTCCGCGACGCCATGACGTTCTATGGCGACCGTCTTGGCCTGAAGATCTTTCGAAAGCATCTGGCGGCCTATATCGACGACCTGCCGTTTCTCTCCCGGCCAGAGGACCGCCGGTCGGTCCGTGGAGAGCTTTGCAGACTGGAGACTGCGACCGAAGTCGAACTGGGTCTCATCAGACTATGGAACCGACAGAGTCCGAGGTTGGCGGCATGAAGGTCCCCGTGAAAAAACTTGCATCGGCCGCCACCGCGCTGGCGGTGAAATCCGCAGCCTTCGATATGTTTCCCGAACCGGCGCTTATCGTCGATGAAGCGGGCTCACTGTCGGCGGTCAATGAAGCCGCAGAGCGTCTGTTCGGCCAGGGACTGGCGCTCCTGGCCAAGGGCCATTTCAAGGCCGCGCTTCCAGGGGATTCACCCTTGATCCGCCTGCTGGAGAGGGCTGCCGCCGAGGACGGCCGGGTTCGCGAGCATGGCATAGAGATCAGCCTGTTTGGCCAGCCGCCCTTCCTGGCTGACGGGGCGGCGACTCCCATGGGGGATGGCTCAATCCTGATGACCCTGCATCTGAAAGGGGGCGCCGTCAGTTTTGATCGCGCGGCCGATGCCTCCGGACTGAGATCCGTCGTGGGGCTCGGCCAGATGCTGGCCCATGAAATCAAGAACCCGCTCGCCGGAATACGGGGGGCGGCCCAGTTGCTCAAGACGGGGGCCGCCGCCGAGGATGCGCCACTGGCGCAACTGATCGTCGACGAGACCGAGCGTATCCGTCGACTGGTCGACCGGATGGAAGCCTTTTCCGACGACGTGCTGCCCCAGCGCTCCGCGGTCAATATTCATGAGGTTCTGGATCGCGTTCGCGCCTTGGCAGCCAATGGCGTTGCGGATGGCCTGACGCTGCGAGAGAGTTATGACCCATCGCTGCCCCTGGTTTCCGGCGATGAGGACCATCTGATCCAGATATTCCTCAATCTGGTCAAGAATGCCGCCGAAGCGGCTCATGGCCGAAGGGACGGCCGGGGAGCCCTGACGATTTCAACAGCCTGGCGCCCCGGCGTCCGGGTCCGCGGGGCGGACGGCCGAATTCAAAGTGCGGCGCCGATTGAAATCCGGGTGCAAGATAACGGTCCCGGTGTTCCCGCCATTGTTCGAGAACACCTCTTCCAGCCCTTTGTCACGTCCAAGTCCAACGGGGTCGGCCTCGGGTTGCCGCTGGTTGCCAAGCTGGTCAATGCCCATGGCGGCCTGATCGATTTCGAGTCTGAGCCCGGTCGAACCGTTTTTCGAGTCCTGTTGCCTGTTGCGTCGGAGAACGCGTCCTGATGAATCCCGCCAATAAGAAGATCCTGATCGCCGATGACGACAGTTCGATCCGGCTTGTCCTCAGCCAGGCGTTCACCCGTTTGGGATGTCAGGTCCGGGCGACCGGCAACGTAACCACGCTCATGAAGTGGGTGGCCGAGGGGGAAGGCGACCTCATCATCACAGATGTGGTGATGCCGGACGAGAACGTTTTCAACGTGTTGCCGCGCATTCGCAAGGACCGGCCCAAGCTTCCGGTGATCGTCATGAGCGCCCAGAACACCCTGCTGACGGCCGTAAACGCAGCCGACGCCGGCGCCTTTGAGTATGTGTCGAAGCCCTTCGACCTGGACGATGTCACTGCTGCTGCGCGTCGGGCGCTGTCGCGACCGGCCGACAGCGAGGCCTCGAAGGCACAGGCCCGCGCCCTGAAGGACGAACGCCTGCCCCTTATAGGCAGATCGCCACCGATGCAGGAGGTCTATCGCACCATCGCCAGATTGGTCGGCGCTGACCTGACGGTGTTGATCCTCGGAGAGTCGGGCACAGGCAAGGAACTGGTGGCCCGGGCGCTGCATGATCTGGGTCGTCGACGGGACGGCAAATTTGTCGTCATCAATCTGGCCGCCGTGCCTCGAGAGCGGGTCGAAACCGAACTGTTCGGCCGGGGTGACGGTGACATGGGCAAACTCGTGGAGGCGGATGGCGGAACTCTGTTCCTGGACGAAATCGGCGACATGCCCCTCGACGCCCAGAGTCGGCTGCTCCGGGTCATCGACGGTGCGGAACCGGCAATCAATCCCAAGACTAGCCGTCGTCCGAATGTGAGATTGATCGCAGCGACCAATCGGGATCTGCGCGGGCTGATCCGGCAAGGCCTGTTTCGAGAAGACCTGTTCTTCCGGCTGAACGTTGCGCCACTTCGATTGCCGCCTCTCAGGGACCGCGTTGAAGACATCCCCGATCTGGCCCGCAGTTTTCTGCTCAGGGCGAGCCGTGAAGGGCTTCCCGCAAAGACCATTGATCAGACTGCGCTCGATC
The DNA here is from genome assembly GCA_945861515.1 of Brevundimonas vancanneytii. Classification (GTDB taxonomy): domain Bacteria; phylum Pseudomonadota; class Alphaproteobacteria; order Caulobacterales; family Caulobacteraceae; genus Caulobacter; species Caulobacter vancanneytii_A. Next base: position 7,529 of record CAMAVA010000010.1, on the reverse strand, counting down.
GCCTGAAGATCCACTCCTGGCCGGGCAATGTCCGGGAGCTCGAAAATCTGGTCAGGCGCATCTGCGCGCTCTACGGGGAAGACCTGATCACGTCGCGGATCATTGAGCGTGAACTGCAGGAACAGGCGCCGCCCCCGATGGGCGAGGATGGGCCGATGACGCTTTCGGCTCTGGTCGAGCGGCATCTGTCCAGTCATTTTGCCGACCAGCCGGATGGTGTGCCCGCCCCGGGTCTTTACGATCGTATTCTGGAAGAGGTGGAGCGTCCTTTGATCCGTCTCACATTGGCAGCCACCCGCGGCAACCAAGTCAGGGCAGCAGACATCCTTGGCCTGAATCGAAACACACTGCGCAAGAAGATTGTCGACCTTGGCGTGGACCTTCCCCGCAACAAGCGATGACGTAGTTTGGCCACATCAGTGTTGAGTTTTAGCCACATCTTGGTCTAGATTGGCGGGATGACGCGGTGGCCATCCCAAGCTGAGCCTGCAAGCAAAAGTCCGGTCCCGGCTCCGGCCTGGCGGCGTCTGCTCGATTCCCGCTTTTTTCTTGGCGGCGCCTTTTCCGTTGCGACGGCGCTGACTGGTCTTGGCGCTGTTCTGGCCAGCTCGCCACCAGCGGGCGAGCTGGTCGGACCCGCAAGCCGAAGCGTTCTGATTGTCCTCGGCGTGAACCTGGTCTTGATTCTGGGCATCGCGGTCCTGATCGGTCGGCGCGTCGTCGAGGCCATCGATAGCGGCAGCGGGGACGCCGGAGCGAGACTTCACAGGCGGTTCCTGCTTCTGTTCGGCGTGGCCGCTGTGGCTCCGGCGTTGGTCGTGGCGCTTTTCTCGGGGGCTCTGGTGACCCGCGGTGTTGAAGACTGGTTCAGTAGCCGGGTTCGCACCGTTGTTGAAAACTCCGGAGACGTGGCTCGCGCTTATGTTGCCGAGCAGAGCGAAGACATCAAAAAAAACATGGTGCCGATGGCGGGCGACCTGAACGCAGCCGCGCCCTTCATTCGCACCCGTCCGATGGCGTTCGGGCATTTCATGGCGACCCAGGCTGCCTATAGAGGCTTTCCGGCTGCGTATATCCTGGACCCTGACGGCCGTGTTCTTGCCAGTGCGGAGGCTGAAAACCCTCCGCCCTTTCTGGCGCCGCCAGCTTCGAGTTTCGAGGTCGCCGAAGAAGAGATTTCCCTGCGCCCGTTTGAATCTGCGGACCTGTTCCGGGCCCTGTACCGGTTGAAAGGGTTCAGCGAGGGCGGGTACCTTTATGTGGTTCGCCCGGTGGATCCCGGCATCCTCGCCCACCTTCGGGAAACCGAGACTGCGCTGATTGCCTATCGCGACGCCGCGCAGCGACGGGGTATGGTTCAGGCGGCATTTGCCCTGAGCTTCCTGGAAACCGCCATGCTCGTCCTGATCGCGGCCATCTGGCTGGCGATCACCGTTGGCAACTCCATTGCGATCCCGATCGCCCGTGTCGTTCAGGCTGCCGGGCAGGTGGCGGGTGGGCATCTGGAGGCGCGGGTCGAGATTGGTAATGAACCTGAGGATATCGCCGTATTATCCAAGGCATTCAATAGTATGGCTGATGATCTTGAAGCCCAGCAGGCAGCCCTGACAACGGCGAGTCTGGATGCGGAATCGCGGCGTATGTTCATCGAGACGGTCCTGCTGGGCGTGAGCGCCGGCGTGCTGGGCGTTGATTTTCAGGGGCGAATTTCAGCGGCCAATCGGCAGGCGTCACGCCTGCTGGCGCTTGAGGGCGATGTTCGCGGCGCGCTGTTGGCGGACGCGGCGCCTGAGTTGTCGTCCGTTGTGGACAGCGTTCGCGCCAGTCGACTGGACGAAGAAACCGAAGTTGATCTGGTCAGGGGCGGAGAAACACTCAGGCTGAGGGTAAGGGCCGCCCTGGCCGGGGATGACGGTCTGGTCCTGACCTTCGACGACATCACCAGATTGGTCACGGCCCAGAGAAACGCCGCCTGGAAGGATGTGGCCCGTCGGATTGCACACGAGATCAAGAACCCGCTGACTCCGATTCAGCTTTCAGCCGAACGATTGAGGCGCAAGTACCGAGCGGAAATCACGAGTGACGTCGAGACCTTTGACCGCTGCACTGACACGATCATTCGGCAGGTCGGTGACATCGGCCGCATGGTTGATGAATTCAGCGCCTTCGCCCGGATGCCGGCGCCGCGTTTCGGAGTTCATGATCCGGCAGAACTGCTGCGACAGGGCGTTTTCGCGCAGCGGGTCGCCAGCCCGGAGATTGATATCGAGATGATCGATCCGCCTCAAGGCCAATCCCTCACCTGCGATGACCGGATGATCGCCCAGGCGCTGGCCAACATCCTGAAGAACGCGGCAGAGGCGATTAGCGGACGGCTGGACCCCAGGGAAAAAGGGCGGATCCGGGCCGAACTGGTCATCAACAAGGACGGTCCTGCCTTCGTGGTGGAGGACAACGGCGTCGGCCTGCCCAGTCGCGATCGTGATCGGCTGACCGAGCCCTATGTTACCACGCGGGACAAGGGCACCGGTCTCGGGCTAGCGATCGTCAAGCGCGTCCTGGAGGAACATGGCGGGGACCTGAGCCTGTCCGATGCGATCTCCCTGAGCGGAGCGCGGGTAACCCTGCAATTCCCGACCCAACATCTTGCAGACGCCCCGGCGTCGACAATCAAGAGCCAAAAGGTGACCCATGGCATCTGACATCCTTGTTGTTGATGATGAGGCCGACATCCGCGAACTGGTGGCGGGAATTCTGACCGACGAGGGCCATGGCGTCCGCACGGCAGCGGATGCGGAACAGGCGCTGGCCGCCATCCGGGCCCGCAAGCCGGCGCTTCTGATCCTCGATATCTGGATGCAGGGGGGCGGAATGGACGGGCTGGAACTGCTCGACATGATCAAGGCGCTCGATCCTGACCTGCCCGTCGTGATGATCAGCGGCCATGGAAACATCGAAACCGCTGTCAGCGCGATCAAGCGCGGAGCCTACGAATTTCTCGAAAAGCCATTCAAGTCGGACCGGCTGCTCATGGTGGTCGAACGGGCGCTGGAGTCGGCCAATCTGAAGCGTGAAAACCGGCGACTAAGGGCCCAGAGCCTGAGTCCCGACGGCCTGATCGGCCGATCCAGTGCAGCCCAGGCTTTGCGCCAGATGGTCGCCAAGGTCGCTCCAGCCAACAGCCGGGTGCTGATCGCGGGACCTCCGGGAGCCGGGAAGGAGCTGGTCGCGCGTCTGATCCATGCCGCCAGCCCCCGTTCAAGGGGCGAGTTCGTGGCCATCAGCGCAGCGGGCATGGCGCCCGAACGGATGGATCTCGAACTTTTCGGCGAGGAGGGTGAAGGCGGTCGCCCTCGAAAAATTGGTGTGTTCGAACACGCCCATGGCGGCACCCTCTATCTGGACGAGGTGGCGGAGATGCCCCGCGAGACCCAGAGCCGGATCCTGCGGGTGCTGGTCGAGCAGCGGTTTCGGCGGGTGGGAGGCGACAACGACGTTCAGGTGGACGTCCGGGTGATTTCATCCTCGTCCCGAGACCTGCGGGATGAAATTGCGGCGGGCCGCTTCCGGGAGGACCTGTTCCATCGCCTGAACGTCGTCCCGATCCGCGTTCCGGGACTGGCGGAACGCCGCGACGACGTACCGGAACTGATCAGCTATTTTATAGAGCGGATCGCTGAAACCACAGGCCTACCCCGACGGAAGCTGGCTGCAGACGCCATGGCGACCCTGCAGGTCCACCATTGGCCGGGCAATGTCCGGCAGCTTCGCAACAATGTCGAACGGATGCTGATCCTGGCCTCCGGTGATCCGGCCGAGGAGATAACGGCAGAAATGCTGCCGTCGGAGGTGTCTTCGGCGGCTCAGGCCGGGGCCATTGGCCCCGAGCGGATCATAGCCCTGCCGCTTCGTGAGGCGCGCGAACTGTTCGAACGGGAGTATCTGAACGCCCAGATCCTGAGGTTCGGCGGAAATATCAGCCGGACTGCGGCGTTCATCGGCATGGAGCGATCGGCGCTGCACCGGAAACTCAAGTCCCTGGGCCTGACGGGCGCCCGGGCCGTCGAAGAAGAGGACGCCTGATGTCGAGGCAAGCCTATGTCAACGGACGGTTTGTGCCGCAGGGCCAGGCCAGCGTACACATCGAAGACCGGGGCTATCAGTTCGCGGATGGCATCTATGAGGTCTGGGCCATATTCAACGGCCAGCTTTCGGACGCCGAGGGGCATTTCCGGAGGATGACGCGCAGCCTGGATGAACTGCGTATTCCTCATCCCATGGAGCGAGCAGCTCTTGAAGTCGTGCTGAAGGAAACCCTGCGCCGCAATCGGGTGAAGGAGGGACTTCTCTACCTCCAGGTCACCCGCGGCGTTGCAAGGCGGGATCATCCCTTTCCGACCTTGCCGACCCCGCCGAGCCTGGTGATCACAGCGCGATCGTTGAACCGCGCAGCGACCAACGCCCGGGCTGAACAGGGCGTCGGCGTGATCACCCTGGCTGAAAATCGTTGGGGTCGTTGCGATATCAAGACGGTAGGCCTGTTGCCCAATGTCCTGGCCAAGCAGGCGGCCCGGGAACAGGGCTGCGCCGAGGCCTGGTTTGTCGATCCGGCCGGTCTTGTTACCGAGGGGGCCTCCAGCAATGCCTGGATCCTGACCCGGGACGGGGTTCTCAAGACCCGCGACACCCAGGCCAACATCCTTCGCGGCGTTACCCGGAGTACGCTGCTGGAGGTGATCGCCGAGGCGGGGATTCCGGTCGAGGAAGTCGCCTTCACGCCGCAGGAAGCCCATGACGCCCGTGAGGTTTTCATTACCGGTGCAGGGGCCCTGGTAACCCCGGTGGTCTCAATTGACGGTCGGCCTGTGGGCAATGGCCAGGCCGGCGAAACAGCCCTCCGGCTAAGATCGCTTTATATCGCCCGAGCGCAGAAATCGGGCATCTAGTCGAATTGCATCCCTCCACCGGTTGCCGCGTTCCGGCATGGCAGCCTAGTGTCGGGCCCTCGTGTGTGGGGCGGCCTTCTGCCGCTCCGATCCAAGAAAGAGGGTAACCCCCCGTGACTGACAAGAAACAGAACCTGCAGGATACATTTCTCAATAGCGTCCGCAAATCCAAGACCCCCCTGACCATTTTCCTCGTCAATGGTGTCAAGCTGCAGGGCGTGGTAAGCTGGTTCGACAACTTCTGTGTCCTGCTCCGTCGGGACGGCCAGTCACAACTGGTCTATAAACACGCCATCTCGACCATCATGCCGGCCCAGCCCGTGCAGCTCTATGAGCCGGGCCCCGAACAGGACGATTGACCATCAAGTCCGTAGATCACGCGCCGCCGGTTCAGCACGCCCTCATCGTCCACCCCGTCCGGTCGGGTTCAGGCCAGGCGAGAAACCCGCAGGCCAGGCTGGAAGAAGCCATTGGGCTGGCGCTGGCCCTGGATCTTGAGATCACCGAGACGGTGATAAGCCCCCTGCGGGGCCGCACGCCCGCCACCCTGTTCGGCAAGGGCAAGGTTGAGGAACTGCGGCTGCTGTGCGAGGTCGAAGGCATCGACGTCGTGGTGGTCGACGAACAGCTGACACCCATCCAGCAGCGCAACCTGGAAAAGGCCTGGGCCACGAAGGTCATCGATCGCACGGGGCTGATCCTCGAGATTTTTGCCCGTCGGGCGCGGACCCGCGAAGGCAAGCTGCAGGTGGAACTGGCGCGACTGGCCTATGAGCGTTCCAGACTGGTTCGGACCTGGACCCACCTGGAGCGACAGAGGGGCGGTTTCGGCAAGACGGGCGGCCCCGGCGAAACCCAGATCGAGCTCGACCGGCGCGGCATCGCCGATCGCATCTTCAAGATGAAGAAGGAACTGGAAGAGGTTCGTCGGACCCGCACCCTTCATCGCTCCGCCCGCCAGAAGGCGCCCTATCCGACCATCGCCCTGGTCGGATACACCAACGCTGGCAAGTCGACCCTGTTCAATCACCTCACCAACGCCAAGGTGTTGGCCCAGGACATGCTGTTCGCCACCCTGGATCCGACATTGCGCACGGTGAAGCTGCCTGGTGGCCGGCCGGCGATCCTGTCGGACACAGTGGGGTTCATTTCCGACCTTCCGCACGAACTGATCGAGGCGTTCCGCGCCACGCTCGAGGAGGTGCAGGAGGCCAATGTCATTCTGCATGTCAGGGACATTGCCGGGATCGATTCGGAGGCCCAGAAGGCGGATGTGGAGGCCGTCCTGTCGGAGATCGGCGTCGGACCGGGGGACGACGATCGAACCCTGATCGAGATCTGGAACAAGATCGACCTGGTGCCCGAGGCTGACCTTCCAGACCTCGAGGGCGCTGCCCGAAGACATGGCGCCATGGCGGTTTCGGCCGTGACAGGTCAGGGCTGTGAGGCGCTGCTCAATCACCTTGCCCTGCTGGTGGATGAAACCCCAGAGATTCATGTGACCCTGGACATCGGAGCCGGAGAGGCGCTGGCCTGGCTTTATCGTCACGGCAGGATCACAGACCGGCATGACTCTTCCGATGGCCGGCTGCGAGTCAGGGCCAGACTCGACACCCAGGCCCTTGGCCGGTTCGAGAGACTGTTTCCTTCCGCTCAAGTGGAGGCGATGTGAGACTTGGCGCCATTGCCATGCTCGCGCTGCTGGCGCTCGGCGGATGCGCGGGGGCGGCGCCGCCCGTTCCGTTGTCACAGGCGGCGCCCACGATTCAGCCGATCAGCTTCAGAGACCTGCTGGCCAGACCGCGACAGGCGCCGGATCTGAAAATCGCCTATGGCGCAGATCCCGTGCAGTTCGGCGCGCTTTGGCTGCCCCGCAGCGTTTCAGCAAAGCCAAGGCCGGTGGTGGTGCTGATTCACGGCGGATGCTGGCGGGCCGACCTGCCGGGACTTGAGCTGATGGACTATCTGGCCGCTGACCTTCGGGACCGGGGTTTGGTGGTCTGGAATCTCGAATATCGGCGCATCGGCCATGATGGCGGAGGCTATCCGGGGACCTTCCAGGATATTGCGCGGGGAATTGATCACCTTCGGGCCTTTGGGCGGGAGCAAAACCTCGACCTGACCCGGGTCGTTGTTGTCGGGCATTCGGCGGGCGGCCATCTGGCAAGCTGGGCCGCTGCGCGAGATCGCCTGCCGATGCAAAGCCCCTTGCGACTTGGGCCAGCCCTGGAACCCCGGGGGGTCGTCAGTCTGGCTGGCATCAATGATCTGGCCGCGTTCCGGGCAAAGGGCCCGGATCGGTGCGGCGGCCCACAGACGATCGATGATCTGGTCCGGGGTGGCAGCCTGTCGTCACCCTATGCTGACACTTCGCCAGCCCGGCTTGGGGCCCCGACAAGGGTGCAATGGGTGATGTCCGGCGACCTCGACCCCATAGCAGGCTGAGGAAAAAGCTGGTGATCGGCACGGGCTTTTGCGGCTGATCGGGGTTTTTGGGGTTATTTTCCGGGCTTTGTCGGTTTGGATGTGGCTTTTGGGGCCTTGTCGGACGGACTCTGGGCCGGGTTTCCGCGTCATGCGGCT
>CAMAVA010000009.1 GCA_945861515.1 Brevundimonas vancanneytii | reverse complement strand
TTGAATGGCCTGTGCGCCCTGCTGATGCTCGAGGCCATGGATGTCGACCGCCAGACGGCCCTGGCGGCGCTGGCCGATTTCGAACCGCTTGCGGGGCGGGGGGCAGAAGCGCTCCTTGAGATCGCTGGCGGAACGGCCACCCTGATCGACGAAAGCTACAATGCCAATCCCCTCTCGATGACCGCCGCCCTGAGAACCCTGGGGGCCAGGCTGGTGACCGGCAGACGCATTGCGGTGTTGACCGACATGCTGGAACTGGGGCCGGACGGCCCGGCCACGCATGCCGCCCTGGTCTATCCCCTGGTTGAGGCGGACGTGGACCAGGTGTTTGTTGCTGGCCCCCAGATGAAATCACTCTGGGACGCCCTTCCGGCGACTCGCCGTGGCGGCTACGCCCTGACAGCAGCCGAGCTGGCGCCGAAGGTGGCCGAAGCGCTGTCGCCTGGGGATGTGATCATGGTCAAGGGCTCGAACGGTTCCCGTGCGGGACTGGTCGCAGCGGCGTTGCTGCAGCGGTATCGGACCGGAGGGGAGGGCTGATGCTCTATCTGCTGTATCAATGGCTCGAGCGGAACGGGGACGTGTTCCCTATGCTCAATCTGTTCAAGTACCTGAGCTTTAGATCAGGAATGGCGCTTGCTACAGGCTTCATTGTGGCCGTTGCCATGGGCAGCCGCTTCATTCGCTGGATGCGCGCCAAGCAGGGCAAGGGCCAACCGATCCGCGCCGACGGGATACAACGGCATGTGCTGGAAAAGGCCGGCACCCCGACCATGGGCGGGTTCATGATCCTCGCCGGTCTGACGGTGGGGACGCTGCTTTGGGCCGATCTGAGCGACATCCATGTCTGGGTGGTTCTGTTTGTGACCGGCGCCTTCGGACTGCTGGGCTTCCTCGACGACTATGCCAAGGTCACCAAGCAGACCACTGACGGCGTTTCGGGCCGCATGAAACTGCTGATCCAGACCCTGGTCGCCATCGTCGCCGTCGCCGTTCTGGTCTTTCTGGCCCCGGCCTCGCCCGAGACGCCCTCGCTCTCCACCTCTGTCGCGTTTCCCATCTTCAAACGGCTGCTGATCGATCTTTGGTGGTTCTATCTGCTGTTCGGCGGATTCGTGATTGTCGGAGCCTCCAACGCTGTGAACCTCACCGACGGCCTGGACGGCCTGGCCATCGTCCCCGTGATGATCGCAGCCGGGGCCTTTGGCCTGATCGCCTACCTCGTCGGGAATTTCGTATTTGCCCAGTATCTTCAGGTGCATTTCGTTCCCGGGGTCGGGGAGCTGGCCGTGGTCTGCTGTTCCATCATCGGCGCGGGCATGGGCTTTCTCTGGTACAATGCCCCGCCTGCAAAGATCTTCATGGGTGATACCGGCTCCCTCGCCCTGGGGGGTGCTCTCGGCGCGATCGCTGTCGCGACCAAGCATGAAATCGTTCTGGGAATCGTCGGCGGCCTGTTCGTGGTCGAGGCCCTGTCGGTGATGATCCAGGTCGCCTATTTCAAGCGAACCGGACGCCGGATTTTCCTTATGGCGCCGATCCACCACCACTTCGAGAAGCTCGGTTGGGCGGAGTCCACGGTCGTGATCCGGTTCTGGATTGTGGCCTTGATCCTGGCCTTTCTGGGTCTCGCCACGCTGAAGCTAAGGTAGGGGGCGCCGCAGGTCATGATCCCCGTCACCGGCTTTGAAGGGCGCAAGGTCGCTGTGTTCGGCCTCGGCCGCACAGGCCTGACCGCAGCGCGCGCCCTGATCGCCGGCGGGGCGAAGGTCGTCGCCTGGGACGACAATCCCAGGGGACGGGAGGAAGCCGAGGCTGAAGGTCTGACCGTGGTGGATCTGCAGGCTGCGGACTGGTCGGACTTTGCCGCCCTGCTGCTGTCGCCTGGCGTCCCCCTGACCCACCCAAAGCCTCACTGGACCGTGGTTCGAGCGCGGGAAGCCGGGGTCGAGATTGTCGGCGATATTGAACTCTTCGCCCGGACCATCAATTCCGCGCCTGCCCATCGCCGCCCCCGGGTGGCGGCCATTACCGGAACCAACGGCAAGTCCACCACCACGGCCTTGCTGGGTCATATCCTGAAGTCAGCTGGTCGTGACGCCCGCATCGGCGGCAACATCGGCTACGGCGTGCTCGGCCTTCCCGATATGCATGGCGGTGCGGTCTATGTGCTGGAACTGTCCAGCTTCCAGCTGGACCTGACGTCTTCTCTGAAGCCGGACGCCGCCATTCTGCTGAATATCACGCCGGACCACCTCGACCGGCATGGCGACATGGAAGGCTATGTTGCCGCCAAGCGCCGGATCCTGCTGAATCAGGGCAAGGGGGACACCGCGATAATCGGGGTGGACGATTCCTGGTGCCAGCGAATCTGCACCGAGATAACCGCTGCAAACCGCCGCACCATCCTGCCAATCAGCGCCGGCAAGGCCATGGGCCGGGGCGTCTATGCTCTATCCGGCATCCTGTATGACGCCACCGGCGAGCGAACCTCGGATATCGCCGATCTGGCGGGCGCCCGGTCATTGCCTGGAAAGCACAACTGGCAAAATGCCGCCGCGGCCTATGCCGCCGCCCTGGCCCTGGGCCTGTCGCCGGACGAGGCGTCGAACGGGCTGATGACCTTCCCGGGCCTGGCGCATCGCATGGAGACGGTTGAGAAGATCGGCCGGGTGCGCTTTGTCAATGACAGCAAGGCCACCAACACCGACGCCGCCCGTCAGGCCCTGTCCAGCTATGCAAGGGTTTACTGGATTGCTGGCGGACGGGCCAAGACCGGCGGGATCGAGGATCTGTCCGACCTGTTTCCGAGAATCCAGAGGGCCTATCTGATCGGCGAGGCGCAGGAGGCTTTTGCCCTGACGCTCGAAGGCAGAGCCGCCTATCGACTCTGCGGGGACATGACCACGGCGGTCACGGCTGCTTTTGCGGATGCTGCTTCCACGGATGAGGAGGCCGTCATTCTGCTATCGCCGGCCACCGCCTCGTTCGATCAGTTTTCCGATTTCGAGGCGCGGGGCGAAGCCTTTCGGCAGGCCGTTCTCAATCTCGGTCGGACCGAGGCCGCCCGGGAGGTCAGGGCATGAACGCCAAGCAGCATCTCGTTTCCCGCACCAAGCGGACACCCTTGGCCAACTGGTGGTGGACGGTTGATCACAGCCTTCTGGCCGCGACCGGAATCCTGATCGCACTTGGCGTCCTGCTTTCCTTCACGTCCAGTCCGGCGGCAGCCGTTCGACTGCGACTGGATGATCCGCTGCATTTCGCCGTTCGTCAGTGTCTGTTCGCCATCGGGGCCTGCGGACTGGTCGGGCTGGTTTCGATCCTCTCCACGCGCGGCATCAAGCGCGCAGCGTTCTTCATCTATGTCGGAGCCATCCTGGTGATGGCGGCCCTGCCGTTCCTGGGCCACGAAGCAAAGGGCGCAACCCGTTGGATATCTTTTGCCGGTTTTACGCTTCAGCCGTCTGAATTTCTCAAGCCGGCGCTGATCGTGCTGGTCGCCTGGATGTTCGCGGAGGGTCAGAAGGGGCAGGGCGTGCCCGGCGTGACGATCGCCTTTGGCCTTTACTTTACGGCTGTCGCCCTTCTGATCATCCAGCCGGATGTCGGCCAGACCATCCTCATCACCATCGCCTTCGGGGCGGCCTTCTGGATGGCCGGCGTGCCCATATCCTGGATCCCCATCATGGGCGGCTCGGCGGCCGCCGGACTTGGCGCGATCTATCTGCTGCTTCCCCATGCTCGCAGCCGGGTGGACCGTTTCCTGTCTCCGGAGGGCGCCGACACTCATCAGATTACCAAGGCTTCCGAAGCCATAGCCAATGGCGGACTTTTCGGCCGTGGTCCGGGCGAAGGGGTGATGAAGCAGGGCGTTCCCGACCTGCAGACCGACTTCATCTATTCAGTCGCCGCCGAGGAATATGGTCTGGTGTTTTCGCTGGCCCTGATCGGAGTCTTTGCCTTTCTGATGGTCCGCGGGCTCTATCGGTCGATGAAGCTGTCCGATCCATTCGAACAGGTTGCGGCGGCCGGGCTGTTTGTCCTCGTCGGGCAGCAGGCTCTGATCAATATGGCTGTGAACTTGAACCTGGCGCCAACCAAGGGCATGACGCTTCCCTTCATCTCTTACGGAGGCTCATCCATGCTGGCGATGGGACTGACCATGGGCATGGCGCTGGGCCTGACACGCCGCCGACCAGGCGCGTTCGACCAGGGCGAGGCATCGCCCCTGGCCGGCGCCTACGCCTGACGGTCGCGATGCCAGCCCGTCTCGCCGTCATCGCCGCCGGGGGCACCGGAGGCCATCTTTTTCCGGCCCAGGCCCTGGCCGAGGTGCTGATTGCCCGCGGATGGCGGGTCGTGCTGGCGACCGATGAGCGCGGCGCCCTCTATGCCGACAAGTTCCCGGCCGATGAGCGGATCGCCCTGTCAGCCGCCACGGCCAGATCCGGGGATATCCTTGGCATGATCCGGGCAGGTTGGGCGGTTTTGCAAGGCGTCCTTCAGGCCCGCTCTGCGTTCAAGAGACTGGACCCGGCGATCGTCGTCGGCTTCGGCGGCTATCCCAGCCTTCCGGCCCTGTTGGCCGCGCTGGCCCAGAAGCGACCGACCGTCATCCATGAGCAGAACGCGGTCCTGGGCCGGGTCAACCGGTTCCTCGCCTCCCGCGTAACCCAGGTTGCCTGCGCCTTTCCGACCCTGGAATTGGCAAAGCCGGCTGTGCGGGACCGGGCCCATGTGGTGGGCAATCCGGTTCGCCCCGAGATCAGGGCCTTGTTCGATCGCCCCTACGAAGCGCCGACCGCCGATGCACCTATTCGTCTGCTGATCACCGGCGGCAGCCAGGGCGCCCGGCTGCTGTCCGAACTGACGCCCGAGGCGATCCTTCGGCTGCCGGAAGCGGTCCGCGCTCGACTGGATGTGCAGCAGCAGACCCGCAAGGAGTCCATGGACATGGCGCGGCGAACCTATGCCAACGCCATGGTCAAGGCCGAGGTCGCTCCCTTCTTCCGCGACATGGCAAGCCGCCTGGGGGCCGCCCATATCGTCATCGGGCGTTCCGGCGCCTCGACTGTCTGCGAACTGGCCGTAGCCGGAAAGCCCTCGATTCTGGTCCCCTTGAAGATCGCGGCCGATGATCACCAGCGGTTCAATGCAAGGCTGCTGGAAGACGCTGACGCCGCAGCCGTGGCCCTTGAAGATGAACTGACGGTCGACAGTCTGGCTGGCGCTCTGAAGGCGTTGCTGTCCGACCCTGTCTGGCTGGAGAGAATGTCAGCTGGAGCCCGCTCCGTGGCAAGGCCCCGAGCGGCGGAAGATCTTGCCGATCTGGTTGAGCGGACGGCATCCGGCCGTTAGTCGGACCGGTATCCCTTCACCCAAACGACGTTGTGGCGGCGTCGTCGAATTTCCTCTAATCCGCCAATCATGATCGCGCGCCACCGCCCTGTTCCCTTCGACCTCGGTCCTGTCCATTTCATCGGCATCGGGGGGATCGGCATGAGCGGCATCGCCGAGATCATGCTGCGGGTCGGCTATGTGGTCCAGGGCTCCGACGTGAAGGCTTCGGCCAATACGGAGCGGCTGGAGCAGCTGGGCGCTCGGATCTTCATCGGCCACGACCCGGCCCATGTCGAGGCCGCTTCCGCCGTCGTCTACTCCACGGCCGTCAAAGCCGACAATCCGGAGATGGTGGCCGCTCGTGAGCGCAAACTGCCGCTGGTGCGCCGCGCCGAGATGCTGGCCGAACTGATGCGGCTGCAGTTTTCCATCGGCGTCGCGGGCACCCACGGCAAGACCACCACCACCTCGATGATTGCGGCCCTGCTGGATGCTGGCGGGCTGGATCCCACCGTGGTCAATGGCGGCATCATCAACGCCTACGGCACCAACGCCAAGGTAGGGGAGGGCGACTGGATCGTCGTCGAGGCAGACGAGAGTGACGGGTCCTTCCTGAAACTGAAATCCACCTGCGCCGTGGTCACCAATATCGATCCGGAACATCTGGACCACTATGGCGACTTCGAGAGCGTCAAGCGGGCCTTTCGGGACTTTGTCGAAAACATACCTTTTTACGGCTTTGCCGCAGTCTGCCTCGACCATCCGGAGGTCCAGGCCCTGGCGGCCCGTGTCGAAAACCGCCGGCTGGTGACTTATGGGGTCAATCCCCAGGCTGAGGTGAGGGCCCTGAACGTTTCCATGGGACCAGACGGGGCGAAATTCGATGTGCAGTTTACGCCGCGCGAGGGCCCCTCGAGACTGCTGCAGGGCCTGACCCTGCCCATGGCCGGCGACCACAACATGCTGAATGCCCTGGCCGCCATTACCGTGGCGCGGGAGCTCTCGGTGGACGACGAATCCATCCGCAAGGGCCTGGCCGGGTTTGGCGGGGTCAAGCGGCGGTTTACCACCACCGGCGTGGTTGGCGGCGTCCGGATCGTCGATGACTACGGTCACCATCCGGTGGAGATTTCCAGCGTGCTCAAGGCGGCCCGGGCGGTGACGCCAGGCGGCAGGGTGATCGCCGTGGTGCAACCCCATCGCTACAGCCGGCTGCGGGATCTGATGTCCGAGTTTTCAGCCTGCTTCAATGACGCCGACACGGTCATTGTGGCCGACGTCTATCCGGCCGGCGAAGCGCCGCTGGACGGCGTGGGCCGGGATGCTCTCATCGAGGGACTGAAGCGGTTTGGCCACCGGCGCGCCCTGCCGCTGGCGAACCCGGGCGAGCTGGCCTCCATGGTGGCCGAAGAGGCGCGGTCCGGCGACCTGGTGGTCCTGCTTGGGGCTGGCGACATAACCGGCTGGTCCTATGCCTTGCCGGCCCAGCTCCAGGCTCTGCAAGCCTGATGGCCGCCGCATGAACAGCGCCAGCTTCATTCGTCAGATCGAGGACGAGGCGGGCCGCAGGCGCATACCGCGCCGTTTTCTGCCGATGCTCGACAAGGGGCGGGGCTATACGGACGGCTTCTGGCTGGATGTCAGTTCTCCGCCCGCCACCGTCCGGTTCGAAATGTTCCTGATGGAACGCCAGGTCCGGACGCCCGTGTTCGAGACCTATGACCCTGCCGAGGCCATGCGCCTGGTGCTCTGGCATGCCGACACGGCGGCGCGAAAGGCGGCGGCGCTGCGATGAGCCTGGACCTGCCTCCTGTCCGCGGAAAGCTGATCAGGGATGAAGCCCTGGCCCCCTTCACCTGGCTTCGGGTGGGGGGACCGGCCGATGCGGTGTTTCTTCCTTCCGACGAAGGAGACCTTTCGGAGTTTCTCGCCGCGTTGGATCCGGCCGTTCCGGTCCTGACGATCGGCGTCGGCTCCAACCTTCTGGTTCGGGACGGGGGCGTCGAAGGCGTGGTGATCCGGCTGGGTCGAGGTTTCAACACCGTCGAAATCTTGGATGCCACGTCCCTCAGGGCTGGCGCTGCCGTCCCAGACGCGATCCTGGCCCGCAGGGCGGCGGACGCTGGGATCACCGGACTTGAGTTCTACGCCGGCATTCCGGGTACGGTCGGCGGCGCTGTGATCATGAATGCTGGCTGCTATGGCTCCGAGACGATGCAGGTCATCCGGTCCGCGCGGGTCATGGACCGGCAGGGGCAGGTGCATGACATCTCCGGCGAGGGCTTTGGCTACAGCTATCGCCACAGCGCCCTGCAGGACGCCGGACTGATTGTGTTGGACGGGGTCTTCGAGGGCGCGGCCGAGGCGCCCGAAGCAATTCATGACCGCATGACCCAGATTACAGCCCGGCGCGAGACGACCCAGCCGATCCGCGACAAAACCGGCGGCTCCACCTTCAAGAACCCGCCGGGTCATTCCTCCTGGAAACTGGTCGATCAGGCCGGCTGGCGGGGAAAACTGCATGGCGGCGCGATGTTTTCACCTCTGCACGCCAATTTCCTGATCAACACCGGCGAGGCGACGGCAGCCGATCTGGAAGACCTCGGCGAGCAGGTGCGCGCCGACGTCATGTCGCAGACCGGCATTCTGCTCGAATGGGAGATCAAGCGGATCGGCAGGCGCTGACCAGGTCTGCAAGCCTTTTGCCGAGGCGCCTTTCCCGTTCCTGCGGCCTCCTTCGTCGCAGGGTCCGCAATCTCCTTTGAACCCCCGATAAGCTTGGTCTACAACGCGCCCGACTCCCGCCTGGAAATCCCATGGACGCCTTCCTTCTCGAGTACCTGCCGATCGTGATCTTCATCGGGATCGCGGCGGTGCTGGGTCTGGTCTTCCTCTTCGGCGCAGCCATCCTGGCCCCGAGCGCGCCGGATCCGGAGAAGGTTTCGGCCTATGAGTGCGGGTTCAACGCCTTTGATGACTCACGCATGAAATTCGACGTGCGGTTCTATCTGGTGTCGATCCTGTTCATCATCTTCGACCTGGAGGTCGCCTTCCTGTTTCCCTGGGCGGTCAGCCTGATGAAATTACCGCCGGACGTCTCGCAGTTCGCCTTCTGGTCGATGATGACCTTCCTGGGCGTTCTCACCATCGGCTTTGTTTATGAATGGAAGAAGGGCGCCCTGGAATGGGAGTAATCGTTCCGGCCGGTCAGACGGCTCCGGCCCTGTCCGCAGGGCGCACCACGGTCGAGGGCTATGACGCCCGCCTGCATGACCCCTATTTCGATGCGATTTCCGACCGCCTGGCCGACAAGGGATTTGTCGTGGCGGCCGCAGACGACCTGATCACCTGGGCCCGGACAGGGTCGCTCATGTGGATGACCTTCGGCCTGGCCTGTTGCGCGGTCGAGATGATGCATTCTTCCATGCCGCGATACGACCTGGAACGTTACGGCTTCGCGCCCCGGGCCAGCCCACGCCAGAGCGACGTGATGATCGTCGCCGGCACCCTGACCAACAAGATGGCCCCGGCCCTGCGCAAGGTCTACGACCAGATGCCCGAGCCTCGCTACGTCATCAGCATGGGCAGCTGCGCCAATGGTGGCGGCTACTATTACTACAGCTATAGCGTGGTGCGCGGCTGTGACCGGATCGTGCCGGTCGACATCTATATTCCAGGCTGTCCGCCGACCGCCGAGGCTCTGGTCTATGGCGTTCTGCAGCTGCAGAAAAAGATCCGTCGCACCGGGACGATCGAGCGATGAGCATGACCGCCGCCGACACGGCCCTGGAAACCCTGGGCCAAACCCTGGTCGCCAGCACCAACGGGGCCATCACATCCGCCGAGATGGCGTTTGGCGAACTGACCCTGACCGCGCCCCGCGACCGGGTGGTCGAGGCCCTGACCCTGCTGCGGGATCATGCTGACGGCCGGTTTCATCAGCTGATCGACCTGTGCGGAGTCGATTATCCCGAACGCCGTCAACGGTTCGAAGTCGTCTATCACCTGCTGTCGATGGTGAAGAACCACCGGGTGCGGCTCAAGATTTCGACGGACGAGGATACGCCGGTCCCCAGCGTCACTGGCGTTTTTCCTGTGGCGGACTGGTTCGAGCGTGAAGCCTTCGACATGTTTGGTATCTTCTTCGAGGGACATCCCGACCTGCGCCGCATTCTGACCGACTACGGTTTCCACGGGCATCCGCTGCGCAAGGACTTCCCCATGACCGGCTATGTCGAGGTTCGTTATGACGACGAGCTGAAGCGGGTTGTCTATGAGCCGGTAAAGATCGCCGAGTTCCGCGCCTTTGACTTCCTGAGCCCCTGGGAAGGGGCGAGTTATGTTTTGCCGGGCGACCAAAAGGCAGAATCGAAATGATGCCGGCCAGCATGCTGAACCCGATTGCCCAGGGAGTTTTCTGATGGCTGACGATGCCTCGAACCTGGCCGTGATCCCCGAAACACCCGTCCGCAAATTCAACATCAATTTCGGTCCCCAGCATCCGGCCGCCCACGGCGTGCTGCGGCTGGTTTTGGAACTGGATGGGGAAGTCGTCGAGCGGGTGGACCCCCATATCGGACTCCTTCATCGCGGCACCGAAAAGCTGATGGAGGCGCGGACCTACCTTCAGAACGTGCCCTATTTCGATCGGCTCGACTATGTGTCTCCGATGAACCAGGAGCATGCCTTCTGCCTGGCGATCGAAAAGCTGCTCGGTATCGAGGTCCCGATCCGGGGCAGCATCATCAGGGTGCTCTATTCCGAGATCGGCCGAGTCCTCAATCACCTGCTGAACGTTACGGCCCAGGCGATGGATGTGGGAGCCCTGACACCGCCGCTCTGGGGCTTCGAGGAGCGCGAGAAGCTGATGATCTTCTACGAGCGCGCGTGCGGCGCTCGTCTCCATTCCAACTTCTTCCGGCCGGGTGGCGTACACCAGGACCTGCCTGATCAGCTTGTCGAGGACATCGACAACTGGGCCAAGGCCTTTCCAAAGGCCTGCGACGACATCGAAACCCTGATCACCGGCAACCGCATCTTCAAGCAGCGCAACGTCGATATCGGCGTCGTCAGCAAGGAACAGGCCCTGGCCTGGGGTTTCTCGGGCGTGATGGTGCGAGGCTCCGGCATCGCCTGGGACCTGCGCCGGAACCAGCCCTACGAGTGCTACAACGACTTCGATTTTCAGATCCCGCTGGGCAAGAATGGCGACTGCTATGATCGCTACCTCTGCCGGATGCAGGAGATGCGAGAGTCGACCAAGATCATCCGCCAGGCCTGCGAAAAGTTGCGCACCGTGCGTGGGCCAGTGATGACCACGGACAATAAGGTCACGCCGCCACGCCGGGCCGAGATGAAAATGTCGATGGAAGCCCTGATCCATCACTTCAAACTCTATACCGAAGGCTTCCGCACCCCCGAAGGCGAGGTCTATGCCATGGTCGAGGCGCCCAAGGGCGAGTTCGGGGTCTATCTGGTCTCCGACGGCACCAACAAGCCCTATCGCTGCAAGATTCGGGCGCCGGGCTTCGCGCATCTGGCCGCGATGGACTGGATGAACCGCGGACACATGCTGGCCGATGTCAGCGCCATCCTCGGCAGCCTGGACATTGTGTTCGGCGAGGTCGATCGGTGACTTTCGCCGAAATCGTCCAGGCACAGCTCGACGCCTACAACGCTCAGGATATCGACGCTCTCTGCCAATACTATACCGAGGATGTCGAGATCGCTGACCTCAACGAAGCGCTCAATCTCAAGGGCATCGAGGGCTATCGCGAACGGCATCAAGGACTGTTTGGGACGTTCCCGCAAAACAAGGCTCAGCTGCTGTCGCGTATCGTCGTCGGGGCGCGGGTCCTGGATCATGAACGGGTCTACCGGAAATCCGAGTCGGAGCCGTTCGAGGTCGTCGCCATCTACAGTTTTCGGGGCGACCGAATCGTCCGGGTCGATTTTCTCAAATAATCTGAACCGTCGGCTCCCTGAGCCTCAAAAGGACAGGTGGAGACGAGCGGCCAAGGGTCGCAGCGCGGGCGAATGTCCGACCAGCAGTCGCGGCGGTCCGGCCATTGTGGCGCCGAAGCGGACCGGCTACATCGGCGCCTGAATTCGCGGATCGGCTCCAGAGTCCTCAACGCCGCCGCCCTGCAAGTGGAAGAGAGTCGATGTCCGTCCGCCGCCTTGCCAAAGATCAACCCGAAAGCTTCGCCTTTACTCCGGCCTCGATCGAGGTCGTGAATTTCTGGCTGGCCAAGTATCCGGCCGAGCGCAAGCAATCGGGGTCGATTCCCCTGCTCTGGATCGCCCAGAAGCAGGAAGGATGGGTTTCGGAGCCGGCGATCCGGTTGATCGCCCAGATGCTGGACATGCCGGTCATTCGTGTTCTCGAGGTCGCCACCTTCTACACCATGTTCCAGCTGGAGCCGGTCGGGAAGGTCGCCTTTGTCCAGCTTTGCGGAACCACCCCATGCATGCTGCGCGGCGCCAATGATCTGAAGTCGGTTCTGAAGGCGAAGATCGGCCCCAAGAACCACGTCTCCGCGGACGGCAAGTTCAGCTGGGAAGAGGTCGAGTGCCTGGGGGCCTGCTGCAACGCCCCGATGGCGGCGATCAATGACTATTACTACGAGGACCTGACGCCAGAATCCTTGGGCCAGATCCTCGATGACTTCGCGGCCGGCGGCTCCCCCAAGCCGGGCAGCTATGACGGCCGGCTGGCGTCTGAACCCAAGGGCGCAATAGGCACCCTGATCGATCCCGCACTCTATGACGGATCGGCTGCACATCCCATCACCCTGCCGAATGCGCCGGCCAAGGCTTCGGAACCGGAAGCCGTCAGGTGATACCAAGGTTTGAGAAGGCGGGCTTCCGGGAGCTGATCTCGCACCCTCCGTTGCTCGCAGCCTGGGTCTGGGAACTCTGTTGCATCGTCGCGGCCCTCGTCATGCTGACGAGGAGCGCGGACGCCTTGATCCCCATGGGTCTGATCTTCGCGGGTGTTCTGCCGTTCGGGGCCGTCTTCATGCACTACATGTGGACATACAAGCGGATCAAGGATGGGCCCGCGGACCGGCGAATAGTCAAGTGATCGATGAACTGTCCTTGAACCAGAAGCGCATCGCCTATCTGGATAGCTTGCGCCGTCTGTACAGACGCGAGCGATGGATTGGCTTCGGCACAATCCTGGCCGGAGCCGCACTTCTGGTCCTCTCCCGCTATGTCCCAGGGTTTCCGGCGGGCCTCGTCTGGTCTGGATACGGTCTGCTTGCAGCAGGCTGGCTATTGTTTGTCTATGTCATCTGGCGCCGAACCGCCTGGCGACGGGCCAATCCATTCAACCCCGAAGCCTGATTTCTGTGCTGGCGCTCGCCATCTGCGCGCTCTGTCATGCGCCCGTCCAACAGATGCGCCAAGGTCTTGGGCGGTCGCCAGCGGGGTGGCGTCCGCGTCGGAGCGTTCGGCCATGAGGCCCAGACTGACCAGCCGCCAGGGATCCTTGACCTTTCGCTCCAGGCCTGGACGGCCGAGGGTGCTCAACCGGCTGGGCCTGGTCATGAACGCAGCGGGCGCACTTGCCCTGGCCGGTCCGGCGCCGGCCGGAGCGCCATCTGTGCAGGGAGCAACTTCGTCGTTGGTCTCCGGCTACGGAGCGGCTATGTCCGGCCAGACGTCGACTCCGACCGTTCCGCCCGCCGGGCCGGCCGCGCCCTCGCCAGGCCCTCAACAGCCGGCGGAGCCTGCCAGCCGCCCGGTCGCCCTGGGACGGGATGAAGAGGAAGTCGTGCGTCGACGCCGTTCCGGACGAGAGGTCCGGCGCGGAGGCGAAGGAGTCGGAACCTTGACCACCCATGGCGTCCTTGAAGACAAGGACCGCATCTTTACCAATCTCTATGGCCTTCAGGATTGGGGGCTGGATGGCGCACGGGCGCGGGGTTGCTGGAACGCGACCCGCGACATGCTGGACAACGGCGCCGCCTGGATCATCGACAACGTCAAGAACAGCGGCCTTCGCGGCCGTGGCGGCGCGGGCTTCGGCACCGGCCTGAAGTGGTCCTTCATGCCCAAGGAGGTCAAGGAAGGCCGTCCTCACTATCTGGTGGTCAATGCCGATGAGTCCGAGCCCGGCACCTGCAAGGACCGGGAGATCATGCGGCATGATCCCCATCTGCTGATCGAAGGCTGCCTCATCGCCAGTTTCGCGATGCAGGCGCACAGCTGCTACATCTATATCCGCGGCGAATATGTCCGCGAGCGCGAGGTGCTGGAGGCTGCGATCCGTCAGGCCTACGAGGCCCGGCTGATCGGCAAGAACAACATCCACGGCTGGGACTTCGACCTGTTCGTGCACCATGGCGGCGGCGCTTATATCTGCGGCGAGGAAACGGCGCTGCTGGAATCGCTGGAAGGCAAGAAGGGTCAGCCGCGCCTGAAGCCCCCGTTCCCGGCCGGGGCCGGCCTCTATGGCTGTCCGACCACGGTCAACAATGTGGAATCGATCGCCGTCGTCGGCACGATCCTGCGCCGGGGCGCAGGCTGGTTCGCCGGGTTCGGCCGTCCCAACAACACCGGAACCAAGCTGTTCTGCGTGTCAGGCCATGTGAACCTGCCCTGCAATGTCGAGGAGGCGATGAGCATCCCCTTCCGGCAGCTGATTGAAGCCCATTGCGGCGGCATCCGCGGCGGCTGGGGCAACCTCAAGGCCGTGATCCCAGGCGGGTCTTCCGTGCCGATGATTCCGGCCGAGCAGTGCGAAGATCTGCCGATGGATTTCGACGCCTTGCGCGAGCTGAAATCGGGACTGGGCACAGCCGCCGTCATCGTGATGGACAAGGACACCGACCTTGTCCGCGCCATCGCGCGCCTCAGCTACTTCTACAAGCACGAGAGCTGCGGCCAGTGCACACCCTGCCGGGAAGGCACCGGCTGGATGTGGCGGGTCATGGAGCGGATGGCGACCGGCGAGGCGGACATGCGGGAAATCGACACCCTGCTGGACGTGACGACACAGGTGGAGGGCCACACCATCTGCGCTCTTGGCGACGCAGCCGCCTGGCCGATCCAGGGCCTGTTCCGCCACTTCCGCCACGAGGTCGAGGATCGAATCACGGCCTATCGCGCCGGACGACCGCATGTGCAGGGCGCGACCCTGATCGCCGCAGAATAGGGCAATCCGGTCATTATCACGACCGCGTCATGTCATTGCATGCGCAGACAGGGCCGACGAGTATCCTCTCGGAATCGCGCCCGCATGCGGCCGATGTCAATTTGCGGGGGAACGAGATGCGCGGCAAGGTTCTGAGCTACAGCGATCTGGACGGATCCGGGCTGATCAGCGGTGATGATGGCCATCGCTATCCCTTCACCCGGGGCGATCTGGGCAATGACGTGCGCAGCGTCATCCCGGGCACAGAGGTCGATTTCGAGGTTTCCGAGGGCGCGGCCCGCAGCGTCTTTGTAACCACAGCTCCCTTTGCGGGTCTTTCCGGCGACAAGAACAAGATTGTCGCCGCGCTGCTGGCCTTCTTCCTCGGCATGCTGGGCATCCACAAGTTCTACCTCGGCAAGACCAATGCCGGGATCATCATGCTGTTGTGTGGCACCATCGGCTGGATCCTGTTTGCTATACCGCCCCTTGTGGTCGGGATCATCGCCTTCATCGAATTCATCATCTATCTGGTGAAGTCGGACCAGCAGTTCCATCAGGACTACGTGGTGGGCAACAAGAGCTGGTTCTGATCGACAGCCGGACGCTCGGCGCGAATTTTGCTATGGTCCGAAGATGTACATCGCAAATCGCATAACCGTTGAAACGGGGAAGATGGGTGGGAGGCCCTGTATCCGGGGGCTCCGCATCAGGGTGAAGGATGTCCTTGAGATCCTCGCGAGTGGAATGACCGAGCAGGAAATCCTGTCGGATTATCCCGATCTGGAACCGGAAGACTTCCCTGCAGCGCTGATGTTTGCCGCATCCCAGCTCGATCATCGCATCCTCGCGGCAGAGTGACGTACTACGTTGATGAGCAACTGCCGGTCAGCTTGGCGCTCTGGCTGAGGGAGAGGGGCCTCGAGGCGGCCCACATTCGCGAACTTGGCTTGAAATCATCTTCTGATCTGGAAATCAGCCTAAGGGTCGGCGCCGAGGGGGGCGTCATTCTGACCAAAGACAGCGATTTCCTCGATATCAGGCTGAGACAACCGAACTTCCAGATCGTCTGGATCAGGGTCGGCAACATCGCGACTCCCCGTCTTTTGGCGCGACTTGAGGCGGTCTGGACAGAGGTCGCGGCATCCTTGAGCGATGGAGATGCTGTCGTCGAAGTTCGTTGACGGGCGGTACATTTTGCGAACGGTTCTCAATGCATTCCGCCCCCTTGAACCCGGGGGGAAACTGGTTCACGAACCGCGCCAATTCAGGGTCCCGGACGAGATATGCCCAAAGCCAAGGTCAACGGCGTCGAGGTCGAATTCGAACCCGGCATGACGGTTCTGCAGGTGGCGGAACTGGCCGGGGAAGAGATTCCGCGCTTCTGCTACCATGAGCGTCTTTCGATCGCCGGCAACTGCCGCATGTGCCTGGTCGAGGTGAAGCCGGGTCCACCCAAGCCCCAGGCGAGCTGCGCCCTGCCGGCCGCCGACAACCAGGAAATCTTCACCCGCACCCCGATGGTCAAGAAGGCCAGGGAAGGGGTGATGGAGTTCCTTCTGATCAACCATCCACTGGATTGCCCAATCTGCGACCAGGGCGGGGAATGTGATCTGCAGGATCAGGCCATGGGCTATGGCCGCGACGACACCCGCTATGAAGAAAACAAGCGGGCCGTCGAAGAAAAGGAAATGGGCCCGCTGATCAAGACCGTGATGACCCGCTGCATCCAGTGCACGCGCTGTGTGCGGTTCATCACCGAGGTGGCTGGTGTCCCCGAGATCGGCCTGATCAGCCGGGGTGAGGATGTCGAGATTACCACCTATCTGGGCGCGGCAGTGACCAGCGAACTGAGCGGCAACGTCAACGACCTTTGCCCGGTCGGGGCCCTGACCCACAGGCCCTGGGCCTTCAACTATCGCCCCTGGGAACTCAAGAAGACCCAGAGCATCGATGTCATGGATGCGCTGGGCAGCGCTATCCGGGTCGATAGCCGTGGGGCCTCGGTGTTGCGGGTGCTTCCCCGGATCAATGAAGACATCAATGAAGAGTGGCTGAGCGACAAGAGTCGCTACGCAGTGGACGGCCTGGGCCGCCAGCGTCTCGACAGGCCCTATGTGCGCAAGGACGGAAAGCTTGCGGCCGCCAGCTGGCCTCAGGCCTTCGCCGCGATCGCGGAAAAGGTTGCTGTGACCGCGCCCGGGAAGATCGGCGTCGTTGCAGGCGACCTTCAGGACGCAGAGTCCATGAAGGCGGCCCTCGACCTGTTCACGGCCCTTGGCGTGAAGAACCTGGACTGTCGGCAGGATGGATCCGCGCTGGGCGCCGGATCCCGTGAGAGCTGGCTGTTCAATTCGACTCTCGCCGGGATCGAGTCCGCCGATGTGGTGCTGATCGTCGGGGCCAATCCCCGTCTTGAGGCCCCGGTGTTCAATACCCGCCTGCGCAAGCAGTGGGTCGCCGGAAAGAGCCGGATTGGCGTCATCGGCCAGCAGGCTGATCTCACCTATCAGTACGACTATCTGGGCGCTGGGCCGGCTTCGGTCGTCGGCCTTTCCAATTCGGATTCGGATTTCGCCAAGGCCTTCAGGGCGGCTGAGCGCCCTGCCATCATCATCGGGCAGGGCGCTCTGGCCCGCGAAGACGGCGCCGCAGTGCTGAAGGCCCTCGCTGCACTCGCAACGAGCGTGAACCTTGTTCGCGAAGGCTGGAATGGCTGGAACCTGTTGCACACGGCTGCGGCCCGGGTTGCGGGCCTGGACCTCGGGTTTGTGCCCGTGGAGGGCGGCCTGGCGACAGCGGACATGCTAAAGCCCGGCGCCCTGGATGTCCTGTTCCTGCTCGGCGCCGATGAATGCGAGGCCTCGGTCTCCGGCGCCTTTACCGTCTATCTCGGCAGCCACGGCGACCGCGGCGCCCACAAGGCCGACGTCATCCTGCCAGGCGCCGCCTATACCGAGAAGAACGGCCTCTATGTGAACACCGAAGGCCGCGTCCAGATGGGCGAGCGGGCGGTGTTTCCCAAGGGCGAGGCGCGGGAAGACTGGGCCATCCTGCGGGCGCTCTCCGACCGTCTGGGCAAGACTCTGCCCTATGACAGCCTGGACCAACTGCGGGCGCGGCTCTTTGCCGACCATCCGACCTTTGGCCAGATCGATTTTGCGCCGGGGTCGATCCCCACGGTCTTTGATCTCTCCGGCCTCGGCGCTGAGGGAGAGCTTTCGGACGCTCCCTTCAAGAGTATGGTCGAGGCGTTCCACCTGACCAATCCAATTGCGCGCGCCAGCGTGACCATGGCCGAATGTGCGGCCCTGGCTTCCGCCGGCGCCAAGATGGCGGCGGAGTAGCCCGTGCCTGCAACTGATTTCTGGGCGACGCCGCTGGGCTGGTTCACCCTCAGCACCCTGCAAATTCTGGCCGTGACGGTCTGGATCCTGCTCAGCCTCGCCTTCCTGCTGCTGGCCGATCGCAAGATCTGGGCCGGGGTGCAGATGCGCAAGGGGCCCAATGTGGTCGGGCCCTTCGGCCTGCTTCAATCCTTCGCCGACTTCCTGAAATTCCTGCTAAAGGAAATCGTCATCCCGGCTGGCGCCGACAAGACGGTCTTCCTTCTGGCGCCGCTCCTGACCTTCGTCCTCGCCTTCGCCGCCTGGGCCGTGGTGCCGCTGGCGCCAGGCTGGGTGATCGCCGATGTCAATGTGGCGATCCTCTATATCTTCGCGGTCAGTTCGCTGGGGGTCTACGGGATCATCATGGGCGGCTGGGCGTCCAACTCGAAATATCCCTTCCTCGGCGGCCTGCGTTCTGCGGCCCAGATGGTCTCCTATGAAGTGTCCATCGGCTTTGTGATCATCACGGTGATCCTGCTAGCCGGGACCATGAACCTGCAGCAGATCATCGAGCAGCAGGCTGGCGGTTTCTGGAACTGGAACTTCCTTGGCGGCGGTCTCAAGAACCTGCCGATCCTGCCGGTAATGCTGGTCATGACCGTGATCTTCTTCGTCTCGGCGCTGGCCGAGACCAACCGCCCGCCCTTCGATCTGCCAGAGGCCGAGTCGGAACTGGTTGCCGGCTATCAGGTGGAGTACAGTTCCACGCCCTATCTGCTCTTCATGATCGGCGAGTACGCCAACATCGTCCTGATGTGCGCCCTGATCACCATCCTGTTCTTTGGGGGATGGCAGGCGCCGTTCCCGACCCCGTGGCTGGCCGACTGGCCGGCCACGGCGGCCAGCTTCTTTGGCTTCTTCTGGTTCTTCTTGAAGACCATCTTCTTCTTCTTCATGTTCGCCATGGTGAAGGCCATCGTGCCGCGCTACCGGTATGACCAGCTCATGCGCCTGGGCTGGAAGATCTTCCTGCCGACCTCGCTGGTCGCCGTGGCCCTGGTTGCGGGCTGGCGGGTCTACGGTGGGGGGAGCGGGCTTTGATCGTGCGCCTC
This sequence comes from Brevundimonas vancanneytii, assembly GCA_945861515.1. Taxonomy (GTDB): domain Bacteria; phylum Pseudomonadota; class Alphaproteobacteria; order Caulobacterales; family Caulobacteraceae; genus Caulobacter; species Caulobacter vancanneytii_A. Next base: position 19,354 of record CAMAVA010000009.1, on the reverse strand, counting down.
GCCCTTTGCGTCGTCCTTGCCGGCCTGACGTCCTGCGCCAGCCAGTCGGGACCAGCCAACCCGGGCACCTACACCCTCGGGCGTGGACTGGTGAACTATGACGTCATGCGGCGGGCCAAGGACCAATGCGCGGCCGACGGCGGGGCCGTTCGCCCCAAGAATGAAGGCGGCGACACGGCCCAGATGAGCAATTATCAGTGCGTGATCCCTGCCGGGGGGAAGTCCCAATGATCCAGCGAATCGGGCAGGCGATCCGGGGCGCGGCCCTTCTGGATTTCGTGGGGGCTTTTGGCCTGGCCATGAAGTACCTGATCGCCCCCAAGAAGACGATCATCTATCCCAACGAGCGTGGGCCGCAGTCGCCAAGGTTTCGGGGCGAGCATGCGCTTCGCCGCTATCCGTCCGGCGAAGAGCGCTGCATCGCCTGCAAGCTTTGCGAGGCCATCTGCCCTGCCCAGGCCATCTATATCGAGGCCGAGCCCCGGGAAGACGGCAGCCGCAGGACGACCCGCTACGATATCGACATGGTCAAATGCATCTATTGCGGTCTGTGCCAGGAGGCCTGCCCGGTCGATGCGATTGTCGAGGGGCCGAACACCGAATACGCGACAGAAACGCGCGAGGAACTCTATTACGACAAGGCGAGACTGCTGGACAACGGCGACCGCTGGGAGCGTGAGATCGCAAAGAATCTGGAACTCGACGCCCCCTACCGTTAAGGGGACGGCGCAGTTTCGAAACGGGGCATTTGTCCATTTTGGCCGGGGGGACACCACCGGCCGGTCATGACGGCCGAATCGGCCCCAAGGGGTCTGGTTCGGCCAACTTGCAGGAGCAGTCCTGCGGGTGACGGAATTTGGGAAGGGGTACGGGCCGCATGGCCTTGCAAGCGATAGCCTTCTATCTGATGGCGACCGTGACCGTGGCGGCGGCGCTCGCCGTCGTCCTGGCCAGGAACCCGGTTCATTCGGTCCTGTTTCTGATCACCGCCTTTTTCAGTTCGGCGGGACTGTTCGTCCTGCTCGGCGCCGAGTTCCTGGCGATGCTGTTGGTGGTGGTCTATGTCGGGGCCGTCGCGGTCCTGTTCCTGTTTGTCGTCATGATGCTGGACGTTGACTTTGTCGCTCTGCGTCAGGGCTTTGCCCGGTATCTACCGATCGGCGGGGTTGTGGCCGGCATCCTGACCCTCGAAATGATCGTCGTGGCCACCATGATCGCCACCAAGGGGGCGGCCTCAAAGCTTTCCGGTCCCCAGGCGTCGCTGCCGGATGTGACCAATGCAGAAACCATCGGCCGGGTCCTCTACACCGACTATGTCTATTTCTTCCAGGCGGCCGGACTTGTGCTGCTGGTCGCGATGATCGGGGCGATCGTCCTGACCCTCAGGCACAAGCCGGGGGTCCGCCGACAGGATGTGTCGGCCCAGACAGCCCGAAACCCAAAGAGCGGCATGCGGATCGTCGATATCCTGCCCGGCGCCGGAGAAGGCGAATGATCGGCCTGTCACACTACCTCACCCTGGCGGCGATGCTCTTCACCATCGGGGTGTTCGGCATCTTCGTGAACCGCAAGAACATCATCGTTATCCTGATGTCGATCGAGCTGATCCTGCTGGCCGTGAACATCAACCTGGTGGCCTTCTCGGTCTATCTCCACGATGTGGTGGGGCAGATCTTCGCCATGTTCGTCCTGACCGTCGCGGCCGCTGAGGCGGCTGTCGGCCTGGCGATCCTGGTCACCTTCTTCCGCAACCGCGGCGATATCGCCGTGGACGACGCCAGCGTCATGAAGGGCTGACGGACTCATGACCCCCCAGCTTCTCGTTACGCTGCTTGTGTTCGCCCCCTTGCTTGGGGCGGCGATCGCTGGCCTGAGCGGCCGACGGATCGGCAATCTCGCCAGTCAGTCGGTCACCACCGGTCTGCTGTTCCTGGCCTGCGCGCTTAGCTGGACCACCTTCCTGGGCGTCGCGCTCGGGGATGTCCCTGACTTCACGGTCAAGCTGTTGCCCTTCATCAATGTCGGGGATTTCCAGTCGGCGTGGTCGATCCGGATCGACACGCTGTCATCGGTCATGCTGATCGTGGTGACCACGGTCTCGGCCCTGGTTCACCTCTACAGTTGGGGTTACATGGCCGAGGACGACAGCCGTCCGCGGTTCTTCGCCTATCTCTCGCTCTTCACCTTCGCCATGCTGATGCTGGTGACGGCTGCCGACTTCATGCAGCTGTTCTTCGGCTGGGAAGGGGTGGGCCTCGCAAGCTATCTGCTGATCGGCTTCTGGTACAAGAAGCCGACGGCCAGCGCTGCCGCCATCAAGGCCTTCGTTGTCAACCGGGTCGGTGACTTCGGGTTCGCACTGGGCATCATGACCTGCTTCTGGATGTTCAAGTCGGTCGAGTTCGCGGAGATCTTCCCGCAGATCGCCGCCCGGGCCGGGACCACCTGGTCCTTTGTCGGCCGTGACTGGAGCGCCATCGACCTTGCCTGCGTCCTGCTGTTCATTGGCGCCATGGGCAAGTCGGCCCAGTTCTTCCTGCACACCTGGCTGCCTGACGCCATGGAGGGGCCGACGCCGGTGTCGGCCCTGATCCACGCCGCCACCATGGTGACGGCCGGCGTCTATATGGTCTGCCTTCTGTCGCCCATGTTCGAATATGCGCCCATGGCCCGCACCATCGTGACGGTGATCGGGGCCGTGACGGCGCTGTTTGCCGCGACGGTTGGTCTGGCCCAGAATGACATCAAGCGGGTCATCGCCTATTCGACCTGCTCACAGCTCGGCTACATGTTCTTTGCCGCCGGCGTCGGCGCCTACCAGGCGGCCATGTTCCACCTGTTCACCCATGCCTTCTTCAAGGCCCTGCTGTTCCTGGGCGCCGGATCGGTGATCCACGGCATGCATCATGAGCAGGACATGCGGAAGATGGGGGCGCTCTGGAAGCTCCTGCCCGTGACCTATGCCGTCATGGTCATCGGCACCCTGGCCATTACCGGCTTTGGCATTCCCGGCATCGATCTCGGCTTTGCCGGTTTCTATTCCAAGGACACCATTATCGAGGCCAGCTGGGCGGCCGGGCGGGAAAACCCCGCAGCCCAGTTCGCCTTTGTCGTCAGCCTTTTTGCGGCAGGTCTGACCGCCTTCTACAGCTGGCGACTGGCCTTCATGACTTTCCACGGCAAGGCCAAGTGGGGCGAGGCTGCTTCCCATGCCGACCATCGCCATGACGATCATGCCCACGGCGCCGCCCATGAAGACCATGTTCACGCCGACGCATCGTCCCATGCCCATGATGACCACGGCCACCACGGCCACGACCTCAAGCCGCATGAGAGCCCCTGGCCCATGCTGGCGCCGCTGATCCTGCTGTCGGTGGGCGCCCTGGCGGCCGGCTGGGCGTTCGTCGAGTATTTCGTTGGCCATCACCAGGGCGAGTTCTGGCATGGCTCCATCTTCAATGTGGCGACCAACCACATCCTTCACGAAGCCCACGAGGCCCCAGCGTGGGTTGTCTGGGCCCCCCTGGCGGTCAGCTCGACGGGCCTGTTCATCGCCTGGTACGTCTATGTTCTGAACGAGGGCATGGGCGCCCGGATTGCCGCGCGGGAAGGCCCGCTATGGCGTTTCCTCTACAACAAGTGGTTTTTCGACGAGATCTACGAGGCCACGTTCGTACGCGGCGCCCGTCTTCTGGGCGACCTGTTCTGGAAGGGCGGCGATCAGAAGATCATCGATGGCCTGGGACCCGACGGGGTTGCCGCAGTCTCGCTGGCGGTGGGGCAGGGAACCGGCCGACTTCAGACCGGCTACGTGTATCACTACGCCTTCGTCATGCTGTTGGGCATTGCGGGTCTGCTGACCTTCGCGCTCTTCCAGTTCCGCGGGTAGGGCCAGGACCATGACCGGCATTCTCTCCCTCATCACCTACTCGCCGCTGCTGGGCGTGCTCGCGATCCTGGTCGTCCGCGGCCTGGCTCGGCCAGGCGTAAACACCGACGCGGCTGTGCGCTGGATCGCCCTTGCGACCACCCTGGCGACCTTCGCCCTGTCGGTCCTGATGCTGTCCAGCTTTGACAACAGCGCCAGCGGCTTCCAGTTCATGGAAGATTTCGCGGCCTTCTCGGGCCTGCATTACCGGATGGGCGTGGACGGTATCTCCGTGCTGTTCGTGGTGCTGACAGCCTTCCTGATGCCGCTCTGCATCGCGGCCTCCTGGAAGACCATCGAGAACCGGGTGGGCGAATACATGATCGCCTTCCTGGTGTTGGAGGTGCTGGTGATCGGCGTCTTCACGGCGCTGGACCTGATTCTCTTCTACGTCTTCTTCGAGTTCTCCCTGGTCCCGATGTTCCTGATCATCGGGATCTGGGGCGGCAAGCGGCGGATCTACGCCGCCTTCAAGTTCTTCCTCTACACCCTGCTGGGCAGCGTCCTCATGCTGGCCGCCGTACTGGGGATGATCGGGATCGCCGGCACCTCCTCCATTCCGGAGTTGATGACCTACAAGTTCGACCCGATGCTCCAGACCTGGCTGTGGCTGGCCTTCTTCGCCTCCTTCGCCGTGAAGATGCCCATGTGGCCGGTCCATACTTGGCTACCCGACGCCCACGTGGAAGCCCCGACCGCCGGATCGGTGATCCTGGCCGGGATCCTGCTGAAGCTGGGCGGCTACGGCTTCATGCGCTTTTCGCTGCCCATGTTCCCCCAGGCGTCAGAACTCTGGGCTCCGCTGGTCTTTGGACTCTCGGCCATCGCCATCATCTACACCTCCCTGGTCGCCTTCCGGCAGACCGACATCAAGAAGCTGATCGCCTACAGCTCCGTCGCCCACATGGGTTTCGTGACCATGGGCATCTTCAGTGGAAATGTTCAGGGCGAGCAGGGCGCCCTGTTCCAGATGATCAGCCACGGCGTCATCTCCGGCGCCCTCTTTCTCTGTGTCGGGGTGGTCTATGACCGCATGCACACCCGCGAGATCGCCTTCTATGGCGGCCTGACCCAGCGCATGCCCTGGTATGCGGCGGTCCTCCTGCTCTTCACCATGGGCAATGTCGGCCTGCCCGGCACCAGCGGCTTCGTCGGAGAAATCCTGACCCTGACCGGGACCTATCAGGTCTCGACCTGGACGGCTCTGCTGGCTACGACCGGGGTGATTCTTTCGGCCGTCTATGCCTTGAGCCTCTATCGCCGGGTCATGTTCGGCGAACTCAGCAATCCGGCCCTGGCCGGGATCAAGGACCTGGACTGGCGGGAAGTCGCCATCTTCACGCCCTTGATCGTCTCGACCCTGTATCTGGGCATCTATCCGGCCAGTATCTTCAACATCACCGAGGCCTCGGTCCAGGCGCTGGTCAGCGCCTACCGCGCCGCGATCGGAGGATGAGGCGACTTTCATGACCCTGTCTGATCTCAATGTCGCCGCCCCCGAACTGATCCTTGCCGGTTCGGCGCTCCTGCTGCTCATGTGGGGCGCCTTTCAGGGAAGGTCCAATTTCGCCTATGGCGCGGCGGCCGTTCTGGCGCTCGTCGCTGCAGCCGCTGCGGCTGCATTCGGAATGCAGGGCCGGATATTCTCGGGCGGACTGATCGCCGACGACCTGTCGGCCTTCGCCAAGGTGTTCATCTACGGCTTCTCGGCCTTGGCAATCCCGCTGGGCGAGCGCTGGTTGATGCGCCGGGGCGACTGCAAGTTCGAGTTCAACGTCCTGATCATCCTCGCCGCGCTCGGCATGGGGATGATGGTGTCGGCCGGCGACCTGATCGCCCTCTATATCGGCATCGAACTGCAGTCGCTGGCCCTCTATGTGCTGGCCGCGTTCCGCCGCGATGACGCGAAGGCATCGGAGGCGGGCCTCAAGTATTTCGTCCTCGGGGCCCTGTCTTCGGGCCTGCTGCTTTATGGCAGTTCCCTGATCTATGGCTTCGCCGGCTCGACCCAGTTCCCGGTGATCGCCGAGGCGGTCAGCCAGGGCGCCGGCGGCGGCGTGCTGTTCGGCCTAGTCTTCCTGATCTGCGGCATCGCTTTCAAGGTGTCCGCTGCGCCGTTCCACATGTGGACCCCCGACGTCTATGAAGGCGCCCCGACCCCGGTGGTCGGCTTCTTCGCAGCCGCGCCCAAGCTGGCGGCCATGGTCCTGCTGGCTCGTGTCCTGTCGGAAGGGTTTGGAACCGCCCTGGAGCAATGGCGCCAGGTCATCGTCGCCATCGCCCTGATCAGCATCTTCGTTGGGGCCTTCGCGGGTCTTGCCCAGCGGAACCTCAAGCGGCTCTGGGCCTACAGTTCGATCGCCAATATCGGCTATGCCCTGCTCGGCCTGGCGGCGGGCGGCGAGGTTGGCGTACAGTCCATGCTGCTGTTCATGGTCCTCTACATGGTCGACGTTACCGGCTTCTTCGCCTGTCTCTGCGCCCTGCAGCGGGACGGCAAGCCGATGGAAACCATCGACGACATGGCCGGCCTGATCAAGGAACGCCCGGCCCTGGCCCTGGCCCTGACCGCCTTTGCCCTGTCGGCCCTCGGCCTGCCGCCCTTCGCCGGCTTCTGGGCGAAATACTATGTGTTCAAGGCGGCGATCGGCGGCGGACTGACCGTAGCGGCTGTGCTGGGTCTGGTCGGCAGCGTTGTGGCAGCCTTCTATTATCTGCGCCTGATCAAGGTGATGTGGTTCGATCCTGCCGTCGGATCCACCGAACGTCCGCCCTTTGAAGCGCGTTCGATTGCCGTGGTCGCGGCCCTGTTCAGTTTCCCGGCGGTGCTTTTGGCGCTGGTCTGGCTGGACCCGCTGGCGAAGGCCGCTGCAGCGGTCCTGGGATAGGCCCATCACCCCGCGCATCGAGGTCTTCGCCGAGATCGATTCCACCAATGCTGAGGCCCGGCGGAGGGCCGAGGCGGGGGATGTGGGACCGCTTTGGCTGACAGCCGAACGACAGACAGCCGGTCGTGGGCGTCGCGGCCGGGCCTGGGAAACGGGGCAGGGCCGAAATCTCGCCACGACCCTGCTCCTTGTGACTTCGCGCCCTCCGGCAGAGGCGGCGCAAATCAGTTTCGTTGCCGCCCTTGCGGTTGCAGACATGGCGGCAGCTTTCGTGCCAGCCTCCCTGATCAGTCTCAAATGGCCTAACGATCCGATGATTTCCGGACGGAAAGCCAGCGGGATCCTGATCGAGTCCGGCCCGGCTCCGGCAGGCGGTCTTTGGCTAGCCGTCGGGATCGGGGTGAATCTGGCAGAAGCCCCCGTCGCTGCAGAACGCCCGGCCACGACCCTGGCCGCCCATATGGCCGGCCCGCCGCCTATGCCGATGGCGGCCCTACAGGCGTTGTCCGAAGCCTTTGTCCTGTGGATGGACGTCTGGGAACGGGTGGGTTTCGAAGCCATTGCCGGGGCCTGGACCCAGCGCGCCCACGGCTTTGGCCAGGCATGCCAGGCCCGCCTGGGGTCCGAGACCCTCTCAGGGATTGCCGAGGGCCTCGACACTGACGGCGCCCTCAGACTTCGGTTGTCAGATGGGTCATTGCGCCGCATCACGGCGGGTGATGTTTTTTTCGGAGAGTCCTGATGCTGCTCGCCATCGAACAGGGCAACACCAATACGCTTTTTGCTGTCCATGATGGCTCGACCTGGATCGCACAGTGGCGGACGGCAACGCAAAGCTCGCGGACAGCAGACGAGTACGCCGTGTGGCTGGTGCAGTTGTTATCCATGTCGGGCATGAGCCTCGACGCCTTGAGCGCCTGCATCATATCCAGCGTGGTGCCACAGTCGCTCTTCAATCTGCGCAACCTGTCCCGGCGCTATCTGAAGGTTGAGCCGCTGGTCATCGGCGAAAACGCCGAGCTCGGTATTCCTGTCAGGATCGACAAGCCGTCGGAGGCCGGCGCCGACCGGCTGGTGAACGCCATAGGGGCCCACATTGTCTATCCCGGCCCCCTGATTGTCATCGACAGCGGCACGGCCACCACCTTTGACGTCATCGGGGCCGATGGCGGTTTTGAGGGCGGGGTGATTGCTCCCGGCATCAATCTGTCCATGCAGGCCCTGCATGACGCCGCTGCCAAGCTGCCGCGTATCGCCATCCAGCGTCCCGAGCGCAACCGTGTTGTCGGCACTGACACCGTCACGGCCATGCAGTCGGGCGTGTTCTGGGGCTATATCGGCCTGATCGAAGGCTTGGTCCAACGCATCAAGGATGAGCGGGGCGGGCATCTGACCGTCATCGCCACGGGCGGCGTTTTCTCCCTCTTCGAGGGCGCAACGGACTCCATCGACCATTTTGACGGCGATCTTACCATCCGCGGACTCCTCGAAATTCACCGCAGGAACACCATTTGACCCAGAGCATGACCAAACCACATCCGAGCGACGAACTGATCTTCCTGCCCCTGGGCGGTTCGAACGAGATCGGGATGAACTTCAACCTCTATGGCTACGGCCCTGAGGATAATCGCAAATGGATCGTGGTTGACTTGGGCATCACCTTTGGCGACCAGACCACGCCCGGCGTGGAGGTCATTCTGCCTGACCCAGAGTTTATCGAGACCTATGCCGACGACATTCTGGGCATCGTCCTCACCCACGCCCATGAAGACCACATCGGCGCAGTGGCCTGGCTCTGGCCGAGACTGAAGGCGCCAGTCTATGCCACGCCGTTTACGGCCTTTTTGCTGCGCGAAAAGCTGCGGGACGCCCGGCTCCTCGACCAGGTCGAGATCACCGAAGTGCCCCTCGGCGGGACCATAGAACTGGGCCCGTTCAGCCTGGACCTGATCACCCTGACCCATTCGATCCCCGAGCCGAACGGCCTTGCGATCCGCACGCCGCTGGGCACTATTCTTCACACCGGCGACTGGAAGATCGACCCGGACCCCTTGCTGGGGGATGTGACCGATGCCGCAGCCATCCGCGTCCTGGGGGACGAGGGTGTCCTGGCCATGGTCTGTGACAGCACCAACGTCTTCGTCGACGGCATGGCGGGTTCTGAGGCCGATGTCCGGGTGGCGATGAAGGCCCTGATCAAGGGCCTGAAGGGCAAGGTCGCCGTCGCCTGCTTCGCTTCGAATGTCGCCCGGATGGATACGGTCATCCGCGCAGCGGAGGACGCCGGGCGCCGTGTCTGTCTGGCGGGCCGGTCCATGCACCGTATGGCCGCCGCCGCCCGGTCCGTCGGCCTGATGAAAGGCGTGAAGGACTTTGTGACCGACAAGGAAGCCGGCTACTTCCCTGACAACACGATCCTGTACCTTTGCACGGGAAGCCAGGGTGAGCCCCGGGCTGCGCTGGCCCGGATTGCCGAGGGAACCCACCCCCATGTCAGCCTTGGGCAGGGCGATCACGTCGTCTTCTCGTCGCGCGTCATTCCAGGCAACGAGGTTGCGATCCGGACCCTGCAGAATCGGCTCGCGGACCGGGGCGTGCGCCTCTACACCGAGCGGGATCACCCGGGTATCCATGTTTCAGGTCATCCATGCCGGGATGAACTGAAGCAGATGTACCAATGGGCCCGGCCCCAGATCGCGGTGCCGACCCATGGGGAGCGACGGCACCTCCTGGAGCATCGGGCGCTCGCCAAGGACCTTCAGGTGCCGTTCGCCATCGCACCGCGAAACGGCGACATGGTCCGGTTGGCTCCCGGACATCCGGAGATCATTGATGAGGTGCCGGCCGGCCGTCTCTATGTCGACGGCGGCGTGGTCACGCCGGAGAACGGCGAGGCCCTGAAGGAACGGCGGCACGTCGCCTATAACGGCGCCCTGACGGTGTCCGTGGTTCTGGACGCCAGGGGAAAGCTTCTGTCCGGACCGGATGTGCGGGCGATTGGCCTGCCCGGCGATGCCCAATCACCGCTGGAAGACGCCCTGGACGCCCTGGCGGACGAGGCCGAACAGGCCATCCGCAAGATCCCTGGCGAAGAACGGTCCCACGATCAAATTGTGGAACAGGCGATCTGCCGGGTCGTCAAGAAAGCAGCCTATCGCCTCTGGGAGCGACGCCCGGTGGTGGAGGCCATTATCCTTCGGGTATAGAAACTCCTTCAAAGACGATAGCTGGAACGGACAAGGCAATGATCGGCAAGCTCAACCACGTCGGCGTGGTCACTCCCTCGATCGACGATGCGGTCAAGATGTATCGCGACCTTCTCGGCGCCACCTCTGCGACCGACAAATGGGCCATGCCTGAACAGGGTGTCTGGGTCTGCTTTGTCAATCTGCCCAACAGCCAGATCGAACTGATCGAACCCTACGGCGAAAACTCGCCGATCCACGGCTTCCTCGCCAAGAACCCGAGGGGCGGCCAGCACCATATCTGTTTCGAGGTCGAAGACATCCTGGTCGCCCGTGACGCCATGAAGGCGAAGGGCGCGACGGTGCTGGGCGAGCCACGGATCGGGGCCCATGGCACGCCCATCATCTTCGTGCATCCAAAAGACATGGGCGGCGTGCTTGTCGAACTCATGGAAACGCCCAGGGAGGGCGCCCACTGATGGGACCGATCACCGCCGGCGCCGTTTTTCTGACCATCTGGTGGACGGTGCTCTTTGCCGTCCTGCCGCTGGGCACCCAGACCTATGCCGAGGCTGGACTGGACGTGAAGGACGGGGGCGACCCCGGAGCGCCGGTAAACCCCAATCTCAAGAAGAAATTCATCACCACAACCTGGGTTTCCGCCTCGATCTGGCTGGTGCTGATGATCGTGATCAAGTTTGGCTTGATCACTCTTCCGTCGCTTCCGGCCAACTATTGATGTCGCCCATTGCGGCTTTGCGCTGAGATCGGAGCCGGGCGCCCGATTGACGGGCAAACGACCCGAATCGGGTTTTGGCTGTGCTTCCCCTCTGGGACATCAGGCCCGGCCAGCGCACCTTGGTCTTCATCCGGACGGCAAGTGTTTCGCTGTCGCGGGGTGGCGTATGTTCCCGACGATCGACCTGTAAGGCCGCCGGTTTCCCCGGCGGCCTTCTTTTCGCCGTCCGCGTTGCCAATCAAGGGGGTGAACGGCTAAGTCAGCGCCACAGTTTTTCAGGGGACACCATGCGGCTGTCGCGCTTTTTTCTGCCGGTGCTCAAGGAAGTCCCGGCGGACGTCCAGATCGTTTCCCACCAGCTGATGCTGCGGGCCGGCATGATCCGTCAGGAAGCAGCGGGCATCTATGCATGGTTGCCGCTGGGTCTTCGGGTCCTGCGCAAGGTCGAACAGATCGTCCGCGAGGAAATGGACCGGGCTGGCGCCGTCGAACTGTTGATGCCGACGCTCCAGCTTGCCGACCTCTGGCGCGAAAGCGGGCGATATGATGACTACGGTGAGGAGATGCTGCGCATCACTGACCGTCACAAGCGGGACCTGCTCTACGGGCCCACCGCCGAAGAAGTGGTCACCGACATCTTCCGGGCCTCGGTGAAGAGTTACAAGGACCTGCCGCTGAACCTGTACAATATCCAGTGGAAGTTCCGTGACGAACGCCGGCCGCGATTTGGCGTCATGCGCGGTCGCGAATTCCTGATGAAGGACGCCTACAGCTTTGATCTGGACGAAGCCGGAGCTCGCCGGGCCTACAACCGGATGTTCGTGGCCTATCTGAACACCTTTGCCAGGATGGGGCTGAAGGCCGTTCCCATGAAGGCTGACACCGGGCCTATCGGAGGGGATCTGAGCCACGAGTTCATCATCCTCGCCGAGACCGGCGAGAGTCAGGTCTTCTGCCACAAGGACCTGGTCGAGATGGGCGCGCCCGGCCCGGATCAGGACTGGGATGGCGACCTGCAGGCCATCGTCGACTCCCGCACGGCCCTCTATGCCGCGACCGAGGAAATGCACGATCCGGAGGCGTTTGCCGCCGTGCCGGAAGACAAGCAGCTTTCCGCCCGCGGGATCGAAGTGGGCCATATCTTCTATTTCGGCGAAAAATACTCCCGGCCCATGAAGGCCAATGTCACCGGCCCGGACGGACAGGAACGCCCGGTCCATATGGGCAGTTACGGCGTCGGCGTGTCCCGGCTGCTGGGCGCCATCATCGAGGCCAGCCACGACGACGCCGGCATCATCTGGCCGGAATCGGTGGCCCCTTACGACGTGGGTATCCTCAACCTGAAAGCCGGCGACGCCGCCTGCGATGCGGCCTGTGAACAGGCCTATGCGGCCCTCACCGCTGCTGGTCGCTCGGTGCTGTATGACGATACGGCCGAAAGGGCCGGAGCCAAGTTCGCCACCATGGATCTGATCGGCATACCCTGGCAGATCGTTGTCGGGCCCAAGTCCATCGCCGAGGGTAATGTCGAGATCAAGAACCGGGCAAATGGCGAGCGGTCGACGCAGCCCCTGACCGAGGTTGTCGACCGATTGGCCAGGGCGTGATGGGAATTCGCCAGCATGGCTAATGCAGCGCCGCCGTTCAGTCTCTGGGAGCGGGCCCTGGCAGGCCGCTACCTGCGGGCACGCCGCCGGGACGCCGGGGTCGCGCTGATCTCCATCCTGGCATTTCTGGGGATCACGGCGGCGGTCTTCGCCCTGATCGTCGTGATGAGCGTGATGAATGGCTTCCGTACAGAACTGCTGTCGCGGATCCTTGGCTTCAACGGTCACCTCTATGTGGCCCGAGCGCCGCTGAGCGATCAGCAACGTTCTGAGACCGTCAAGCGACTGCGAGCGGTTCCCGGGGTCACACAGGTGACCCCCATGGTCGAGGCCCAGGCCATGGTGATCGGTCGCGGCCAGATCAGCGGGGCCATCGTCCGAGGCGTTTCGCGCGAGGACGTCAAGGCGACGAAAATCGTCTCGGAGAACATCAAGCCTGGCTCGCTGGAGGGCTATGGAGAAGGCGACTACGGCGGTGACATCATTCTGCTGGGCCAGCGACTGGCGCTTTCGCTGGGGGTCGGCCCCGGCGATGCCGTTTCCCTGATTTCGCCCAGCGGATCCACAAGCGCCTTCGGCGTTTCCGCGGCCCAGAAGGACTACACCGTTGGCGGCCTCTTTGCGGTGGGCATGAGCGAATATGATCAGGCCTTCGCCTATATGCCGCTCGAACAGGCCCAGCTGTTCTTCGGAAAGGAAGGCGCGGTCGATGTCATCGAGGTCAAGCTGACGGACCCGGATCGGGCGCCGGACATGAAGGCCGAAATTGCGCGGGCCGCCGGGCCCGGAGCCGTCATCACTGACTGGACCGAAAAGAACCAGAGTTTTTTCAATGCCTTGCAGATCGAGCGCAACGTGATGCGCTTGATCCTGATGTTCATAGTGGTGATCGCCGCGATCAACATCATTTCTGGCCTGATCATGCTGGTGAAGAACAAGGGACGGGACATTGCCATCCTGCGCACCATGGGCGCCAGCCGGGCCGGGATTCTGCGGATATTCTTCATGTCCGGCGCGGCCATCGGGGTTGCCGGAACATTCGCCGGGCTGGTTCTGGGAGTGTTGTTCTGTCTGAACATTGCCGGCATCCAGCATCTCGTGGAGCGTGTCACCGGCGCCGAGGTCTTCAATGCAGACGTCTATTTCCTGACCCACATTCCCGCCCGTATCGAGTGGCGAGAGGTTGCGATGATCACCGGCTGGTCGCTGCTGGTCAGCTTCCTGGCCACACTGCCGCCGGCGCTGCGGGCCGCTCGGCTCGATCCGGTGGAGGCGCTTCGCTATGAGTGAACCCACCCTGTCCCTTCGGGGCGTCAAGCGGACTTACCATACCGGAACCGTTGAGCTGACCGTTCTCAAGGGTGTCGATCTCGATGTCATGCCGGGCGAGATTGTCGGTCTCATCGGGCCTTCCGGGTCCGGAAAATCGTCATTGCTCCACGCTGCAGGTCTGCTGGAGCACCCGACCGAAGGTTCCGTCTTCATCGCCGGACAGGACTGCAGCCGGATGGCTGATCGGCCCCGCACTCTGACAAGGCTGTCCTCCATCGGTTTTGTCTATCAGTTCCACCATCTGTTGCCCGAGTTTACCGCCCTTGAAAACGTCGCCATGCCGGCCCTGATTGCCGGCCGCAACAAGGCATGGGCGCGGGATCGGGCCGAGGCGCTTCTGACCCAGCTGGGTCTTGCCGCCCGGCTGGAACATCAACCGGCCCAGATGTCAGGCGGCGAACAGCAGAGGGTGGCGCTTGCCCGGGCTCTGACCAATGAGCCGATCCTGTTGCTGGCCGACGAGCCGACCGGCAACCTGGACCCAGAAACGGCCGCCCAGGTCTTCCAGGCGCTTTATGACGCTGCCCGCCAGCAGGGCGTCGCTGCGCTTATCGCGACCCACAATCTTGAACTGGCGCGATACATGGACCGGGTGTTCGCCCTCAAGGACGGACATCTGGAAGAGCGGGTACTCTGATCACCCGCCGCTTGCGGCTCGTATTGTGCTGACAAACCCGTTAGAGCCTGTTCCGCTATGATCGAACCGATCATAGCGGAAAAACAGGCTCCGATTCAAAGTGTTAGAGCATGTTTCGATCCGATAACCGCTTCACACTTATCGGAACATGCTCTAGAGCCCGCCCCATGGCTGGCGCCCGCTCGCCCCGTTTTCGCCATGGTGCGGAGGCCTTAAAGGCTCCGTATCCGGAGCGAGGGAGCGTAGCGTATGACCCACCAGTTCGAATTCGGCGGCAAATCCGGCAATGGTTACCGGTATCAGCCCCTGGACGGCCCTGGACCCATTTCTCCCACAGGAGCCAATTTCCTGTTCGTCAAACTGAAGGGAGATGAAAAGACGATCGTCTTCGCCGGCGAGACGGAATGTCTTCACAAGGGCGTGCACAGCGGTTGGGACCGAGCCCGCAAGGCGCATGGCGCAAACACCATCTTCGTCCGTCTCAACGTCACCCGTACGGTGAGGGAGGCGGAACTGGCCGATATCGTGGCCCTTCATCAGCCGACCATGAACAGCGAGTCCGGGGACTGATCCACAGGCGCCGAGCCATACGGGTTGATACCGAAGAATGCCTCTTGCCTGTGGAACAAAACAAGAATAGGAACAAACCCGGAACTCGGAACGGGGAGGCAGGAATGGCCAAGATTGCTCGCGAAACACTGGCCCTGGCATCAGTGGTCGGCTTTGTCTGGATGATGTGTTCTGTGGCCTATATGGCGGCCTGAGTCGGCCATGGGGCCCGATTGAATGAGGGAGCATTGACCGATGGCGGACCTGGCGAACGGCTTTGTCCATTTGCGGGTCCGTTCGGCCTATTCCCTGCTCGAGGGGGCGATCAAGGCCGATGCCCTGTCCTTGCTGGCGGCCAAGGCGGACATGCCGGCGGTGGCGATCGCCGACCGCGCCAATCTCTTTGGCGCCCTGGAATTTTCCGTTGCAGCCAAGGACGCGGGCGTCCAGCCCCTGGTGGGCTGCGCACTTCCCGTGACAGGCCTCGGGGAAGGCCCTCCTGAGCGGTGGGCGCGCAAGCCGACCCTCTTGTTGCTGGCCCAGAACGAAACCGGCTACCTCAATCTCTCCGAACTTTCGTCCGCTGCCTATCTGGAAGGCGACGGAATGAGTGAGCCTTCGGTCAGTTGGGACCGGGTCGCGCAACACAGCCAGGGACTGATCCTGCTGTCCGGTGGGCCGGATGGTCCGATCGACCCCCTCTATGCTGCCGGCAAGACCGCCGAGGGCGACCGGGCCCTGGCGGAAATGCACCGGGTGTTCGGGGATCGGCTCTATGTCGAATTGCAACGCCATGGCCTGCCGGTCCAGGCGGCGGCTGAGCCGTCGCTGGTGGCCTGGGCCTATGCCCATGATGTGCCGCTCGCGGCGACCAATGATGTCTTCTTTGCCGACCGAACCATGCACGAGGCGCATGACGCCCTGCTCTGTATCGCCGACGGCGCCTTTGTCGGACAGGATGAGCGGCGCAGAGTTACGGCGGAGCACTATTTCAAGTCGGCCGCCGAGATGCGGGCGCTATTCGCAGACCTGCCTGAAGCCTGTGACCAGACCCTGGACATCGCCAGACGCTGCGCCTTCATGGTCAGGAAACGTGATCCGATCCTGCCCAGGTTCGATACGGGCGCCGGTCGAAGCGAGCCCGATGAGCTGGAACACCAGGCCCGGGAAGGGTTGAAGGCCCGCCTGGCCTGCGTCGAACTGGCCGCTCCCGAGCAAGAGTACTGGGCGCGCCTCGAGCATGAGGTTCGGGTGATCCAGACCATGGGGTTCCCGGGCTATTTCCTGATCGTTTCGGACTTCATCAAATGGGCCAAGGCCCATGGCATTCCCGTGGGGCCTGGCCGTGGTTCGGGGGCTGGTTCTCTGGTGGCCTGGTCCCTGACCATCACCGATCTGGACCCCCTTCGCTTTGGCCTGCTGTTCGAGCGGTTTCTCAATCCCGAGCGGGTCTCGATGCCCGACTTCGATATCGATTTCTGCCAGGAGCGACGCGAAGAGGTCATTTCCTACGTCCAGCACAAGTATGGCCAGGACCGGGTCGCCCAGATCATCACCTTCGGCACACTGCAGGCTCGGGCCGTTCTGCGGGACGTCGGCCGGGTGATGCAGCTGCCGCTGGGCCTTGTAGACAGGCTTTGCAAGATGGTGCCGAACAATCCGGCCAATCCGACGACCCTGGCCAAGGCCATTGAAATCGAGCCTCGGCTGAAGGAAGCGCGCGACAGCGATCCTTCGGTCAAGCTCTGCCTGGATGTGGCGCTTCGCCTTGAGGGCCTGTTCCGCAACGCTTCGACCCACGCGGCAGGGGTAGTGATCAGTGACCGGCCCCTGACCCAGCTGACGCCCCTCTACAAGGATCCGCGATCCGAACTGCCGGCCACGCAGTTCAACATGAAATGGGTCGAAAGCGCGGGTCTGGTGAAGTTCGACTTCCTCGGCCTCAAGACCCTGACCGTCATCGACCGCGCCCTGAAGCACATGGCCAAGCGCGGGGCCCAGATCGACCTGTCGACACTGGCCCTGGACGATGCGCCCTCCTACGAGATGATGGCCAATGGCCAGACAGTCGGTGTGTTCCAGCTGGAAAGCCAGGGAATGCGCGACACCCTGCGCAAGCTGCGGCCGACCACCATCGAGGAGATCACCGCCCTGATCTCGCTCTATCGGCCGGGGCCGATGGACAACATCGACAGCTTTGTCGACTGCAAGTTCGGGCGAAAGCCGGTGGACTATCTCCATCCCACTCTGGAGCCGGTGTTGAAGGAGACCTTCGGCATCATCGTCTACCAGGAACAGGTGATGCAGATCGCCCAGATCCTTGCGGGCTACAGCCTGGGTGAAGCCGACCTCCTGCGCCGCGCCATGGGCAAGAAGAAGCCTGAGGAGATGGCCCAGCAGAAGGCCCGGTTCGTCGCCGGGGCGACGGAAAGGGGCGTGGATGCCACCCAGGCCAAATCGATCTTCGACCTGGTGGAAAAATTCGCCGGATACGGCTTCAACAAGAGCCACGCCGCCGCCTACGCGATGATTTCCTACCAGACCGGCTGGCTCAAGGCCAATGCGCCGGTCGAGTTCATGGCGGCGTCCATGAGCCTGGATATCTCCAATACCGACAAGTTGGCGATCTTCTATCAGGACGCCCGTCGCTGCAGCGTTCCGGTCCGGCCTCCGGACGTGAACCGGTCCGGGGCCGATTTCGAGGTGGAGGACGGGGCCGTCCTTTATGCCCTCGGCGCCATCCGCAATGTCGGACTGTCGGCCATGGAACATCTGGTCTCGGTGCGGCGGGAGGGCGGTCCCTTCGTCGATCTGTTTGACCTGATCGAGCGGGTGGATCCACGACAGGTCAACAAGCGGGCCCTGGAAGGGTTGGCCCGGGCCGGGGCGCTCGACAGCATCCATCCCAACCGCGCCCAGGTGATCGCGTCGGCCGACATGCTCATGGCCCATGGCCAGAGCCTGGCCGCCGACCGCGCCTCGGCGCAGGTCAGTCTGTTTGGCGGAGAACAGTCGGAGGCATCGCGACCCAGGCTGCCGCGCACCGAACCCTGGGACCAGATCCGACGGCTCGATGAAGAACTGTCCGCCGTCGGCTTCTACCTGACGGGCCATCCGCTCGAAGACATGGTGGAAGTTCTGCGGCGCCGGCGGGTCACCCTGCTGGCCGACGCCATTCCTCAGGCCGAAGCTGGCGCCGAGGCTTTCAAGATGGCCGGCATGGTGCGCCGCCGTCAGGAACGGGCCAGCCCCAGCGGGGAGAAATTCGCCTTCGTCTCCTTGTCCGATCCGACCGGTGAATACGAAGTGTTGTTTCCCCCCGAAGCGCTTCGCAAGTGCCGGGACATCCTGGAACCCGGCAAGGCCGTGGTGCTGAGGGTCCGGGCCAAGTCCCGCGACGGCGAGGTCCGGTTCTTCGGGGATGACGCGGAGACTGTGGACAAGTCGATCGAGGCCGTGGCGGCGGGCCTGAGGGTCCATGTCTCTCCTGGCACCACCGAGATCGAGGCCCTGAAGAAGCGGCTCACCGGGGCCGTTTCACCTCGGGGCGGAGAGATCATTCTGGTCGCGGGTCTGGGCGGTGGGCGAGAGGTGGAACTGAAGCTCCCCGGGTTCTATTCCCTCGACGCGTCCCTGCGGGGGGCGCTGAAAACCTCTCCCGGGGTCGCCTTTCTGGAGGAAGTCTAGGCTCAAGGCCTCTCTCTCCGCGCTCCAGACCGGGATGGATGTCACGCCAGACTTGCTTTTCCCGGACATTGCGCCTAACTGCCGCCCCCATCACGCACGCGGGCGTTCGGGACGGGCAGGGAGACATCCTGCCGGTTCCGTTCCGGTCCGGACCATCAGGTCCGGGGTTGCTCGCGGAGGCGCCAACCGGAAGAAGGACAAACAGGCCTATGGCTCTTCCCGATTTTTCAATGCGTCAGCTGCTGGAAGCCGGCGCTCACTTCGGACACCAGACTCACCGCTGGAACCCGAAGATGGACCGCTTCATCTTCGGTTCGCGGTCCAACATCCACATCATCGACCTTTCGCAGTCGATCCCGCTCCTTCACCAGGCCCTGGTCAAGGTGCGTGAAGTCGCGGCCGCTGGCGGTCGGGTGCTGTTCGTCGGCACCAAGCGTCAGGCATCTGATCCTGTGGCCGAAGCCGCCAAGCGCTGCGCCCAGTATTACGTGAACCACCGCTGGCTCGGTGGCACTCTGACCAACTGGCGCACCATTTCAGGCTCCATCGCCCGCCTGCGCGAGCTCGAAGGCGTGCTGGACACTGAAGGCGGCTCGGGCCGCACCAAGAAAGAGCGGCTACAGCTGACCCGCGAGCGGGAGAAGCTGGAACTCTCGCTTGGCGGCATCAAGAACATGGGCGGCATTCCCGACATCATGTTCGTGATCGATACCAACAAGGAAGCGATCGCCATCCAGGAAGCCCGCAAGCTGAACATTCCGGTCATCGCGATCCTCGACACCAACTGCGACCCGGATGGCAT
>CAMAVA010000008.1 GCA_945861515.1 Brevundimonas vancanneytii | reverse complement strand
TCCTCATCGACAAACTCGATCACCTGGCCGGTCTTCATGTCGATCAGGTGGTCATGGTGATGATCAGGGGCCTCTTCATATCGCGAGCGGCCGTCCCGGAAATCGTGACGCTCGATGATCCCGGCCTCCTCGAACAGCCGCACTGTCCGATAGACCGTGGCAATGGAGATATGCGGGTCCACACCATGGGCGCGACGGTAGAGTTCCTCGACATCGGGATGATCATCAGCCGTCGACAGCACCCGGGCGATCACCCGGCGCTGGTCCGTCATGCGCATGCCTTTATCGATGCAGAGCTTTTCAAGACGGTCCATGACGCCTCCCGCGAGTCAGGCGCAAGATAGGTGAGGCGGCGTCACCTGTTAAGGGAAAGCCGCATCACAAGGGCGTCTATGCGGGGCGACCCGTCGCCCCGGTCGTAATAGCCCTTGCGCCGGCCGACCGTTTCGAATCCCAGACCGCAATAGAGCCCAAGGGCCGGGGCGTTGTCCGCCGCCACCTCGAGAAACAGGGTCAGGGCCTGGCGGGCCAGGGCCTGGACGACGGCCGCCCGCATCAGGGCCCGGGCTTGGCCCTGCCGACGGGCTTCGGTGGCGACGGCCAGGGTCAGGATCTCGGCCTCGCCAGCCAGGGCGCGGAGCATGACAAAACCCTTCCGGTCCTCGGACAACTGCAGGGCCAGGGTCCCCGGACTGTCCAGAAGGGCGGCAATCTCGGCGGCGCTCCAGGGCCGGTCAAAGGCGCTGGCATGGATTTCGGCCAGAACCGCGGCATCCGAGGCGTCGGCGACTTCGGCCGTCACCGACCCAGGTCCCAGGCGGGCTCGATGCCGCCGGGCAGTTTCGCATCGGGGGTGCGCAGATAGAGGGGCCGGGCCGGCGGGGTTCTGTCGCCAGCCTGCAGGGCCAACCTTGCCACGGCTGCGGGATCGGGGCCGTCAGGGGTCTCGACCGTGGCCGAGGCGAACAGACCGGCAAGCAGCGGCGCCCCGGATCCGATCAGGGTCACGGGGCCCGGTCCCGCCAGTTCGGCCATCCGGGCGGCGGCCGTCTCCACCGACAGGGCGTCCGGCGCCATCAGGGCCCGGCCATCGCGGAAGGCCTGCAGATAGATCTGGCCCCGGCGGGCGTCGATGACCGCGGCGACAAAGCCCTTTTGCCCCTCGGCCAGTGCCGGCAGGGTTCCCACCCCGACCAGGGGAAGGGACAGGGCGCTGGACAGGCCCTTGGCGAAGGCCAGGCCCACCCGCAGGCCGGTAAAGGAGCCCGGCCCCACCGTAGCGGCGAGGCGGTCCAGCTGGTCAAAGCGGATCCCGGCCCCGGTCATCAGGGCCTGGACCATGACGGCCAGGCGCTCCTGGTGTCCCCGGTGCATGGGTTCTGAGACGGCCGCCAGCACCCGGTCATCTTCGACCAGGGCCGCAGAACAGGCGTCCAGACAGGTATCGACGGCCAGCAGGATCACGAGGCGAGCGGCGCCTGCCAGAGGAAGGCCTGCAGGAAGGCCTTCTCCGCCAGCAGCGCCTCCGGCGGCGGGGGAGCCTCAACTTCCCCTACAAATCCCGGAATGGCGAAAACATAGGCCAAAGACGGCGCGCCCGGGCGGCGGCAAAGGACGTGGCCCTTGACCCCCAAGAGACAGTCCTTGCGGGCAAATCCAATGCTGGTCCAGGGATCCAGGATCGCCTCGCCCCGGGGGCCGACCACCGGTCCGCCCTGGACCAGGACCCGGCCGACCTTGCCTTTTTTGTAGCCTTCCTGAATCTCGAGAACCAGTTCGCCAGGGCCCTTGACCGTCAGGATCGGGGCTTCAACGCCCTCCTGGTTCTGAAAGGCCGCCTTGACTTCGGACCCCGGAAACAGGGCCGCCACGGCTTCAGGGCTGAAAGGCGTGCCCGCCGAGACCGGGCCGACCCCGCCCTCCGAGGCGCTATAGGCCGGGGCGGCGTCGGCGGCATCGGCGGGCAGGTTGGCTTCGGTGGCCGGCGCGACAGGAGCCTTGGCGCCATTCCCGTCCGAAGGGCCGCATCCGGCCAGCAGGAACAGGGTCAGCAGAGAGATCAGGGGGCGCATCATGGCGCCAGTCTAGACCGGCTTGGCGGTCACTTGAAGCCGCACCCGGGCGCCGAGGTCAGGTCTGGTCCCTGAGCGCCGCCAGGGCTGCGGTCCCGGCGGCGGTGATGGTCCAGCCCTCCCGGCCCCGCTCGGCCAGGCCCAGATCGGTCAGGGCCCTGGCATCGGCGATGTTGATCCAGTCAACGGGCTTGCCAGCCTGTTTCAGGGCGAGGTTCTTGAGGGCCGTGATCTGGCCGGGGGTCAGGGCCATGGACTACTGACCGCCGGACAGGGGATTGGGGGCAGAGGCGGCGCGGCGCAGGGCGCCCGCCTCCAGAGACTGCTGCAACCGGGCGACCTGGGCAGACAGATCGGCGACATCGCCCTCCAGGGTGGCGCAGCGAAGTTTCAGATAGTCGTTCTGTCGCTGCAGGTCCTGGGCTTCCTCGTTGGTCATCTCAGGCGCGGCTCCGGATCACGGCCCGCAACAGGCCGGCGCGGTCTGGGCTGATGCCGGGCGCCGCCAGTTCGAGTCTGGCGCCCTCGAGGACGTCTCCGCGATGCCGGCCGCCAAGCGCCCAGGCCTCGGCGCGGACGGCGGCGGCATCGGCGCCCGGTCCGGTCAGGGCCGCCGCCAGGGCGGAGAACAGGCTCACTGTCCGGGCCGGGTGGGCTTGGTGCCGCGCAGGGCGTCAACATCGGGCAGGCGAAGACGCGAACCCTGACCCGTGGATCGGGAATCGGACAGATAGGTCCTGGGCGGGGCGGGCCGGGTGGGGTTGGACATGGCGTCCTTTCAGGTCGGCTCCAAGGCGCGCAGAGCACCGCAATCGCCGACAGGTCCCATATAGGGGTTTCCTGCCCCGATAGCTTGCAAAGACTTGGGTCCGGTCAGGACTGTCCGCAGGAGGAACAGGCCGGGTCAGGCCCGACAGCGACTGTCCGGGTCTCGGCGGCCAGGGCGTCCAGGATCAGAAGTCGGCCGGTCAGGGGGCGACCCGCCCCGGTAATCAGCTTGATGGCCTCCAGCGCCATCATCGATCCGATCACTCCGGCCAGGGCCCCGACAACGCCGACGGCCTGGCAGGTCTCGGCGTCCGGCGGCAGGTCCGGCACCAGGCAGCGATAGCAGGGCGCGCCGTTGAACACCCCGACCTGTCCGGTCCACCGCCCGATCGCCCCGCTGACCAGGGGTATACAGGCGGCCAGGCAGGCGTCAGAGACGGCGAACCGGGTCTCGAAATTGTCGCAGCCATCGAGAACCAGGTTCTGACCGACCAGCAGACCGGCCGCGGTTTCCGGGGTGAGCGCCTGATCGCAGGCGATGACCTCAACATGAGAATTGAGGTCGCCCAGTCTGTCCCGCGCCGCTTCGGTCTTGGGTCGGCCCACATCGGAGTCCGCAAAGAGGATTTGCCGCTGCAGGTTGGACAGGCTGACCCGGTCCGGATCGACCAGGGTGATCTGCCCCACCCCGGCGGCCGCCAGATAGAGGGCGGCGGGCGATCCCAGGCCCCCGGCCCCGACGATCAGCACACGCGCCGCTTTCAGTTTCTGCTGACCAGGCCCGCCGATCTCCCGCAGCACCAGATGGCGGGCATAGCGATCCACCTCGGCATCCGTAAATTCCATGGTGCTTGACCCGGTCCTTCCCGCTCGCCACATCGTCCCCATGCAGAGCACGAAATTTCCCGATTGGCACGGCACCACCATCCTTGCGGTACGCAAGGACGGCAAGACGGTGCTGGCCGGCGATGGCCAGGTGTCCATGGGCGCAACCGTGGTCAAGGGCGGCGCCCGCAAGGTGCGCACCCTGGCCGGGGGCAGGGTTCTGGCCGGGTTCGCCGGCGCAACGGCCGACGCCTTCACCCTGATCGAACGGCTGGAAGCCAAGCTGGAACAGTATCCCGAGCAGCTGGCCCGGGCCTGTGTCGACCTCGCCAAGGACTGGCGCACGGACCGCTACCTGCGCCATCTTGAGGCCATGCTTCTGGTCGCCGATGGGGTCCATATCTTCACCGTCACCGGGGTTGGCGATGTCCTGGAGCCGGACCACAGCGTTGCAGCCATCGGGTCTGGCGGCGGCTATGCCCTTGCGGCGGCCCGGGCGCTGATGGACAGCGACCTTTCAGCCGAAGAGATTGCCCGCAAGGCCATGGCGATCGCTGCAGACATCTGTGTCTACACCAACGGCAACCTGACCGTGGAAATCCTGTAGCGGCGCCTTTTTCAAGAGATCGAAGCCATGACGCGATCTGCATTTCCCCCGCGTCCCCTGCTCTGTCTGGCAGCCGGGCTGGCGCTGGCCGGACCGGCCTGGGCTGCGAAGAAACCGCCGCCGCCGCCGTCGGTGACCCCCGCCGTGTTGGCCCAGACCGAGCGGGCCTTTGCCGCGGATGGCCTGACCATGGGGATCAAGCAGAGCTTCCTGAAGCACATGGACGACAACGCCGTCCTGTTCCAGCCGGAACCGATGAACGCCCGCCAGGCCATCAGCGCCCAGCCGGACGCTCCGGGACCGAAGCTGGACTGGTGGCCGGTCTGGGCCGGAATCGCCCGCAGCGGCGATCTGGGCTTCACCACCGGCCCCTATGCGGTCAACGACCTGCGGCGCGGCCACTACTTCACCGTCTGGAAGCGCCAGGCCGACGGCGGCTGGAAATGGGTCTATGAGGGCGGAGTGGGAAGCAGCTCGAGACTGGCGCCGGGGCCCGAGGTCGCCACCGCCTTCCTGCCCCTGTCCACCGTCGCCATTGCCGACCCGCCAGGGGCGGGAGCCAAGGTGGGCGAAGCCGATGCCGCCCTGAATGCGGCCGCCGCGGAGGATGTGACAACCGCCTATATGGCGGTCCTGGTCTGCGAAGCACGGGTGCAGGGCTCGCCCGCCCCGCCGGCCCAGGGCTGCACCAACTTCAAGGCCGAGCTGGCGACCCGGGCGCGGTCCATCACCTTCACCACCCTGGGCGGGGAGGCCTCGGCAGCCGGGGACCTGGCCTGGACCTATGGCGAGGCGGACTGGACCCGCGACGGGAAGCCCGGTCATGGCCATTATGTGCGGGTCTGGCAGGCCCGGGCCGATGGCTGGCGACTGGTCTTCGACCAGCTGGCCCCGGCCCCGCCCCGCAAACCCGCCTGAACCCCGTTTCCCTCCAGAGGACCCAGAACCAGGATGCCAAGAGCTTGACCGAATTCTCGCCCCGGGAAATCGTCTCCGAACTTGATCGGTTCGTGGTGGGCCATCAGGAGGCCAAGCGGGCCGTGGCCATTGCCCTGCGCAATCGCTGGCGGCGTCGCCGCACCCCGGCGGACCTGCAGGACGAGATCACCCCGAAGAATATCCTGATGATCGGGCCCACCGGCGTGGGCAAGACCGAGATCGCCCGGCGACTGGCCAGGCTGGCCCAGGCGCCCTTCCTCAAGGTCGAGGCGACCAAGTTCACCGAGGTCGGCTATGTCGGCCGTGACGTGGACCAGATCATCCGGGACCTGGTCGAGAGCGCCATCGCCATGGTCCGCGAACGCCGGCGCGCCGCCGTCAAGGCCCGGGCGGAGTCGGCGGCTGAGGAGCGGATCCTCGACGCCCTGACCGGGCCGGGCAGCACCGCTGCCCGCGAGGCCTTTCGTCGCAAGCTCCGCGCCGGCGAACTGAACGACAAGGAGGTCGAGCTGCAGCTGGTCGATACGGCCAGTCCCTTCCAGGGCATCGATATTCCCGGCGCGCCGGGCGGCTCGGTCGGGATGCTGAACCTTTCGGAGATGATGGGAAAGGCTTTCGGCGGCCGCACCCGCACCCACCGCACGACGGTGGCCGAGGCCTATGCCCCACTGCTGGCCGAGGAGAGCGACAAGCTGCTGGACCAGGAAGCCTTGACCCAGGAGGCGGTCAGCCTGGCCGAGAACAGCGGCATCGTCTTCATCGACGAGATCGACAAGGTGGCCAGCCGCTCGGACCGCAGCGGCGCCGATGTCTCCCGGGAGGGGGTTCAGCGGGACCTTCTGCCGCTGATCGAGGGGACCACCGTTTCCACCAAGCATGGGCCGGTCAGGACTGACCATATCCTGTTCATCGCCTCCGGCGCCTTCCATGTCGCCAAGCCCTCGGACCTGCTGCCCGAGCTTCAGGGCCGGCTGCCCATCCGGGTGGAGCTCAAGGCCCTGACCCGCAATGACCTGCGCCGGATCCTGACCGAGCCGGAGGCCAATCTGATCCGCCAGCAACAGGCCCTGATCGCCACCGAAGGCGTGACCCTGACCTTTTCCGAGGATGCCGTGGACGCCATTGCCGACGCCGCCGTGGCGGTGAACGGCAGTGTCGAGAACATCGGCGCCCGGCGGCTTCAGACCATCCTCGAAAAGGTGGTGGAGGAGATCAGCTTCACCGCCGGCGACGGCGGGGCGCCCCAGATGACCATCGATGGCGACTATGTGCGCAGCCGGGTCGGCGCCCTGGCGGCCGATGCGGACCTGAGCCGGTTCATCCTGTAGCCGGGGCGGCAGCCCGAGAGCTAACCTGCCTGGTTACCGGGGTGGCGCTCCCGACCTGCATTGCGGATGGCGTCCTTCAGGGCGGCGCCCAGGGCTTCCCGTTCCGGGGGGCTGAGGGCCTTGCCGACGCTGCGACGCTTGCCTGACAGCCGCAGCCGGACCCGCATCTGATGCTCGCCGACCGCCTCAAGATCCACCTGGGTGAAGGCGGTCGGGGAGGTCCAGACCACGCGGCGATAGCCGGGGGCCTCCTCGATCACCTCCACCTTCTCGGCGCTGACGATCAGCCGCTCCAGCCGTTCGGCCGCCTTGAAACTGGCGCGAAAGGCGAGAAACACCAGCAGGATATCCAGTCCCAGGAAGATCGGCGCAGGCCAGGCGCCCATCCGCAGGAACACCAGGCTGACCAGGGTGCTTGGAATCGCCAGGGCGCCCAGCACCACCCGGAACCCGAGGGGCGACATGGATCGGTTGGGCCGGATCACGGCGTCCATATAGAGGGCGGCTGGCATGGGATCAGGAGTATAGGGCGGATGACACGGGCGACTACCGTCAGAGGCGTTGGCCGGAATGACGGAGACGGCGCAGCATCGGGCTGCATCGGCCTCGCCCCTCATGCCATAAGGCGCGGGTGACCGATTCGCTTTCCCAGGCCCGAGAAACCCTGCGCCGTGTTTTCGGCCACGGCGAGTTCCGGGGCCTTCAGGATCAGGTGATTGCCGAGGTCCTGGCCGGCCGCAACGCCATCGCCGTCCTGCCCACCGGCGGCGGCAAGAGCGTCTGCTACCAGATCCCCGCCATGATCCGGCCAGGACTCGGGCTGGTGGTCTCGCCGCTGATTGCCCTGATGAGCGATCAGGTGGCCTCCCTGCGCCAGGCCGGCGTGGCCGCCGCCCGGCTGGACTCCAATATTCCGCCCCAGGAAAGAGCCGAGGTCTGGCGGATGCTGGAGGCCGGGACCCTGGACCTGCTCTATGTCTCGCCGGAAGGCCTGGCGTCCGGCGCCTTGCTGGACCGGCTGACCCAGCTGCCCCTTTCGGTAATCGCCATCGACGAGGCCCACTGCGTCAGTCAGTGGGGCCATGATTTCCGCCCTGACTATCGCCTGCTGGGCCGTCTGGCCGAGCGGTTTCCAGGCGTCCCCAGGCTGGCCGTGACCGCCACGGCGGACGCCCGGACGCGCGAGGATATCCGCACCCAGCTGCGGCTGGAGGATGCGGCAGAGTATGTCGACAGCTTTGCCCGGCCGGAACTGGCCCTGTTCGCCGAACGAAAATCCGGCCCAGCCCACAAGCGCGTTCTGGACCTGGTGGCCGAGCGGCCGGGCAAATCCGGGGTGGTCTATGCCGGATCCCGCGACGGGGTGGAGACCCTGGCTGAAAAACTGCGGGAGGCCGGGGTCCCGGCGCTGGCCTATCATGCGGGCCTGGACAAGGACCTGCGGACCCGCCGGCTCGAAGAGTTTCTCGAGGCCGATGCAGCGGTGATGGTGGCGACCATCGCCTTTGGCATGGGGGTGGACAAGCCCGACGTGCGGTTTGTCATCCATGCCGATCCGCCGGGCTCCATCGAGGCCTACTGGCAGGAGATCGGCCGTGCCGGGCGCGACGGCCTGCCGGCGGACGGCATCACCCTCTATGGCGCAGCTGACATGGCCTGGGCCTTTCGCCGGCTGGAAAGCCGCGACATGGCGACCGAGGTCAAGCAGGTCCAGGGCCGCAAGATCCGCCAGCTCTATGCCATGCTGGAGGGGATGACCTGCCGGGCGGTGGCCGTGCGTCGGTATTTCGGCGAAGAGAGCGCGGCGCCCTGCGGCCAGTGCGATCTGTGCATCGCGCCGCCGCAGTCGGTGGACGCCACCCAGGCCGCCCAGAAGGCCCTGAGCGCCGCTCATCGGATGGGCGGCCGGTTCGGGCGCGGGCGGCTGGTTGATCACCTGCTCGGCAAGACCAAGGACGTTTCGGACTTCGAGGCAGGTCTTTCCACCTTTGGAATCGGGCGCGAGTTCAGCCCAGCCGGCTGGCGGGACCTGATCGACCAGCTGCTTTTCGAGGGCCTGCTGCGGGAAGACCCCAATGACGGCCGGCCGCTGATCGGCCTGGGCGACGCCGAAGGAGTCAAGGCCGTCTATCGCGGCGAGCGGCGTCTGGCCCTGCGCAAGCAGCCCGAGGGTCTGGACGCCTCGACCCGGTCAGGCCGGCCGCGCAAGCGGACCCGCGACGCCCTTGCCAGCCTGGCCGCGACCGACACCGCCCTGTTCGAGGCCCTGCGGGCCTGGCGGCGGGACGAGGCCCAGACCCAGCATGTGCCCCCCTATGTGATCTTCCATGACGCCACCCTGGCCGAGATCGCCAGTCGACGGCCGGACGGCCTGACCGCCCTCGGAGCCGTCAGCGGCGTGGGCGAGGGCAAGCTGGCGCGCTATGGACAGGCGGTCCTGGCCGTGGTCCGCGCCAACTGATCATTGATAGCTCAGGCTTGCCGGACCCTCGCAAAGCATGACAGCTTGCCGGTCAAGGGGATGGCGAGAGACCGTCCCGATCCTTGGGGATACCTGTCATGACCGTTCACGCTCCGGTGGCCATCGCCACGCTTCTGTCCCTGCTCGTCTATGTCTGGATGATCATGCGGGTGGGCGGCGCCCGCCGGCGCAGCGGCATCAATGCCCCGGCCATGACCGGGGATCCGGACCTGGAGCGCAATATCCGGGTGCATCTCAATACCCTCGAATGGCTGCCCCTGTATCTGCCGTCGCTCTGGCTGTTTGCCCTGGCCTGGGGCCAGGACTGGGTCGCGGCCGGGCTTGGCGGGGTCTGGATGCTGGGCC
Source organism: Brevundimonas vancanneytii (assembly GCA_945861515.1). Classification (GTDB taxonomy): domain Bacteria; phylum Pseudomonadota; class Alphaproteobacteria; order Caulobacterales; family Caulobacteraceae; genus Caulobacter; species Caulobacter vancanneytii_A. The sequence goes on along the minus strand of CAMAVA010000008.1, from coordinate 32,714 downwards.
GGATCCTCTATGCCCTCGGCTATGTGAAGGATCCCGGCAAGCGCGAGATGGGCTTCATGATCCAGATGCTGGCCACCGCCATCCTGCTGTTCGGAGCGCTCGGACGGCTGGTCTGGTCCGTCGTGATGGGCGGCTAGGGCCTGTTCCGATAAGTGTGAAGCGGCTATCGGATCGAAAGATGCTCTAACACTGTGAATCGGAGCCTAGTTTTCCGTTATGATCGGTTCGATCATAACGGAACAGGCCCTAGAGTCCGCCTTCGTCGCGGCGCTCCATGATCGCCGTGGCGGTTTCCTCATCATCCGGCGGATTCTCCCCGGCATCCTTGAGGACAGGGTTCCGGAAGGCATAGACCAGCAGTCCGCCCAGGATGACGGCGTTCAGAATGAACGGCCCCTGATGGAAATGGCCGTAGAGGACCAGAAAAACCGGCGCCAGGATGACGTTCAGGCCGTTGACGGCGGCGATGGCCCCCGCCGCCCGGGCCTGTTCACTCATCTTCACGGTCAGGGAAGCGCCAGCGGTGAAACCGGGACGGGCAAAGCCATAGCCCAGGGCTGATACGGCATAGCCGGCCACCACCGTCCAGTAGTCGGGCGAGAATATGGTAATCACATTGCCCAGCACCGCCAGGCCAACACCCCAGCGCAACAGCTGTTTGGGACCCATGGCGAAGATCCGGATCAGGCCCCACTGGGCCAGAAGGCTGGCCAGGGCCCCGGCCCCTGTGGCGACGGCGGTGAACCCGAGGGCCTCCATGGGTTTGACGCCGAGCTTGTCGATGATCATGAAGCCGAGCGTATAGCCCTGCGAGGTCTGGCAGCAGGCGACCAGAAAGCCATAGAGCAGGAAGGGCATCAGCCGGGGGTCTCGCCAAAGGGACTGACCCTGGCCGGCTCCGGCGAACCGGCGACTTTCCCGGGGAGGGCCCTCCTCGTCCGGCAGCCCGCGATAGACGACGACCAGCACTCCGCCCGCCAGCAGCGCAAAGGCATACATCGGCCCGGCAAGCGTGACGCCGGGCAGGATGAAGAGCGGCGCCAGAAAGGGTCCGACCACCGTGCCAAGGCCGAAGGCGCCGGCCAGGGCGGCCATCTGCTGGGTCCGCTCGGACCGGCTTGTCCGCTCGGCCAGATAGGCCTGGGTTGCCGGATTTGACGCCGACCCGACCAGGCCAAACAGCGCCCGGCTGATCAGGAACAGGATGAAGATCACAACGGGCGGCAGGACGTGGCTGAGCCCCAGGCTGACCACCCCGGCGCAGAGCAGCATGGAGGTCATGAAACCGGCCAGGCCCAGCATGATGAGAGGCTTGCGACCGCGCCGGTCGGACTCCCGCGCCCAGATCGGGCTCATCACAGCCCAGAGCAGGGCCGAGAGGGAAAAAACCGCGGAGGCCATCCAGTCGGCGATGCGGATTTCCCGGGCAATGGCCGGCAACACCGTCATCAGACCGGTATTGCCCACCGCCACCACGATCGACACCGCAAACAGGATTCCGAACGCCCTCGGCTCTAGCCTGGGTCCGGGCGGAGGCGCCTTCTGGGTCATGGCGATCCTGTTAGGCCCGGTTTCTGGCCGGTGCAACCGCCGGCCCCGGCGGGACAGACCGCCCTGAGGGTCGCCGCTCATGGCCCATTAAGCATTAACCGCCATGCTCGCAGCCCTGATCCTTATCCACCGGGCGACGACAAAATCCATGTTCCAGATCATCGGCCTCGTCATGCTGTTCGGCCTCGTGTTCGGCAGCTATCTGATTTCCGGCGGCAACATGGACGTGATCATGCACGCCCTGCCACACGAGATGATGGCCATCGGCGGGGCCGGTGTGGCGGCCTTTCTGATCTCGAATTCCCTGACCACCATCAAGGCTTCAGGCGGCGGACTGGCCAAGGCGTTTGCCGGCCCCAAATGGAAGGCCAGTGACTACAAGGACCTGCTGTCCCTGCTGTTCCTGCTGACCAAGACCATGAAGTCCAAGGGCGTCATTGCCCTGGAGAGCCATATCGAAAAGCCCAAGGAGAGCTCGATCTTCTCGCGCTTTCCCAAGATCACCAAGGATCACTTCGCCGTCGACTTCATCTGCGACACCCTGCGGATGATGACCATGAACCTCGAGGACCCTCACCAGGTCGAGGACGCCATGGAAAAGCAGCTGGAAAAGCATCATCACGAGGCGCTTGCCCCGGGTCATGCCCTGCAGAACCTGGCTGACGCCCTGCCCGCCCTGGGCATCGTCGCCGCCGTTCTGGGGGTGATCAAGACCATGGGCTCCATCACCGAGCCGCCGGAGGTTCTGGGCGGGATGATCGGGGGCGCCCTGGTCGGCACCTTCCTGGGCGTGTTCCTGGCCTATGGCATCGTTGGTCCGCTGGCGGCCCGGCTGACCGACGTGGTCAATGAGGAGAGCGCCTTCTACAAGATCATCCAGTCGGTCCTGGTCGCCCATCTGCATGGCAACGCCGCCCAGATCTCGGTCGAGATCGGCCGGGGCAGCGTTCCCAGCGGCGCCCAGCCCAGCTTCCTGGAGCTGGAAGAGGCCCTGTCGGCCATTCCGGCGGAGGGATAGAGGCGGAACGCCTGCAGGACTCAGCGAGGAATTTGTGATCACGCAAACGTGAAAACACCGCTTGCGCTCTCGAAAAGCCGGCGCATAGTCCCCTTTGCGCACCGTCAACGGGCGTAACAGAAGAAACCTCAAAGGGGTCCCAGGAACATGATTCGCAAACTCCTCGTCGCCAGCGCGGCCATTGCCGCCCTGTCCCTCACTGCCTGCGGCCAGCCGGCCGAGAAGACCGAAGCGCCCGCCGCTGAAGCCGCCGCTCCCGAGGCCGCCCCGGCCGCCGAAGCCTCGCCCGCCGATGCCACAGCGGCTCCGGCGGCTGAAGCCGAAGCCAAGACGGACGCCGCCGCCGCCCCGGCCGCAGACGCCGCTGCTGCCGCACCCGCCGCTGCGGTCGAAGAAAAGAAGGTCCCCTGACAGGACAGGCCTGAACGGGCCAGGTATCGAGGGGGTCGCCTTTCGGGGCGGCCCCCTTTGCTTTAGATCGAGGCCGCTCCGACCTGGAATCCTGATGTGCCTGACACGGACCTGACGTCCAGCCCTGTGCGTGACTCCGGGGTCAGCCTGTGAGCAACCCGGTGGACAAGCCTGTGGACAGGCCTGTGGACAGGCCTTCGCCTGTTCGTTGGAGCAACGACGGCCTGCCGGCCTCGACCCTTTATGGCGATGTCTATTTTTCCAGCGACGACGGTCTGGCCGAAACCCGGACCGTGTTCCTGGCCGGCTGCGGTCTTCCGCAAGCCTGGGCTGGGCGATCCCGGTTCACCGTCGCGGAACTGGGCTTTGGCGCCGGCCTGAACATCGCAGCCCTCCTGCATCTCTGGAACCAGACCCGCCCACCGGGGGCCCGGCTGCAGATCTTCTCCCTTGAGGCCCATCCTCTCACCCGGTCAGACGCGGCCCGGGCCCTCGGCCGCTGGCCGGAGCTGGGGTCGGCGGCGGAGGCCCTGTTGGAAGCCTGGCCGGGTGACGCCCGGGGCTGGACCCGAATCGATCTGCCGGCCTTCTCGGCGACCCTCGACCTGGCGATCATGGAGGCTGAGGCGGCGCTGACCGGCTGGTCCGGCAAGGCAGATGCCTGGTTCCTGGACGGATTTGCCCCGGCGGCGAACCCGGCCATGTGGAGCGAGTCGGTACTGACCCTGGTCGGCCAGCACAGCGCGTCCGGCGCCCGCGCCGCAACCTTTACCGTGGCCGGAGGGGTGCGGCGTGGCCTGGAAACGGCCGGGTTTGCCGTTTCGAAACAGCCGGGCTTTGGCCGCAAACGGCAACGGCTGGAGGCGGTCTGGCCGGGGTCGCCCGCCGATCCGGACCCCGGCTCCAGAACGGTTGCCGTGATCGGGGCCGGCATCGCCGGGGCGTCGATGGCCCGGGCCCTGCGCCAGCAGGGCGCCTCCGTGCAGGTCTTCGATCCGAAAGGACCCGCTGCGGCCGCCTCGGGCAATGCCGCCGCCCTGATGACGCCCAGGCTCGATGCCGGGGAGAACCCGGCGGGACGGCTCCATGCCCAGGCTTTCCGCCGGGCGGTGCAGCTCTATGACCAGGTCGAGGAGGCGGTGATCTCGCGCGGAGCGAGACAGCAGGCAACCTCGCCGCGGGACCAGACGCGCTTCGAGCGCATCGTCGCCGGCGGCCTGTTCGATTCAGGCTCCCTGGAGATCCAGCTGGATGGCCTGCTGTTGCATCAGGCCCTGGTGGTGGATCCCCAGGCCTTGATCCCGGTCTGGACGGGCCCCGTCGATCGTCGCGCGGTCGTCGCCCTCCAGCCCGAAAGCACTGGAGACTGGACCATCCTGGGCCGCGCTGGCGAACACCTTGCCCGGGTCAACGCCGTGGTGCTGTGCGCCGGACTGGAGACAATGGCGCTTGCCCCTGCCCCGGAAATGGCCCCCCTTCGGAGCGTCCGGGGTCAGATTTCCAGGGCGATAGGCGTGGAATCGCCGATGGCGACAGCCTTTGGCGGCTATGTCATCCCCACAAGAGATGGCCTGCTGTTTGGCGCCACCCATCAACGGGATCGGACCGACGAAGAGCCCGTTCCCGAGGACGACAGGGCCAACCTGCTTCAACTGGCCGAAGGGATGCCCCGTCTGGCAGCTTCCCTCGCCGCCCTGCCCCTGGAAGGGCGGGCGGGCGTGCGCAGCGCCACGCCGGATCATCTGCCGCTGGCGGGGCCCCTCGCCGGACAGGCCGGTCTCCATGCCCTGGCCGGTTTCGGGGGCCGGGGCTTTACCCTGGCTCCGCTGTTGGCCGAGCACCTTGCGGCTGTCATTCTGGGGCTGGCGTCTCCCCTGCCCGGCGACCTGGCCCGGGCCGTGCATCCAGGGCGTTTTGCCGAGCGCGCCGCGCGCAGGGCCTCGAAAAGGCCGTCATCCTGACCCAATGTATCAGCGGGACGACTGTTTTCGAGGAAACCCGTCATGATGACCCACCCCAGACTTGTTGCCGTCAGCGCTCTGGCGCTTGTTCTCGGCGCGGGCGCCCTGGCCCAGGCCAGATCGGCCGATCCGGCCACCGGGCCCAGGGCGGCGCCGGCAACATCGAGCACCCCCGCCAGTCGGAGCAGTTGCTTCTTCAACCGACAGGTCAGCAACTTTACCGCCCGCGACGAGAAGACACTCTATCTGAAGGCAGGGCGCGAGGTTTACCGGCTGGATATGTTTGGCCGCTGCATGGATATGGACACAGCGCTGGATCTGGGGCTGGATAGCCGTCCGACCTCCAGCATCTGCGGCGCCCAGGATGTCACGGTCCTGGTTCACACCAGCAACCTTGGCCCGCAACGGTGCGCGGTGAGAACCCTCACCCGGTTGAGCCCCGCCGAGGTCGAGGCCCTGCCCAAGAGGGACCGCCCCTGAGCCGGCCTGCCGGCGAAGGCCTTTCGGCGCAGCTGTAGGGTGAAGGTCTGTTCCGTTGTGGCCGAACCGGTCATAACAGAGGCACAGGGTCCCAATCACTCAGCCAGGGTCCGCTCACCGTCTGCGACCGCTCCGCAGCCGCAGGAGCGGGCTCAAGGAAAGGTCCGCCATGCTGCTCGCAAAATCCACCTGGCCCGAGATCGAATCCTTCCTGACCCGATCCCGGACCGTGGTGGTTCCCATCGGCTCCAATGAGCAACATGGACCCACCGGCCTGCTGGGCACAGACTGGATGTGCCCGGAGATCATCGCCCACGAGGCCCAGAAGGGCAGGGATGACCTGCTCATCGCCCCGACCTTCAATATCGGCATGGCACAGCACCATCTGGGCTTTCCCGGCACGATTTCCCTGCGGCCGTCCACCTTCATGGCGGCGATCGGCGACTGGTGCCGCTCCCTGGCCGTTCACGGCTTCGAGCGAATCTATTTCCTGAACGGGCATGGCGGCAATGTCGCCACCATGGAGGCGGCCTTTTCGGAACTCTATGCCGAGGCCAGCTATCGTCAGACACCCCGGGGCTTTTCCCTGAAACTCAGAAACTGGTGGGACCTGAGCGGCGTCAATGCCCTGGCCAATCGCCAGTTTCCCACCGGACACGGCAGCCACGCCACCCCTTCCGAAATCGCCGTGACGCAATGGGCCCATCCGGAGGCCATCAAGACAGCCGACTATGAGCCGCAGATCGCCCCGACCGGTCCGATCCGGGAGGCTGCCGATTTTCGCGCCCGTTTTCCTGACGGGCGGATGGGCTCCGATCCGGCCCTGGCCACGCCGGAAAAGGGGGGCGAACTGGTCGCCCTGGCAGCCCAGGGGCTAATGGCGGATGTCGCGGCCTTTTCGGCCGAAACGCCGCCAACGCCCTGGTCAAGGGCCTGAAGGCCGGTTCCGCCGAAGCGATCAGGGCTGAAGCCGGCGCCATAGCCTGTTCCGACCGGTGTAGAGCGGTTATCGTAACAGGCTCTGTTGCGCCCGTCAGCCGGCCCGGGTCAGTCGCCGGCAAAGATCGTCCAGCTGCTCCAGGCTGTCGTAGCGCAACCGGATTTCCCCAGCGCCGCCCTGGTCCGAAATCGTCACCGCCACGCCAAGGAGTTCAGACAGGTCGGATTCCAGCGCACTGGTGTCATGGTCCCTGGGGCCGGCGGGCGTCCTGTCGCCGGTCCTGGCCTTTCCCGTAGGCGGCTTCTGCCGGACCAGGGCCTCGGTCTGCCGCACGCTGAGGCCATCCCGGATCACCTGCCGGGCCAGGTCTACGGCTTTCTCCGATCCGATCAGGGTGCGGGCGTGACCGGCGGTCAGGCTCCCTTCCACCAGCATGGTCAGGATGGCTTGCGGCAGGGTCAGAAGGCGCAGGGCATTGGCTACATGCGGTCGGCTCTTGGAAACCGCCTCGGCCACGGCCTCCTGGGTATGACCGAAACTGTCAATCAGGGTGCGGTAGGCCAGCGCCTCTTCATAGGGGTTGAGATCGGTCCGTTGCACATTCTCGATGATTCCGATTTCGAGCACCTGCTGGTCGTCCAGACTGCGGACAATGGCCGGCAGGGTCCGCAGGGCGGCCACCTGGGCGGCGCGCCAGCGGCGCTCGCCCGCGACGATCTGGTATTCCCCGGGGGTCTCGGCCAAGGGTCTGACGAGAATGGGCTGCAGAACGCCCTTTTCCTTGAGGCTGGCGGCCAGGGCGTCGATCTCGGCCCGGTCAAAGCTGCGTCTCGGCTGGTGCGGGTTGGCCCGGATCAGCTCGATGGGGATCTCGCGGATGCCGGCCTCCGGCGCCGTGGCGGACCCGGCGTTTTCGACCACGTCGGTCTCGCCCAGCAGCGCCGACAGGCCCCGTCCAAGACCCCTGCGTCCTTCAGCCATAGTCTGTACTTTCCGTTGTCGTGACTTGTGTTGTTCGGTGTTTGACGGCGACGGGCGGGATCAGGCCGCCGTGTCCTGAAGGCGTCGCCGTTCCCGGGCGACCACCTCCCGGGCCAGCTTGAGATAGGCCTGGGAGCCAGCGCATTTCAGGTCATAGATCAGGACCGGCTTGCCGAAGGACGGAGCCTCTGAAATGCGCACGTTGCGGGGGATCACCGTCTCATAGACCAGTTCCCCGAAATGGCTGCGGACATCGCGCGACACCTGTTCCGACAGGCTGTTGCGGCGGTCGAACATGGTCAGGACGACGCCCTGGATTTCCAGGGCCGGATTGAGACTGCCCTTCACCATTTCAACGGTCCGCAGCAGCTGGGTCAGGCCTTCCAGGGCAAAGAACTCGCACTGCAGGGGGACGAAGACGGCGTCGGCCGCCGTCATGGCATTGACGGTCAGCAGATTGAGGGAGGGCGGACAGTCGATCAGGACATAGCTGTAGCGACCGGTGTCCCGCAGGGTCGCCAGGGCATCCCTCAAACGATACGACCGCCGCTGGCTCTGGGACAGTTCCAGCTCAAGTCCGGAAAGGTCTGCGTCGGAGGCAGCCAGGTCCAGCCCGGGAAGGCTGGTGGGGATGGCCGCCTCAGCCAGGGTCTTTTCCCCGACAAAGACGTCATACATGGTAACCTTGCGGTTCTGGCGCGGGACGCCAAGGCCGGTGGAGGCGTTGCCCTGCGGGTCGCTGTCGATCAGCAGAACCGACTCGCCAACCGCCGCCAGGGCCGTGCCGAGATTGATGGCAGTAGTAGTCTTGCCCACCCCGCCCTTCTGGTTGGCGATTGCCAGAACCCGCATGGGACGGCCGGCTTCGGCGGCGGGTCGGGCAGTCTCAGCGACGTGGGACACGGTATGCGCTCCTGATTTCCACGATCCGGCCGTCCGGGTCGCTGAGGCTTTGAATGAGTTCGGCGTCAAGCCGCCAGTCCTGCCGGGCTTCGTCCAGCTCGGCCTGGGCAGTCCGGCCCTTGAGAAACAGTCCGACAGCCCCGGTCTTGAGACAGGGGTGGGCGAAGGTGAGCAGCCGGGGCAGGGCGGCAACCGCCCGGGCGGTGACCACATCCACTGTCAGGCGGGCCGTTTCAGCCCGGCCGTTGATGACCTCGGCCGGCAGCTCAAGGTCCGCGACAACCGCCTCCAGGAAGCGACACCGCTTGGCCAGGCTTTCAACCAGATGGATCTTGGCGCCGGGGCGGTCCTTCAAGAGGATCGCCAGGACCAGGCCCGGCAGTCCGGCCCCGGTTCCGAGATCGGCCCAGCGAAGGGCTTCCGGCGCCAGGCGAAGCAGCTGGGCGCTGTCCAGGGCATGGCGAGGCCAGAAGCTCGCCAGGGCGGACGGGCCAACCAGGTTGAGTCGCCCGTTCCAGTCTTCCAGCATCAGCCGGTAAACTTCCAGATCCCGCATCTGCGCGTCGGTGGCGCCCATGGCGGCCTGGAAGGCGGCGGCCTCGGCGACCTGGGGGTCAGGATCAAGCAGCATGGGCGCGCCGGACATGAGCCAGCAGCGCCGTGATGGCGCCAGGAGTCACGCCCTCGATCCGGGCCGCTTGACCAAGGGTCTGCGGTCGGACGCGGGTCAGTTTTTCTCGGACCTCGTTGGACAGGCTGCCAATGGTCGAGAAGTCCAGGTCCGTCGGAAGTCTGAGGTCTTCGTCCCGGCGGAAGGCGTCGACATCGGCCTGTTGTCGATCCAGATAGCCGCTATAGGCGGCGTCGATCTCGATCTGCTCGCGAACGACGACAGACCAGTCGTCAATGGCTGGCCAGACGGCGGCCAACCTCTGCAAGGTCACGTCAGGATAGGCCAGCAGCTGGGTCAGGTTGCGCCTCTGGCCATCGGCCTTGACGGCAAGACCCAGTCGCACGGCCTCCGTCGGGGTCAGGCTATGCGACGCTGCAAAGGCCCGGGCCTCGGCCAGCTGCTGTTGTTTCACGTGAAACACTGCCGCCCGGCCCTGGCCGACAAGACCAACGGCCTCGCCTCGACCTGTAAGCCGCTGGTCGGCGTTGTCAGAGCGGAGGATCAACCGGAATTCCGCTCGACTGGTGAACATCCGATAGGGCTCGGTAACCCCCCGCGTGACGAGATCGTCGATCATCACACCGATATAGGCTTCATCCCGCCCGAACCCGGCCGGTTCCGAGCCTCCGGCCCGCCGCGCCGCATTGAGGCCGGCTACCAGGCCCTGGGCCGCCGCTTCCTCATAGCCCGTCGTGCCGTTGATCTGACCCGCCAGGAACAGGCCCGGCAGGCGCTTGACCTCCAGGGCCGGGCTGAGCTCACGGGGGTCAACATAGTCATACTCTATGGCATAGCCCGGTCGCAGAATGGTCACCGACTCCAGACCCGGGATCGTCCGCAGGAAAAGAGCCTGGGTCTCTTCGGAAACCGAGGTCGAGACCCCATTGGGATAGACCGTATGGTCATCCAGGCCCTCAGGCTCGAGAAAAACCTGGTGGCTGGTCTTGTCGGCAAATCGCACAACCTTGTCCTCGATGGAGGGACAGTAGCGCGGGCCGTTCCCGGTGGCCCGACCGCCATAGACCGCCGACTCCGTCAGCCGCTCGGCAATGATCCTGTGGGTTTCCGCCGTGGTCCAGGTGATGCCGCACCGGATCTGCGGGACCTCGATCCGGTCCGTCAGGAACGAGAAGGGGATGGGCTCGGCGTCCGCATCCTGCATCTCCAGCCTGTCCCAGGCGATCGTCCGCCCGTCCAGTCGGGCCGGGGTGCCGGTCTTCAGCCGTCCCATGGCAAGACCACTGGCGTAAAGTCGATCCGACAGACCAATGGCCGGAGCATCGCCCACCCGGCCGGCCGGAATCCGCCGCTCACCCAGATGGATGACGCCCTTCAGAAAGGTGCCGGTGGTGAGGACGACACCGGCAGCCCGCCAGGTCCGGCCAGACCCGCCCACGACGCCCACAACCACGCCGTCCTCGACGATCAGATCCTCGACCGCCTCGGCCTCAAGGGTAAGGTTCGGGGTCGCCGCGAGCTCGGCCTGCATGGCATCCCGGTAGAGCTTGCGGTCAATCTGTGAACGCGGCCCCCGGACGGCCGGTCCCTTGGAGCGATTGAGCATCCGGAATTGGATCCCGGAGCGATCGGCCATCCGGCCCATCACACCGTCCAGGGCGTCGATCTCCCGGACCAGATGGCCCTTGCCCAGACCGCCAATGGCCGGGTTGCAACTCATCTCGCCGATGGTTTCGAGCTTGTGGGTGAGGAGCAGGGTCCGGGCGCCCAGCCGTGCAGACGCCGCTGCGGCTTCACAGCCGGCGTGCCCGCCGCCGATCACGATGACATCCCAGGAAGCCATGGCTAGCCAAACAAGAAGCCCCCGGGGACGGGGGCAAGAGAAGACCCTATAGCAAGGGCCCGCCCCCGGTTCCATGGCCTTGCTGACGCACCAATGTTTCACGTGAAACAGCCCTGGCCGATCCTCAATACGCCAGAGGGAGGTGTTTCACGTGAAACACATCATTTGCCGATGCAGAAGCTCGAGAACACCACATCCAGTATGTCCTCTGCGCCAATCCGCCCCGTCACCCGCGCCAGGGCCCGGCTGGCCAACCTGACATTCTCGGCAGCCAGCTCCACTGCCGGTTCCAGATCCGCCAGCGCTTCCACCAGCCTGCTCCGCGCTTCAGCCAGACTCTCGGCGTGACGTAACCGCGTCGCCAGGGGAAACTCGCCTCCGGACAGGCCGGCAATCACACGCTCCGTCAGACCCTTGCGCAGAGCCTCGACGCCCTCGCCGGTCTGCAGGCTGATCCGCTGCACGGCCCCCCATTCAGAGGCAGCCGCTGCAGCGTCGCCGCCAGGCGGCAGATCGACCTTGTTGATGACCATCAGATCACCGGGACCCGCCAGATCAGCGGCTTCCCGCCAGCTTCCAGTCCAGACGGAACCATCCACCACCCAGACCCGAAGATCGGCAGATCGGGCCCAGGCCCTGGCCCGGAGGACCCCCTCGATCTCTATAGGGTCGTCGGAGTCACGCAGGCCCGCCGTATCCGCCATCAGGACGCGATAGCCTTCCAGAACCAGCGGAACCTCGATGACGTCCCGGGTCGTTCCCGGGGTTGCCGTGACAATGGCAGCGTCGCGCCCCGCCAGTCGGTTCAGAAGTGAGCTCTTGCCGGCATTGGGCGCCCCGACCAGGGCAATGCGGAACCCCTCCCGCACCCGTTGCCCCCTCTGCCCGTCGGCCAGAGCCGCTGTGATTTCCTGTTCCAGCCGTTCGAGAACAGGCCGGGCGCGGCCGGCGACATCCGCCGGCAGCTCCTCATCGGGAAAATCCACCGCCGCTTCCAGCATGGCCAGGCCCTGGATCAGATCCGCTCGCCAGGCCTCGTAGCGGACCGACAGGGCGCCGCCCAGTTGACCCACGGCCTGCCGCGCCTGGGCCAGGGTCTCCGCATCGACCATATCGGCGACGGCCTCGGCCTGGGCCAGGTCCAGCCGGCCGTTCTCGAAAGCGCGCCGGGTGAACTCTCCGGGCTCAGCCAGCCTCAGGCCACGATCCGACAGGGCCTGAAACACCAACTCCACAATGGCCACGCCGCCGTGAAGATGCAGCTCCGCAGCGTCTTCACCGGTGTAGCTGCCAGGGCCGGGGGTCCAGATGACCAGGGCCTCGTCCAGCACCTCGCCCTGCTGGTCCTTCAGACGACGCAGGCTGGCCCGTCGCGCCGTCGGCAGCCGCCGACCCGTGAGTCCGACCAGCGCCTCGCCGACGCCCGGACCCGACAGCCGCACCACGGCCACCGCGGCCCGACCGGGCGCAGTGGCCAGGGCAAAGATCGTCTCGTTCATTTGGTCTTGGCGCCGCCCATGGCCGAGCTGGCCGCCGCCGTCATCAATTTGCGGAACTGATCCTGGGCGCCCATGCCCAGCGCCATCCAGTTCTTCATCAGCTCCTCGGGCGCGAGGGCGGCCATGTTTGCGTCCATCCGGCGCTGCATCTCGGCCACCATATGGTCATTCAGCGTCGTCACATCCGGAAGCCCCAGAAAGGCCCGGGCCTCGACGGCGGAGCAGTCAATCTCGATGGTTACCTTCATGATCAGACTTTCTGTCAGGCTGCCCACAGCTTTGTCATTGGACCTGACACGGGCGCCGGTTAAGTGCGGTCTAGAAACGGACGAACTGGGGCTGCACCCAAATCATGCAACCCTTGGCCTCGCCAACAATTCTGACTGATTGCACGGGAGATGACCATGAGCGGCGAACGCCTTACCATCAAGACGCCTGACGGCGACTTCACGGCCTATGTGGCCCGGCCGGCCGCCCAGACGGCCCCGGTCATTGTGGTCATCCAGGAGATCTTCGGGGTCAACCAGGTCATGCGGGACCTTGCGGACTCCTACGCAGCCCAGGGCTATCTCGCCATCTGCCCGGACCTTTTCTGGCGGATCCAGCCCGGAATCGACATCACTGACCAGTCCGAAGCCGAATGGAAACGCGCCTTCGAACTGTTCAACGCCTTTGATGTCGAGACCGGCGTCCAGGACATAGCCGCCGTCGTCGCCCAGGTTCGCGACATGGCCGGCTCGAACGGCAAGGTCGGAGCAGTCGGGTACTGCCTTGGCGGACTCCTGGCCTTTCTCACGGCAACCCGCACGGACGCTGACGCCGCCGTCAGCTACTACGGTGTCGGAATCGAGAAATACCTGGCCGAGAGCGAGAAGCTCAACCGGCCCCTGATGCTCCATATCGCCGGCCAGGACGGGTTCGTGCCCAGGGAGGCCCAGGCCTTGATCCATCAGGAACTGGACAATCACACCCAGATCCAGATCCACGACTACCCTGGCCGCGACCATGCCTTCGCCCGCCAGGGCGGGGAGCATTTCGACGGGCCGGACGCGGCCCTGGCCAACCAGCGCAGCCTGGACTTCTTCAAGGGAGCCCTGGTCTGATGCTGGCGATCCAGGCGGAGCGGGCAGGAGGGCCTGAAGTCTTGTCGGCCGTGGAACGGCCGGAGTCCACCCCGGGCCCCGGCCAGATCCTCATCCGGCAGGAAGCGGTGGGGCTGAACTTCATCGACACCTACCAACGCTCCGGCCTCTATCCCATCCCCTATCCCAGCATCCTGGGCCTGGAAGGTTCTGGCGTTGTCGAAGCCATCGGCCCCGGGGTGACCCGGTTCGTCATAGGCGACAGGGCCGGATACGCCACAGGTCCCCTTGGCGCCTACAGCCAGGCCCATGTGGTGCCGGAAGGCCGGGCGGTCAGGCTGCCGGCCGGCATTGACAGCCGAACTGCGGCGGCCTCCATGCTGAAGGGCATGACCGCCGAGTTCCTCATCCGGCGGTGTTTTCCGGTCGCGGCCGGGGACGCGGTCCTGATCCATGCCGCGGCCGGCGGCGTCGGGCTGATCCTCGCGCAATGGGCCAGATCGATCGGCGCCCTGGTCATCGGAACGGCCGGCTCGGACGCCAAGGCGCAGCTGGCCCTGGGCCATGGCTGCGACCACGTCATACTTTATGACAGGGAAGACGTCGCAAAGCAGGTCAGGACGCTTACGGACGGGGCCGGAGTGCGCGTCGTCTATGATGGCGTCGGGGCAGCCACCCTTGAAGGCAGCCTGGGCAGCCTCGGGCGCCGGGGAATGCTGGTGTCCTACGGCAATGCCTCGGGGCCGGTCCCGGCCATAGAGCCCCTGCGCCTGTCCCGGGGCGGATCCCTGTTCCTCACCCGGCCCACCCTGTTCGATTATGTCGCGACCACAGCGGATCTCGACGACAGCGCGGGGGCCCTGTTCGACGTCATTGCCTCCGGCGCCGTCAAGATCGCGATCGGCGCCGAGTTCCCCCTGTCAGAGGCCCGCGCCGCTCACGAAACAATCGAGGGGAGGGGCACTACCGGATCGACCCTCCTCATCCCCTGACCGGAGCCGGTCTCACCCCTTGGAGACGGCCGCCTGGAACGCCGGGCGCGCCTTCATCCGGTCGAAATAGGCGGCGATGGCCGGGCTGTAGTCCGGCGCCAGCTGCAGCAGGGTTCCGAGGTTGAGAACATAGGCCACCGAGATATCGGCCAGGGTGAACCGCCCGGCCGCCAGGAAGTCCTTGCCCGCAAGCGCCTGCTCCACAAGCACCAGACGCGCCAGGACAGACTCCCGCGCCTCGGCCAGAGCGGAAGGATTTCGGCCGTCCTCAGGACCCAGGGCGTTGCGCACCATGGCGCCCACCGGCGGCATCAGGGTGGCCTCGCCGTACCACAACCATTGCAGATAGTCGGCCCGGCCGGCCTCCCCGGCCTTCACCTGAAGGTCGCTCGGACCAAACTTCTCGGCGACATACTCGCAGATGCCGACCGACTCGTAGATGGTGACATCACCATCCACCATGGTGGGGATCTGACCCAGGGGATTGATGCCCATATAGTCAGGCTGAGCCATCCGTGGCGGGAACTGTACCCGCACCGCCTCATAGGGCGCACCCAGCTCCTCCAGGGTCCAGAGCGCTCTGAGCGACCGGGCAAACGGCGCGAAGTAGACCTTGACCATGATGTTTCCCCCTGAAGACCTTTGCCACAGGGTGCTCTGTCCGGAAGCGCAGAGCAAGCCGTCTTGAGCCTTCCAGCGTCAGCCTGTCTGACGGTTCGACTGGGCCTTCAGGGCCACATAGAAGGCGCCATCCCCGCCATGGCGCCGATGGGCGGACTGCACCCCGGCGATCATGGCGCGCAGCGAGGGAGCCGCCAGCCATTCCGGCGTGAGGCGGCGGATCAAGCCCGCTCCGTCCCGACCCTTGCCGGTTATGACCAGCACAACCCGGTCGCCCCGGGACCAGGCCGCCGTGACAAAGGATTCGAGGGCCGGCCGCGCCCGGTCCAGGGTCAGGCCATGAAGGTCGATTCGCGCCGCAATGGGGTCCCGCTCCCGGACAACCCGCCGGGCGCGGCCAGGCTCCAGCCGCTCCGGCGGCGGCGGCGAGGGCGGAGGCTGCAAGCCACGGGCCCTAGGCGAGGGGCCCTTGATCTTCTTGGCGGTCGCGGCCTCGACCGGGGCAGCCGAAACCGCCACCGGCGCCACGGACGCTGGCGTGGCGGGGACGACCCGACCCGGCATGGGCTTCACGGTTTCTGCAACCCTGGCCCAGAGCTGAAGTTCTTCAGGACGAGCCTGGCGCTTCATGGCCCGGGCGCGCCCTGGCCGCGTCCGGCGAACTCGGGCGCCGGGACCAGTCGCCACATGGACAGCTGATGCTTCACCCGGCCCGCCTCGGCGCCGGCCCTTTCGCCCCGGCCCATGTAGAGATCGGCCCGGACGGGTCCGCGTATGGCCCCCCCGGTGTCCAGAGCCGCGACCAGGCGGCTGTAGGTGGGAAAGGCGCCCGCCAGGGACGGCGCCCTGGCATCGATCCAGTAGAGATCGCCATACTGGTGAAACAGCGGATCGACGGCGATCGCTCGCCCGGCCATCAGAGGTATGCCGGCGGCCCCGAGCGGCTCCGTGCCGTCATCCTCTTCCATCCGGAAAAACACGTAACGTGGATTGAGCCGCATGACAGCGTCGGCTTGAGGACCGCGGTTGGCGGCAAGCCATGAGCGGATCGCCTCTCCGGATGTCCCGTCCGGCGGCAGCAGGCCCTGATCGCGCATGGGTGTGGCGATCCCCCGGAACGGCAGACCGTTGGTCGCGACAAAGACCGCGCGCTTGCGCCGGCCATCCGGCAGAACAAGCGTTCCCGATCCCTGAATCTGCAGGAAAAACAGATCCTCCGGCCTCATCCAGCCCAGGGGGCGCTGCTCTTCCCGGGCCTCGATAGCGCCCCGGTCGTCATAGGGCGCCCAGATCCCGCCCAGCAGACGTCCCTCGCCCTTCCAGCCTGGTCTGGACGGGTCCGGCCGGGCGTCCGGTTCCACCTGCAGATCCTCGGGCCGGGGGCGGATCGGCGCCGTGAACTCGCCAGTCCGGGAAAACCGCACGTCATAGCGCGGTGAAAAATAAGCTGTCAGAAGCCCGGACTGACCCAGGGGCTCAGCCCTGAACAGCGATTCGAGCAAGGCGCGGGCCTCCGGACCGGACGACCCGCTGACCGCCAGTATCTGCTGGCAGGCGTATCCGAGCTCCGGCCTGGGCCGCTCGCGGCAGGATTGAGCCACCAGCTCCAGGGCGGCCGCGTGATCCTCTCCGGTCCAGCCAGGAACATCGCTGAGCGACACTGGCGGCAATCGCTGGTCGCCGACCTGCGGCCCGGGCAGGGCCGCCGGAGCCGGCGCTGGCGCTTCAGGACCCGCTATCGGCGGGGGCCCTCGAGAAGCGTCCGGTGCAGGTTGGGTGGAGACCGTCGCACAGCCGGCCAGAACACCTGACAGGATCAGGGCCGCAAGGACAGCAGCCCGGCGCATCAGGCCTCCGCAGCGTCCACGTGAACCAGGGTCCAGTTCGGATCGCGGGCTGAGACATCCCGCTCAAAGGTCCAGAGCTCCGCCGTGCGGCGATCTTCCACCGCTTCGCCTTCCGGACCCTTGGAACGGATACGAAACTCCGCCAGGAACCGCACCGTCGCCCGGGCGGTATCGCCGGTCAGGCCGGCGGATTCCAGATCCCCTCTGGGCGGGATCAGGAAGTCCACGACCTCGGATATGCCGGCGGCCTCCTGTGCGACCATGGCGGTCTCGAAACTGTCATAGATGGCGGGCGACAGGAGCATCCTGAGCTCTTCCCGGCGGCGCTCATGAAACGCCGACACAACCCGCTGATAGGCGGACTTGGCCCCGGCCAGGAAAGACCCGACCTCGAAGCCGGGATCCCGGGCCCGCAGCACCGCCAGGCCCGAGAGCACCACCCCGTCGGTCAGGGGCTCAGGCTCAGGCTCGACGGACAGAGCCTTGGCCGCCTTGCCTGCAAGAGCCTCGCGCTGGGCGTCTTCAGGCTGGCGACCCACCCGGCGGCCGAGGACCGAATAGAGCTGGTACAGCACCACGCCTGCGAGCACCGCGAAAATGATAAGCTGTAGGGTCTGGTTCAAAATGAACACCGCGTCGCTGGAAGCAGGGATTGATGGACAATATAGGGCATCGGAAGGGCTACGTCAGCGTCAGGCTTATCAGACCATAGTCTCGACAAGTCTTTAACGCCGCACCCGGGCCGCCGTTGCGCCGGGAGAGGCTGCGTGATAGCAGCCCCGCCTAGAGCGTTTTTCAACGGTTGTAAAACCGGCATCGGCTTGAAACTCGCCCTAAGCCCTTGATTTGGAGAGCTGTTTTCCGTTCTGAGCCTTGCGGTCAGCCCGGATGGCGCTCCAGCCTTCCTTAACGAAAGCCCTATTGCATGTCCGACACCGAAACCGGCGCTCCCCCCGCTCTTGAAAATGGCGCTGGCGACCTGACGGGACCGGGAATCCGCGTCCTGGCCCAGTTTACCCGCGACCTGTCCTTTGAAAATCCGCGCGCGCCGGAATCTCTCCGGGCCGCCGGCGACGCGCCCCAGATCGACATCGGCGTGGAGCTCAATGCCAGGGGCCGGGGCGATGGCCTGTTCGAGGTCGACCTCAAGCTCACGGTCGACGCCAAGCGGGCTGGAGAACCGGCCTTCAATATCGAACTGGTCTATGGCGGCCTCTTCCAGGTCCAGGGAATCACCGAGACCGACCTTGAGCCTGTCCTGATGATCGAGGCCCCCCGGTTCCTGTTTCCCTTCGCTCGCCGGATCATCGCCGACCTGACGACGGATGGCGGTTTCCCGCCCTTCATGATGGAGCCCATCGATTTTGCCGGCATCTATCAGGCGCGCCGGGAGCAGGCCGCCGCCAGCGGCATTGTGGTGGGCCAGGCCTGATCAGGCTCTGCCGGAAACCCTGAGACAGGGCGTCAGGCTCTCAGCCAGACCGCCTTGTCCTTCAGGACATCCCTGACGAACGCCTCATGGGCGGCTCGCTCTTCCTCGGTAATCCGGCAGGCCAGGGCGCGGGTCCGGGCCCCGTAGGCGGCCTGGACAGCCGTTGCCGCGGCTCGCACGGCCATCGAACTGGTCAGGTCCAGGGCCCGTTCCTTCCCGCCCTGAAGTTCAAGATAGACTTGGGCCAGCAGGTTCGCATCGATCAGCGCCCCGTGCTTGTCGCGGCTGGCCAGGGAAATCTTCATCCGCTTGCAGAGCGAATCCAGGGAATTGTACATCCCTGGAAACTTCTTCTTGGCCAGGGCCAGGGTATCGATCCAGCGCCCTTCCGGCAGCGGCGCCCTCTGACAGCGCGCCAGCTCGGCATTGATGAAACCCCGGTCGAACGGGGCGTTATGGGCCACCAGGGTGTCATCCCCGATGAAGGCCAGGAAGGCGTCGACGACCTCCGGCTGATGAAACCGCGGCTTTCCCTGCAGCTTCGCGAGTGAAATGCCGTGCACCCGCTCGGCGTCCGGATCGATCGTCCGGTCCGGCTGGACATACTGGTGAAATTCCCGGCCCGTCGGGATGTAGTCGACCACCTCGACACAGGCGATTTCGATCAACCGGTGCCCTGTGTTGGGATCCAGTCCGGTCGTTTCCGTATCAAGAACGATGTGGCGCGCCATCGCCTGATCCTTCGCCCTGTTCGCCGGGGCCGTCCAGTCGCCGGGCAAGGGTTGCCAACAGCTTCCGCACCTGATCTCGGGCGGCCTCCAGACCCTGGCCGGTCTCGATGACAAAATCGGCCCTTGCGCGCTTTTCCGCATCCGGCAGCTGCCGGGCCAGAATGGCCTCGAACTTTTCCGGGGTCATGCCTGGTCTGGCCAGGACCCGTTCACGCTGCAGCTCTGCCGGGGCGGACACGACCACGACCGCCTGCATGGCCTTTTCGCCGCCGGTCTCGAACAGCAGCGGAATATCCAGCACAACGATGGGCGCGCCAGACGCCTTGGCCGCCTCGAAAAACGCCTGTCGGCTGGCCCCCACCAGCGGGTGGACGATGGCTTCGAGCCGTTTCATCGCTGCCGGGTCGCCCAGCACCTTCGCGCCCAGCAGACCCCGATCCACCGCCCCGCCGACGATGACGTCCTCCCCGAACGCCTCTGCCAGCGGGCCGACGGCAGCCCCGCCGGGTGCATAGAGGGCGTGAACTTCGGCATCCGCGTCATAGACAGGGACAGCCTCGTCCCGAAACATCTGCGCGGTCGTCGATTTACCCATGCCGATCGAGCCGGTCAGACCCACAAGCATCATCTCGCGTCTCCAAGAATCTCGAGGGTCAGGCGGCGAACATCCAGGAAGGCCGGCGGCCTGATCAGGAAGAAGGCCTCGAAACTGGGCATGGCCTGGCGGATCAGCATTTCGAGCCCGTCGACGGTCCTCAGGCCGGCCATCTTCGCGCGGCGCAGAAAGTCCGTCTCCAGCGGTTTGTAGACCATGTCCATCACCACGACATCGGGCCCCACTCGGGAAAAATCCAGCGGCGGGCCAGGTCCGCCTCCCAACCCCAGGGAGGTGGCGTTGATGATGAGGGCCGCCTCGCCCAGATGGCTGTCCATCTGCTCCTGGGACAGGGCAGAGACCGGCTGCCCGAGAGTCCCGGCAATCACCTCCACGCGTTGCAGGGTTCGGTTGACCAGCCAGATGGCCGGGGCGCCGGCCAGTTTCAGGGCTGCGGCGGCCCCCCGGGCAGCGCCCCCGCCCCCCAGTATGACCGCAGGTCCAGACGTCGGGTCAAAACCCGGCGCCTGCTCGGCGATCGCCTCCAGCATACCCGGTCCGTCCGTGTTGCGGGCGCAGATGCGACCGTCCTCTTCAAGGATCAGCAGGTTGGCCGCCCCCGCCAACCGCGCCAGGTCATCGGCCTCATCCGCCAGGGCGAGCGCTGCTTCCTTGAAGGGGATGGTGACGTTCAATCCGCGAATCGCTCCGCCTCTCAGCCCCCGGACGAAGGCCTCGAACCCGCCCGGGCCGGGACGGAAGGGAACATAGGCCGCGTCCAGACCCGCGGCCGCGATCCAGGCATTGTGAAGGGCCGGACTCAGGGAATGGGTCACCGGATGGCCAACCACGCCGGCTATGACCGCCGCGCCCGAGATCATGCCGCCATGACTCCCTGCTCACGGAAAAAGGCCAGAAGTCCCACCAGGGGCAGGCCCAGAATGGTGAAATAGTCCCCTTCAACCGCTGAAAACAGCTGGATCCCCTCGTCTTCCAGCCGATAGCAGCCAACGGAGCCCAGCACGCTGTCGCCTTGCCGACTGAGCCATTCGTCCAGGAAGGCATCGGAAAAATCCCGCATGGTCAGCCGCGCCGACGGCGACTGCGCCCAGACCGTTTGCCCGCCCATGGCCACCGCCACAGCCGAATGAAGCAGGTGTGTCCGCCCCCTCAACAGCGCGAGCCGCGCCCTGGCCGCTGACGCGGTTTCGGCCTTGTCGAAGAGCTGGCCGTCCAGATCCAGGGTCTGATCGGCGCCGATCACGAAGGCTTCCGGATGCAGACGGGAAATCGCAATGGCCTTCTGCCGCGCCAGGGCCTCGGCGACCTGGGCCGGGGATGCGCCATCGGCCAGCAGGGCGATCTTGGCGGCGGTTTCATCCACCCCGGGAGACAGCGCCGTATGGGAAAGGCCTGCAGCCGCCAGCAGGCTGCGACGGGCGGTGCTGGTCGAGGCCAGGATCACCGGCGTCATGACAGGACCTCGATCTGGGCGTGTCCGCCGTTCAGCAGGTTGATGATGCCCGCGGCCGTCTCCTCGACCGACCGCCGGGTCACATCAATGACCGGCCAGCCATGACGCTCGAAGAGCCGCCGGGCATGGATGATCTCCTGTCGGACCTGATCGATATCGGCATAGTCGGACCCCCGGTCTTCCTTCAGGGAGAGCAGCCGGTTGCGCCGGATCTGGACCAGCCGGTCAGGCGAGGTGATGAGCCCTACGATCAGTGTCTTCTTCAGGCCCAGAAGCTGCTCCGGTGCTGGCATATGGGGAACCAGGGGAACATTGGCCGCCCTTATGCCCCTGTGCGCCAGATAGATGCAGGTCGGGGTTTTCGAGGTTCGCGACACCCCCACCAGCACCACATCGGCCAGGGACAGGTCCTGGCCGCCCTGACCGTCATCATGACCGATGGCGTAGTTGAGGGCTTCCATCCGGTCAAAATAGTCGTTGTCCAGGGCATGCTGGGCCCCGACCCGGGCCGAGATGGCCACGCCAAGATAGCGGCTCATCGAGGCCATCACCGGATCCAGCGGCGCAATACAGGGCATTTCCAGGACCCTGCATCCCTCCTCCAGGGCGGCCCTCAGGTCCCGCTCGGCGATGGTGTGCATGACGATTCCCGGCGCCGCTGCAATCTCGTCCAGGGCCCGTTCCATCTGCCTGGGCGACCGGACCAGGGCATAGATATGTTCGATCGGCAGGGTGTCGGTGAACCGGGCGCAGACGGCGCGGGCCATGGCGTTCAGGGTTTCACCGGTCGAGTCCGAGACCAGGTGAACATGGAAATAGGTGGCGATCCGCGGCGGCGTGGTCATGAAACAATCCCTTTAGTGCGCGCCTCTGGTCCCTGCCAGTCTGTGGATGGCCCGTTAACACTTCGTTAACCGGTACACATCGCTCCCCCGCAGATTGGCCCCCGCCAGGCCCACCCGGGACAAGAACCCTCTTTGCCTGGCAAACATCAACAGCTCCGACCGCGGCAGAACTTCCTGGTGACTCACTTCCTCCAGAACTGGCAGCCATACCCGACATCCCCTGCGTCTTCCCATGGACCACTCCTGGTTTTTCTTATCCTATTCAGAAGGTTATCCTGCTGCTCACAGCCTGCGCAAGACCGTGTCCGCTGTGGATCGAACGGTGAAAAAACCGCGTCGATCCTGCGCAGGGCCCCGCCCAAACGGCGATCATCCCCGCCTGACAGTGGCCTACTGCCTACTACCCTTCAAACTTAATCTCTTATTAAGACTCTAAGAGGGGTCTTGCCTGAAAGCCCGGGGAACGACAGAAGGCGGCATGACCCAGACTGTTGCCGCTCCCCTCCTCCGCGTTCTCGCTGGCGAAACCCTCGATCGCCCGCCGGTATGGTTCATGCGCCAGGCCGGACGCTATCTGCCCGAGTATCGCGAACTGAGAGCCCGGGCCCCGGACTTTATCGCCTTCTGTCATGACAGCGAGATGGCGGCCGAGGCCACCCTGCAGCCGTTGCGCCGCTTTCCGTTTGATGCGGCGATTGTCTTTGCCGATATCCTGCTGATCCCGGGGGCCCTCGGCCAGAAGGTCTGGTTCGAGGCGGGTGAAGGACCGAGACTGGGCGATCTCCCGTCCATGGACAGCCTGGCGGGTGAGATCGACGCCTCAACGGAAAGACTCTCCAGCATCGGCCGGACCCTGTCGCTGGTGCGTGCCCAGCTTGCGCCGGACAAGACACTGATCGGCTTTGCCGGCGCCCCCTGGACCGTCGGCAGCTACATGATCGAGGGCGCTTCCTCGGACCGTTCCCGCGCCCGGACCTTCGCTTATGAACGGCCGGACGAGATGGACCGGCTGATGAACATCCTCTCGGAAAGCACCGCCCGCTACCTGGCCATGCAGGCAGAGGCGGGGGCCGAGGTCCTGAAGCTTTTTGAAAGCTGGGCCGAGGGCCTGCCGGAAGACCTGTTCGAGAGACTGGTCATCAGTCCCCACAGGATGATCGTCCAACGCCTGAAGGATCTCGGTGTGACCGCTCCGGTCATCGGCTTTCCGCGCGGCGCGGCGGCCCTTGCCGAACGCTATGCGGACCAGGTCGATGTCTCAGCCATCGCCCTGGATACAGCCGCGCCGGCGGCCCTGGGACAGCGGCTTCAG
Source organism: Brevundimonas vancanneytii (assembly GCA_945861515.1). GTDB lineage: Bacteria > Pseudomonadota > Alphaproteobacteria > Caulobacterales > Caulobacteraceae > Caulobacter > Caulobacter vancanneytii_A. Next base: position 9,565 of record CAMAVA010000008.1, on the reverse strand, counting down.
AAGACCCATGCCATCCAGGGCGCCCTCGATCCGCTGCTGCTGCGCGCGGGCGGGCCGGCCCTCGAACGCCGGGTGGACGAATTGCTCGCCCAATGGGGTGGCGGGCGCTACATCTTCAATCTCGGGCACGGGATCCTGCCTGACACCCCGATCAGCCATGTTGAACAGGTCCTGAGGCAAGTGACTGGACGATGAGCACCGCCCACCCGCGCCGGATCGCTGTGGTTCTGTTCAACCTCGGCGGACCCGACGGTCCGGAAGCGGTCCAGCCCTTTCTGTTCAACCTGTTCAATGACCCGGCGATCATCAATCTGCCTGGAATTTTCCGCACGCCCCTGGCCAGGCTGATTTCCCGCCGGAGGGCGCCGTTCGCCCAGGGAAACTACGATCTGATGGGCGGAGGCTCGCCCCTCTTGCCCGAGACCAGGAAACAGGCTGAGGCCCTGATCGCGGCGCTCGGCGCCAAACTGCCGGGCGATGAGGTCAAGGCCTTCATCGCCATGCGCTACTGGCATCCCCTGACGGCCGACACGGCGGCGGATGTGGCGGCCTTCGCTCCGGACGAAATCCTCCTGCTGCCCCTGTACCCGCAGTTTTCCACCACCACGACCGGTTCCTCCGTCGCAGCCTGGCACCGCGCCTATCGCGGCGGCGGCAAGACCCGCACCCTCTGCTGCTGGCCAGCCGGAGAGGCCTTTGTCGAGGCCCATGCGCGATTGATCGAAACGGCTTATGCGGCCGCCGGCCGGCCCGGCCCAGCCCGGCTGCTGTTTTCGGCCCACGGTCTGCCCGAAGCGGTGATCAAGGCTGGTGATCCCTATCAGAAACAGGTGGAGGCCACCGCAGCGGCCGTGGCCGCCCGGCTGGGACCGGGATGGGACTGGAAGGTCAGCTACCAGAGCCGGGTGGGCCCGCTCAAATGGATCGGCCCCAATACAGAGGACGAGATCCGTCTGGCGGCCGCTGAAGGCCTTGCCATCGTCATCACCCCGATCGCCTTCGTGTCCGAACATGTGGAAACCCTGGTCGAGCTGGACATCGAATACGGCGAAGTGGCCCACAAGGCAGGCTGCCAGGCCTATGTCCGGGTGCCGGCCCTCGGCACTGATCCCGGATTCATCGCTGGCCTTGCCGAGGCCGCCGCCCGGGCGTTGGCCAGACCCGGCGCCGATTCAGACGGCTCGTTTCGCTGTTCCGGTTCGAAAAAATGTCCTAGAGCGGCCTGAACCGCCCCAGCCGTTCGGCCCCACCTTTCCGCTAGCATGGACGCAGATCGCCGATGACCTGGCTTGCCGAACAGTACGACCTTCTGCGCGGCCTCCACATCCTGGCGGTGATCGCCTGGATGGCGGGCCTGCTCTATCTGCCCAGGTTGTTTGCCTATCATGTCAAGGCGACCCCAGGCTCGGAAACGGAACAGACCTTCCAGACCATGGAAGCCAAGCTTCTGGCCATCATCATGAACCCGGCCATGGTCATTGCCTGGTTTTTTGGTCTCTGCCTGATTGCCGCCGATGGTGTGTCCCGGGGCTGGTCGTTTCTTCAGGAGCCCTGGATGCTGGCAAAGCTGGCCGGCGTCCTGTTCCTGACCGGCTGGCACATGTATCTGGCCGCCAGCCGCAAGCGTCTGGCCGCAGGAACGAACCAGCGGTCGGAGAAGTTCTGGCGCATGACCAATGAACTTCCCTTCCTGGCAGCCATTGTCATGGTCATTGCGGTCACCACAGAGTTTGGCGGCTAGACATATCGAACCCGTCCCTGCCGGCCTGCCTGAACCCCGGCAACCGCATCCGCAGCTTGACGCGGCGGGCGCGCTGTGGTTCCCCTCAGGCCGACTTCTGATTTTCCTTTGCGGGAATCAGGGGTTCCCGCCTCCTTCCAGCCCCTCCGCGCGCTCGCCGCGCCGTCGACCCGCTGGACCCCCGAACGACACGTCCATAGTCGCCGCCCCCACAGGGCCGACGTCCTGATACCCAAAGAGGCCGCCGCCTGCGGCGCCTCACGCCATGAGTCCGACCATGTCTGAAGACAATCAAGTTTCCACCGATCCGACCGAGACCGAAACGCCCGCTGGCGATGTCGGCCACGAAGAAGGTCCCGACACCACCGCTGTCGCCGCCACCGCCGCCGAAGTGCGCGAAGCGGCGGAAGATGACGACGGCGAGCTGAGCGCCATCGTCGCCGAGCTCGGCCTGACCCGCATGTCCCTTCAGGAACTGAAGGAAAAATCTCCCGCCGACCTGCTGGCCCTGGCCGAGAAGCTCGAGGTCGAGAACGCCAACTCCATGCGCAAGCAGGACATGATGTTCTCGATCCTCAAGACCCTGGCCGAGGAAGGGGTCGAGATTTCCGGCTCCGGCACCATGGAGGTGTTGTCCGACGGCTTCGGCTTCCTGCGTTCGCCGGAAGCCAACTACCTGCCCGGTCCGGATGACATCTATGTCTCGCCTTCCCAGATCCGCAAATTCGGCCTGCGCACCGGCGACAGCGTCGATGGCGGGGTGCGGGCGCCGCGCGAGGGCGAACGCTATTTCGCCCTGGTCAATGTCAGCCAGATCAATTTCGAACTGCCGGAAAACGTCCGCCACAAGGTCCATTTCGACAACCTGACGCCGCTCTATCCGGAATCCCGCCTGAACATGGAACTGCCCGATCCGACGGTGAAGGATCGCTCCGGCCGGGTCATCGACATCGTCGCCCCCCTCGGCAAGGGCCAGCGCTGCCTGATCGTCGCTCCGCCCCGGGTCGGCAAGACGGTGATGCTGCAGAACATTGCCAAGTCCATCGAGACCAACCATCCCGAATGCTATCTGATCGTCCTGTTGATCGACGAGCGGCCAGAAGAAGTCACCGACATGCAGCGGACGGTGAAGGGCGAGGTCATCGCCTCCACCTTCGACGAGCCTGCCACCCGCCACGTCCAGGTCGCCGAGATGGTCATCGAAAAGGCCAAGCGCCTGGTCGAGCACAAGCGCGACGTGGTCATCCTGCTGGATTCCGTCACCCGCCTGGGCCGGGCCTACAACACCACTGTGCCCTCCTCGGGCAAGGTGCTGACCGGGGGTGTTGACGCCAACGCCCTGCAACGGCCCAAGCGCTTCTTCGGCGCGGCCCGGAACATCGAGGAAGGCGGCAGCCTGACCATCATCGCCACGGCCCTGATCGATACCGGAAGCCGGATGGACGAGGTGATCTTCGAAGAGTTCAAGGGCACCGGCAACAGCGAAATCATCCTGGACCGCAAGGTGGCCGACAAGCGCATCTTCCCGGCCATCGACGTCCTGAAGTCCGGCACCCGCAAGGAAGAGCTGATCACGCCGAAGGACCAGCTGACCAAGACCTACATCCTGCGCCGCATCCTCAACCCCATGGGCAGCCAGGACGCCATCGAGTTCCTGCTCGACAAGATGCGCCAGTCCAAGACCAACGGCGACTTCTTCCAGTCCATGAACACTTGATCTGGATGCTTCCCCAGGGCCGCAGGCCGTGGGGGAGGGTCTGTCCTACTCCCCGAAGCCTTCGCCGGGCTCCAGAGGCGCAAACCGGATCAGGCGGCTGTCCTCGACGCCGGCGGTGCGATGCTTGACCACCTCGCGATAGACCGGGTCGGTGACCATGGCCAGGAAGGCGCCGCCGCCCGGATACTGGGCGATGAAGGCGATATCCCAGCGCTCGTCGGTCGGTCCGGTCAGGACGCCTTCCGGCTTTCCGGCCCAGATCTGGCGGCCGCCGACCCGGGCGAAGATCGCCGCGCTCTCCCGGCCATAGGCGCGGTAGGCCTCCAGGCCGGTCAGGCCCTTGCCATGGCTGGGATGGTCCTCCGGATAGGCCGCCAGGGGCCGCAGGCGGATCAGGTTCAGCATATGGATCGTCGTGTCCCGCGGCAGGGCCTTGAAGGCGTCAAACTGCGGGCGGGTCGGGTCAATGCTGCTCATGGGACTCAGTCCTTCAGCGGGTCCGCCGCATCCGGGGCGGCATAGGTCAGGGACAGGAAGACATCCTCCAGGTCCGGGTCCTCGGTGGCGATGTCGCGGATGGTCATGCCCTGGGCCCGGACGGCGGCCAGAACCTGTTCGACGCTGGACTCCCCCGTCCGGTAGCTGACCGAAAAGGCGCCGCCCGCCCGCATTCTCGTATCAAACCCGGCCAGGCTCGGGGCGTTCTCGACCGGGTTGTCCGGGGTGACCACCACGTTGCGGATATCCAGCCGCTTGAGCAGGGTGGCAGTCGGCTCGCTCACCACCACCTCGCCCCGGTTGATGATGGCGATCCGGTCGCACAGCTCCTGGGCCTCTTCCAGATAATGGGTGGTCAGGACGATGGTGACGCCCAGCCGGTTCAGTTCCAGGACATAGGCCCAGAGCTGACGGCGCAGCTCGACATCCACCCCGGCCGTGGGTTCATCCAGGATCAGGACCGGCGGATTGTGCACCATGGCCTTGGCCACCATCAGACGCCGCTTCATGCCGCCGGACAGCTGGCGCACATAGGCCTTGGCCTTGTCGGAGAGGCCCAGGGCCGCCAGCAGTTCGGCCGTGCGGCGCTGCGCCCTGGGCACGCCATACATGCCGGCCTGGGTCTCCAGGGATTCTTCCGGCGTGAAAAACACATCCGCCGCCAGTTCCTGCGGCACCACCCCGATGGCGGCCCGGGCGTCCCTTGGCCGCTCGTCGATATCCCGGCCCCAGATCTGCACCGTACCGGAGGTCTTGTGGGTCAGGCCGGCCAGGATGTTGATGAAGGTCGACTTGCCGGCGCCATTGGGGCCCAGCAGCCCGAAGATGGAGCCCCGCGGCACCTTCAGGTCGATGCCATTGAGGGCCCGCTTTTCCGGCGTGGTCTTGGTGGCCGCATAGGTCTTGAAGACCCCTCTGGCTTCGATGGCGTAGTCAGGCAATTCCATGGGCATCCGATCGACGGGGCGCGAAGCAGGACCCTGGGCGATTGACGCCCGGCCCCTCCCCCGCTTTATGGAGGCGGCGCGGAACCAGCCCCGCGCATGAACCGCCCTAGGTATGCCCCCAACGCCTTTAAGCCAAGGCGCCAGACCCGTATCTCTCGAGACCCTGCATGGCCCAATCTTCCGATACGCCTTCCGCCGACGCGCCAGAGACGGTCGTCGTCACCAGCCACCGGGTCGCCTGCGAAGGCGTCGGCGGGGCGCTGGGACATCCCCGGGTCTGGCTGGAAATGGGCGGAGCAGGGTTCGTCGATTGCCCCTATTGCGACCGCCGCTTTGTCGCCGCTACGGCGGCCGGCGCCGATGAAGGTTCAGCCGGCCACTGAGTCCGGATCTGCGCCCTTGACGCCCGTTACGGCCACAGCCGGATTCCGCCAGACAACCGCAGCCGATCCGCTATCCTCCGCTCAAGACCGGAGACGCCGCTCATGAGCCTGGCCCAGACCTTTCATGATCTTCATGCCGGCCCGGCCGTGCTGGTCCTGCCCAATGCCTGGGACTGCGCCAGCGCCGCCCTGATGCAGGAGGCCGGCGCCGCCGCAATCGCCACCTCCAGCGCCGCCGTGGCCTGGTCCCGGGGCTATCCGGACGGCGACCAGCTGCCCCTGCCCGTGCTGCTGGACGTGATCGCCGGCATAGCCCGGGTCACCAGCCTCCCCCTGACCGCCGATATCGAGGGCGGCTTTACCGATGACCTGGACATCCTGGCCGAAACCCTCGCCGCCGTGATCGGCGTAGGCGCGGTGGGCGTCAATCTGGAGGATGGCGGCCGGGACCCGGCGCTCCATGCCGCCAAGATCGAAACCGCCCGCAAGGCCGCCGACCGCGCCGGGATTGCCCTGTTCATCAACGCCCGGGTCGACGTCTATCTGCGGGGCCTGGCCCAGGGCGAGGCCGCCCTGTCCGAGACCTTGCGCCGCGCCGCCCTCTATGCCGGCGCCGGGGCCAGCGGCGTCTTCGTGCCCGGCCCTGTGGAAGAGCCGCTCATCGGCAAGCTGGCCGCCGGGATTTCCCTGCCGCTCAATGTCATGGGACGGGCCGGCCTGCCCCCGGCCACGCGCCTGGCGGCCCTGGGCGTGCGCCGTCTGAGTTCGGCCACGGGCCCCTTCCGCGCCGCCTATGGAACCCTGGCCCGGTTGACGAAGGCCTATCTGGACCAGGGCGACGCCAATGTCTTTGTCGAGGCCGGACAGGGCCTGCCGGACCTGAATGCCGGTTTCGGCTGATCGGCCGTAACGCTAGTCTGCGGCCGCCGCGCCATCTTCCGGCGAAAGGTTGAAATCGATGGGCAGCCTGATCCGGGCGCCGGCGACCGGGCGACCGTCGCGCGTCCAGGGGTTCATCCGCATCAGCGAGGCGACAGCGACGGCTGACGCGCCAAATCCCAGACCCGGCGGAGTCTCGCGTCCGGCCTTGCAATCGGTCAGCTGTCCGTCGGGGGCGACGAGGCAGTCAGCGATGCCCCGGCCGGCCTTCACACCCGCCTCGGCAGCCTGCTGAGGGAAGATTGCCAGAAGCTTTTCCGGATCGATGGTCGTTATCCACTGTGGTTCCCGCACCGTACGCTTGCGTCCTTCCGGGCTGGCCGGATCGAGGAAGGTCAGGCTGACCACGACGTCGGAATTGGAATAGGTCTTTGCTTCCTCGGGTGTCATCCTCATCCGGAAATGCTCCTGGATCAGCGCCTTGGTCGCGCTGCGCAAAAGGCCTCCGGACGAATCAGCGCCGAAGGTGCACTCCCGCAGACTTCCGGTCGCAACAAGCATGCAGCGCATCACCACCGTGGCGGGGGAGGCTACCTTGCCATCCTTGGGCCAGACGGCTTCCATGGCCTCGAAACTTGGCGCGGCCGCCCAGATCGGATCGACAATGACGAAACGGGCGCTGGGGGTCGGCGCGATAAACTTGAACGGAATGCGGATCTGCCCATCGCCAGTCGGCTTGCCATCGACTGTCCGCGGCCTGAACCGCGCAGAGTCGAGCATGACCCTGCCCGCCGCTTCGCCGAAACCCATGCCGTAGGGCCACTCGGAGACGACAGAACAGTTTTCCAGCCGGGTATCGATACGGACTCCGCAGGACAATACGACAGAGCCGCTGATCGACCGATCCAGGGCAAGGCTTGGATAATAGTTGGCGACGTTTTCGCCGGTCGGCTTCTTCAGCCAGGATGGATTGGTGACCACAGGCTCTGCGGCCCGGGCGGCGAAAACCATCCCTGATCCCAGAAGCGCGATGGCCAGGGTCACGACCTGGCTGGACAGGGGACGCATGGCCGGGACTCCGTTGTGTCGCTGCGACCCTTGTCCGATCTGGCCGTGGATGCAACCCCCGTTGGCGCCCACACTTGCCTGCTGACCCCGCCGCCGGTTGGCGATAGTCTGGCGGCATGACTGACGCCGCTGTCCCTGACGCCCCCGAGCCCTGCCACATGACCCAGGACGGCCCGCCGCTGCGGCTCTATCTGGTGGATGGGTCGGGCTACATCTTCCGGGCCTATCACGCCCTGCCGCCGCTTACCCGCAAACGGGACGGCCTGCCGGTCGGCGCCGTCTCGGGCTTCTGCAACATGCTGTTCAAGCTCCTCCGCGACAGCAAGGAGGATGCGCCCACCCATCTGGCCGTGGTCTTCGACCATTCGGAAAAGACGTTTCGGAACAGGCTCTACGACCAGTACAAGGCCCACCGCCCGCCGGCGCCCGAGGACCTTCGGCCACAGTTTCCCCTGGTCCGCGAGGCCACCCGGGCCTTTGGCGTGCCCAGCCTGGAACTGCCCGGCTATGAGGCCGATGACGTCATCGCCGCCTATGCCTGCCGGGTGCGGGAAATGGGCGGCGAGGTGATCATCATCTCGTCCGACAAGGACCTGATGCAGCTGGTCGGCAATGGCGTCTCCATGCTGGACACCATGAAGAACGTCCGGATCGGCCCCGATCAGGTGTTCGAGAAGTTCGGCGTGCCGCCGGAAAAGGTCGTCGAGGTCCAGGCCCTGTGCGGCGACAGCGTCGACAATGTGCCGGGCGCCCCGGGCATCGGGATCAAGACCGCCGCCCTGTTGATCAACGAATATGGCGACCTGGAAACCCTGCTCGCCCGTGCTGGAGAGATCAAGCAGGACAAGCGCCGTCAGACCCTGATCGACTTTGCCGACCAGATCCGCCTGTCCCGGCAACTGGTCCAGCTGGACTGCGACACCCCCCTGCCCGAACCCATCGATGACCTGAAGGTCCGGGACCCTGATCCGGCCGTGCTGTCAGCCTTCCTGGAGGACATGGGGTTCAACACCCTGGCTCGGCGGATCGGGGCGGCCCATGGCGAGACGCCCGTCGCTGCCCTGACCCCCCTGGCCCCGGACGCCATGCCGACGGCCCCGCAGTATCGCCCAGCCTATGGCCGCAGCGAGACGTCTGCCGCCGCGCCGGCCCTCGAAGTCCCCGTCGATACCGGCCTCTATGTCTGTGTCCGCGACCTTGAAACCCTCGACCGCTGGATTGCCCGGGCCCGGGATGTCGGCCAGCTTGCCTTCGACACCGAGACAGACGCCCTCGGTTCAGCCACGGCCGGGCTCTGCGGCATTTCCCTGGCCGTGGCGCCGGGCGAGGCCTGCTACATCCCGGTCGGCCACCGGGAGAAGGACGGCCTGGCCCTGGAGGCGGCGGCCGATCTGGAACAGATTCCGCTCGAGGCGGTGATCGCCCGGCTGAAGCCCTTGCTGGAGGACCCCACGGTTCTGAAGATCGCCCAGAACGCCAAGTATGACCTGGGCGTCCTGTCGCGCCATGGCATCGCGGTCTCGCCGATCGATGACACCATGCTCATCTCCTATGTCCTGGAGGCGGGGCTGCACAGCCATGGCATGGACGAGCTGTCGCAGCTGTGGCTGGGCCACAGGCCCATCCCCTTCAAGCAGGTGGCCGGCAGCGGCAAGTCCGAGATCAGCTTCCGCCATGTGGGCCTGGCCGAGGCCACGGCCTATGCTGCCGAGGACGCTGACGTCACCCTGAGGCTGCACAGTCTGCTCAAGCCCCGCCTGGCGAAGGAAGGCCTGCTGACCGTCTATGAGACCCTGGAACGTCCCCTGCCGCTGGTCCTGGCGGCCATGGAAAACGCGGGGATCAAGGTTGACACCGAGGTGCTGCGCCATCTCAGCCACGACTTTTCCCTGCGCATGGCCGAGTTCGAGGCTAGGGCCCACGCCCTGTTGGGCCGCCCCTTCAACCTGGGCAGTCCCAAACAGATCGGCGAGGTGCTGTTTGGCGAGATGGCCCTGGAGGGCGGCAAGAAGACCGCCACCGGCCAGTGGGCCACCGACGTCGATGTCCTGGAGGGCCTGGCCGCCCAGGGCCATGAGCTGCCCCGGCTGTTGCTCGACTGGCGCCAGCTGTCAAAGCTCAAGGGCACCTATACAGACAACCTCATCGCCGCCATCGCCCCGGCCACCGGCCGGGTCCACACAGCCTATGCCATGGCCTCGACCACCACCGGGCGGCTGTCCTCCTCCGATCCCAACCTGCAGAACATCCCGATCCGCACCGAGGAAGGCCGCAAGATCCGCAAGGCCTTCATCGCCGAGCCGGGCCATGTGCTGATCAGCGCCGACTACAG
>CAMAVA010000007.1 GCA_945861515.1 Brevundimonas vancanneytii | reverse complement strand
TCCCGAAACCATGTGGTCTGCCACGGCATTCCCGGCGACTGGGCCCTCCGCGAGGGCGATGTGGTCAATATCGACGTCACCGTCATCGTCGACGGCTGGCATGGTGACACCAGCCGGATGTACGGCGTTGGCCCGGTCAACGCCCGGGCCCGTCGCCTGGTCGATGTCACCTATCGGGGCCTGGAACTGGGTCTTGCGGCCGTCAAGCCAGGCGCCACCTTCGGCGACATCGGCCATGCCATCCAGACCTATGTGGAATCACAGCGCTGTTCGGTCGTCCGCGACTTCTGCGGCCATGGCCTTGGCCGTGTGTTCCATGACGAGCCCAATGTGGTGCATTTCGGCCGGCCCGGAACGGGGCCCCTGCTGAAGCCCGGCATGTTCTTCACCGTCGAGCCCATGGTCAATCTGGGCAAGCCGCAGGTGAAAGTGCTGAGCGATGGATGGACGGCCGTGACCCGCGACAAGTCCCTGTCGGCGCAGTGCGAACATTCCGTCGGCGTGCTGGAGGATGGCACGGTCGAGGTCTTCACCGCCTCTCCGACCGGGCTGTTCAAGCCGCCCATTCTGGCGGATTAAGCCCGGTTCAGGTTGCAGAAACCGGCTTGCAATCTCCGAACAGATGGGGAACATTCGGGCTCATGGGCCAAGTTGTTTCCGTCGAGGAGTTTTCGGGCGCCGCTGTCATTGACCGGGCGGAGCGTCCTGTCGCTGACGAAACGGCTTGGACGGAGCTCCAGGCTCCGCAGACCATGGAACGGACCCAACCCCACTATCTGGGCCACCGCGACCGGCTCAGAGATCGCGCCTTCCGTGGCGGCCTGGGCGCCCTGCCCGATTATGAACTGCTGGAGCTGTTCCTGTACCGGACCTTCGCGCGTGGCGACGTCAAGCCCACGGCCAAGGCCCTGCTGACCCGCTTCGGGTCACTATCCGGGGTGCTGGCCGCTTCGGAAGCCGAGCTCCGAACGGTCAAGGGAATCGGCGAGGCGGCAGCCCTCGACCTGCGGCTTCTGCATGAAGCGACCTTGCGGGTCGGCCGAGAAGCGGTCGGACGCCGCACGGTGATCTCCTCCTGGTCAGCCCTGCTGGCCTATATAAAAGTCGCCCTGGCCAACGAGCCGCGCGAGCAGTTCCGGGTCCTGTTCCTGGACAAGAAGAACCAGCTGATGGCCGACGAAATCCAGAACCGCGGCACCGTCGACCATGCTCCTGTCTATCCCCGGGAAGTCATGCGCCGGGCGCTGGAGCTGTCTTCCAGCAATGTCATCCTGGTGCATAACCACCCCAGCGGCGATCCAACCCCCTCCCACGCAGATGTGGACATGACCCGCCAGGTCGTCGAGGCGGGCCGGGCCCTGAAGATCGGCGTCCATGACCACCTGGTGGTCGGCCGGGACGGCGTCGCCAGCTTCAAGTCCCTGGGACTGATGTAGGACCTGATTTCCGCAAGTCTGGGGACTGCTGGTCAGGAGGGCTATCGGTGATCAGGCGTCCGCCGCCCAGGCGAGGTACTCGGGGGTCTGAAGGAGGCCCTTCCAATAGGCAGATGCCGCGCCTCCCGTGTCGCCGAAACACTCCAGATCGATGCCATAGGTTTCAAATCGCGTCGCAACCGGTGTGAAGAAGGCATCAGCGATGCTCCAGCGTCCAAGCAGAAAAGGGCCGCCCGAACGGGCCAGCAAGCCCGTCCAGAGCTCGACAATCCGGCGGATATCGCGGCTGACAGGCTCATCGGGCGCAAAGGTGAGCCGAGCGCCTATGTCCATCGGGCAGGCACGGCGAAGAGCGGAAAATCCGCTGTGCATCTCCGCCGTGGCGGACCGCGCCAGGGCCCTGCCACCCGGATCCGACGGCCAGAGGCCCGCTTCGGGAAACCGCTCGCCAAGATATTCGCAGATCGCCAGCGAATCCCAGATCAGCAGTTCCCCGTCCTTCAGGACAGGAACCAGCCCGGAGGGCGAATGACGGCTGATCTCAGCGGTTGACAGCTCCACTTCGCGAAGCGGAATTACGGTTTCGTCAAAGGCTGCGCCCGTGCGCTTGAGCGCCAACCAGGGCCGCAATGACCAGGTCGACCAGCGCTTGGTGCCAATCACAAGTTCCATATCGGGGGCTCCCGCAAAATCCGGCTATTGGCGCCGCCGCCTATCCGGGCTCTAGTGTCACAAAATCAATAGAACAAGCGTTTGAGGAAACAGCCCATGACCGACGCCGCAGGCCCGGCGCCGAACGAGCCCAACCCGGCTCCTCTGACTTCGCCTTCCACAGGCCTCATCGAGCCGTTGACAAAGGGCTACCGTCAGTATGCCCTGGGCATGCTGCTGGTGGTCTACACCCTGAATTTCCTCGACCGGCAGGTGGTCAATATCCTGGCCGAACCCATCAAGCGGGATCTGGGCCTGGCGGACTGGCAACTGGGCATGATGACCGGTCTGGCCTTCGCCCTCTTCTATACGTTCCTTGGCATTCCGATCGCCCGCAAGGCCGAGCGTTCGCACCGTCCCTTCATCATCGCGATCTCTATTGCGGTGTGGAGCGGCTTCACGATGCTCTGCGGCTTGGCCCAGAACTTTTGGCAACTGATCCTTTTCCGGATCGGGGTCGGCGTAGGGGAAGCCGGATGCACGCCGCCGTCTCACTCCCTCATCACAGACTATGTTCCCCGAGAAATGCGCGCTTCGGCCATCGCCTTCTATTCCATCGGCACGCCGCTGGGCAGCCTGATCGGTCTGGCCATGGGCGGGCTGATCGCTGACGCCTATGGATGGCGGATGGCCTTCATTGTCGCCGGCGCTCCCGGGGTGATTGTGGCAATCATCGCGGCCCTGACCCTGGTCGAACCGCGCAGGAAACTGGCGGCGGATCTGGCCGCCCGGGCAGCGGCTCCGGCCATCAGCTTCGGCGCTGCGCTGGCGGTGCTGATGTCCAAAAAGACCTTCTGGCTCATTGCGTTTGCAGCCGCCATCAAGGCCTTCATCGGCTATGGCCACGCCCCCTTCACCGCCTCCTTCTTCTTCCGCAATCACGGCCCGCAACTGGTCGAACTGGCGGCCTGGCTATCCGATGCGATGAACCGCACCTTCTCGGTGCTGCCCGGCCTGGCCGACATCAACATCAAGCTGGGTGTTACCGGCTTTCTCGGAATCGCCCTCAGCGCGGTCGGTGGGACGGCGGGGGTGTTTGGCGCCTGGCTGGGCGGCTATATCGCCGACCGACTGGGCGCGAAGGATCTCCGGGCCTATGTGGTGGTGCCGGCCATCGCTTCGGTCATCACCATTCCGATCTACATACTCGGCGTCACAGTCGGCGACGCGGGCGCGGCCGTCATGATCCTGGCCATTCCGGCGATCCTCGGCACGCTCTGGTATGGTCCTGTCTATGCGACGGCCCAGAGCATTGTTGAGCCCCATATGAGGGCAACCTGCGCGGCGATCCTCCTGTTCATCATCAATCTGGTGGGCCTCGGCCTCGGTCCCCTGGCCGTCGGCATCCTCAGCGACGTTTTTGCCGGCCCGCTTGGCATGGGCGAAGCCGAAGGCGTTCGGTGGGCGCTGATCAGTTCCACGATGATCGGACTGGTCGCCTTCATGCTGTTCTGGATGGCGCGAAAGACGATCCGCGAAGAAATGGTCAGCTGATTCCAGCCTGCCCCAATGACACCATGAGCTCCGCAACCATGCGGCTAGGAAACAGTTAATGACCGACACTGCCGAGGGGGCTGCATCCGCAGCCCCAGCCGCCTATCCCGGCCAGGGCACCAAGCCCTATCGCGCCTATGTGCTGATGGCCCTGCTGACGGTCTACACCTTCAACTTCATTGACCGGGTCGTGGTGTCCATCCTTCAGGAAGACATCAAGAAGGAGTTCGACCTTACCGATCTGCAACTCGGGCTGCTGGGAGGGCCGGCCTTTGCCGTGCTCTACACTTTCCTGGGCATCCCCCTGGCAAGACTCGCGGAGCGCTACAACCGGATGACCCTGCTGTCGGTCTGCGTTGCGCTCTGGAGCGCCATGACCGCCGCCTGCGGGTTTGCGTCCTCCTATGCGATGCTGTTTGCAGCCAGAATTGGCGTCAGTATTGGTGAGGCCGGCTGCACGCCGCCGGCCCAATCGGTCATTTCGGACTATTTTCCTGCTGACAAACGGGCCACCGCCATCTCGGTCTATGCGCTGGGCGTGCCGGTTGGCTCGATGCTGGCGGCCATCGGCGGTGGGCTGATGCTGGAGTATTTTGGCTGGCGGGAAGCCTTCATCGTTCTGGGACTGCCTGGCCTTCTCCTGGCCATTGTCATCAAGCTGACGGTCAAGGAGCCGGTTCGCGCAGGCTCGATCTCCGGCATCAAGGCTCCCAGCTTTTTGGCGGCCTTTCAGGCGCTGGCGAAAAAGCCGACTTTCTGGCACATCGCCCTGGGTTCGGCAGTCGCTTCGTTTGTTGGCTATGGCGTCGGTCAGTACCTGAACTCCTACCTGATCCGCACCCATGAGCTGACGCCTCTCCAGGCCTCCCAACTGACGGGCATCGTTCTGGGGGTAGCTGCAGCCTTTGGCACCTTCTTCGCTGGCTGGCTAGCGGACCAGATGATCCGCCGGCATCCCAATGCCCTTGCCTGGCTCCCGGCCCTGGGTTTCTTCATTGCGACGCCGTTCTATCTCGTCGGCTACATGGCGCCCAACCTGTGGATCGGGGTGCCATTCCTCGTCGTCGGCGCCGTCACCCACTATTTCTACCTCGGATGCATGTACGCCTCGGTCCAGGGCATTGTGGAGCCGAGGATGCGGGCGACATCGACGGCCGTGCTGCTCTTCATTGTCAATCTCCTGGGCTACGGTCTCGGCCCGCCGGCAATCGGGGCCCTGAGCGATTTCCTGGCAGGTTCCAATCTTCAGGCGGCCGGACTCATCGCCGCAGACTGCGGCAAGGCGGCGCTCCTGGCCAACAAGACAGCCTGCGCGGTGGCGTCCGAGTTTGGTCTCCGCTGGGCCATCTTCATCGGCCTGTTCGGCTACCTCTGGGCTGGCGTCCACTTCCTGCTGGCCTGGCGGACGCTGCGTCGCGACTGGGTGGGTTGAAGCGGTTGACAGCAGCATGCCCGGCGGCCACTAGCCGGGCATGATTTCTCGTTACGCACGCCCCGAAGCGGCGGCCATCTGGTCGCCGCAGACCCGCTACCAGATCTGGTTCGAGATCGAAGCCCATGCGGCTGACGCAATGGCCAGTCTCGGGGTCATCCCCGAGGAGGCCGCGCGGGCAATCTGGGCTGGCGGCAAGGATGTCGTCTGGAATGCCGACAGGATCGATGAAATCGAGCGTGTCACCAAGCATGATGTCATCGCTTTCCTGACGCATGTTTCCGAGGTGGTCGGGCCGGAAGCCCGGTTCCTGCACCAGGGCATGACAAGTTCGGACGTCCTGGATACCTGTCTGGCGGTCCAGATGTCCCGGGCCACGGACCTGCTGATCGAAGACGTCGACATGGTTCTGTCGGCGCTGCGGCGGCGAGCCATCGAGCACAAGTTCACGCCTTGCACGGGTCGCAGTCATGGCATTCATGCTGAACCCACGACCTTCGGACTCAAGCTCGCCGGCCATTACGCGGAATTCCAGCGGGCCAAGGAACGGCTGGCCATGGCTAGGTTCGAGATCGCGACCTGCGCCATTTCCGGTGCGGTGGGAACCTTTGCCAATGTCGACCCCAGGGTCGAGGCCCATGTGGCGGAAAAACTCGGCCTGACCATCGAGCCTGTCTCGACCCAAGTGATTCCGCGCGACCGGCACGCCGCCTGGTTTGCCGCCCTGGCCGTCGTGGCTTCTTCCATCGAGCGACTGGCGGTCGAGATCCGTCATCTGCAGCGGACCGAGGTTCTCGAGGCAGAAGAACCCTTCGACCCCGGCCAGAAGGGCAGTTCGGCCATGCCCCACAAGCGCAACCCGATCCTGACCGAAAACCTGACCGGCCTGGCCCGCCTGGTGCGGTCTGCTGTTGTGCCGGCCCTCGAGAATGTCGCCCTCTGGCACGAGCGCGATATCAGCCATTCTGCCGTTGAACGGGGCATTGGCCCGGACGCCTCGATCCATCTCGACTTCGCCTTGCGTCGCCTGGCGATGGTGATGGAGCGGCTTGTGATCTATCCGGAAAACATGGAGCGCAACCTCGACCGCCTTGGCGGACTGGTTCATTCCCAGCGGGTGATGCTGGCCCTGACCCAGAACAACGTGTCACGCGAAGACGCTTATGCGGCGGTCCAGGGCAACGCCATGCGGGTCTGGCGGGGCGAGGGCCGGTTCCTGGAATTCCTCAAGGCCGATCCGGTCGTGTCCGGCGCCCTGAGCGATGCGGAGCTCGAGGCGCTGTTCGACCTCGGCTACCATTTCAAGCATGTGGACACCATCTTCGCCCGTGTCTTCGGGGACGGGGTCTGAGCCCAAAGTTTGGCCTCCCTGCAGTCGTCCGGGCCGATGCCCGCCTCCTGATTCTGGGCAGCCTGCCGGGTGACGCATCGATCGCGGCGGGTCAGTACTACGGCCATCCCCGCAACGGCTTCTGGCGCCTGATGGGCGATGTCCTCGATCTGGACCTACAAGGCATGGACTATCAGGACAGGCTGTCAGCCCTGGTTCAACGCAGGATCGGCCTATGGGATGTTCTGGCCCAGGCTGATCGCCCCGGAAGCCTGGATGTCGGAATCCGCGAGGCCCGGCCCAACGACCTGGCAGGCTTGATGGCCAGTCTCCCGGACCTCAGAGGGGTCGCGTTCAACGGCGCATGGGCGGCGAGGGCTGGATCGAGGCTGCTCGGGCCTTCGGCGGCGCAGGTAGAAAGGATCAGCCTGCCCAGTCCAAGCCCGGCCCACACCCAGCCATTCACGGACAAGCTGGAGGCCTGGCGCGTCCTGGGGCCGCTGTTGGAAGCAGGTTTGGACTGACCAGAGGGACGCCGGCCGGACGGCCAGCGATCTGGATATCAACCGGCAGTGCGGATCTGTTCACGGGCCTGGGCGAGCAGTTCGTCCATCTTCATCCGAACTTCGCCCTCGGTGGTCTCCATCCCCGACCCCTTCAGGTCGCCAAAGACCTTGCGCAGAACATCTTCATCGCCGGGCTGTTCGAAATCCGACTTGACCACCGCCCGGACGTATTCCTCGACGGACTCCAGCCCCATCTTGGCGGCAGCCCATTCACCCAGGAGGCGGTTACGGCGGGCCGAGGCCTTGAATTCCTGGTCGGCGTCCAGAGCGAACTTCTTTTCGAAGCCCTTTTCGCGTTCGTCGAAGGTGGTCATAGGTTTCCCAACTGGCAATGCGGCGCGTCAATAGCGCGCGGCGCGGCAGGCCGCAATCGGAACTGAACAGAGCATG
Source organism: Brevundimonas vancanneytii (assembly GCA_945861515.1). Classification (GTDB taxonomy): domain Bacteria; phylum Pseudomonadota; class Alphaproteobacteria; order Caulobacterales; family Caulobacteraceae; genus Caulobacter; species Caulobacter vancanneytii_A. The sequence continues at coordinate 38,679 of CAMAVA010000007.1, read as the reverse complement.
GTCGAGGATGAAAGCCAAATCGCAGCCGTCGTGGCGGCGATCTACGAGATGATCTCCGGTCCCGCCGGTCAAAGGGACTGGTCACAACAGCTCACATATTTTCATCCGGCCTGTCGCCAGATGAGAACCGGGCTGGACCGGGATGGGGCCTCGACCATCACCATCATGGATCCGGAGGCGTATCGCGAAAACACCGCGCCGATCTTCGCAGCGGAACCATTCTACGAGATCGAGATCGGTCGCCGCATCGATATCTTCGGCAATATGGCGCAGGTCTGGAGTCTCTACGAGGCCAAGCGATCTCCAGACGACACGATTGCAGAACGGCGCGGGGTCAATTCGATCCAGCTTTACAAGGGTCCTGCGGGCAATTGGCGAATTGTCTCCATGATCTGGGACAATGAACGACCCGGGCTGGCTCTCCCCGCGATCCGAGACGTTTGCGCCGACCCCTTGGTTGCGGTATTTTGACGTCAGACCAACTTCCACAGCGGTCGTGAGTCGGAACCGCGCGCCAGGCCCCGCCTTGCGCGCGATTTTTTTCCTCACTAACGCGCCCCCCCGGGGAGAGACATGACCACCCGCCGCAAGAAGATCTACGAAGGAAAGGCCAAGATTCTGTATGAGGGACCGGAGCCCGGCACCCTTATCCAGTATTTCAAGGATGACGCCACGGCCTTCAATGCACAGAAAAAAGCCGTTCTTGAAGGCAAGGGTGTAATCAACAATCGGATCAGCGAGTTCGTGATGACCCGACTGGGTGCCATCGGCGTCGCCAACCACTTTATCCGGCGCCTCAATCTGCGCGAACAGTTGATCAAGGAAGTCGAGATCATCCCGCTTGAGGTGATCTGCCGCAACATCGCCGCCGGCAGCCTGTCGACGCGCCTGGGGCTGGAAGAGGGTACGCCCCTCCCCCGGTCGATCATCGAGTTCTGCCTCAAGGACGACAAGCTGGGCGATCCCATGGTCGCCGAGGAACACATCACGGCGTTCAACTGGGCCACCACCCAGGAGATCGACGACATCATGGCCATGACCTTGCGGATAAACGACTTCCTGACCGGAATGTTCGGGGCCGTCGGGATCACCCTGGTCGATTTCAAGATCGAGTTCGGCCGCCTCTGGGAAGGCGACTTTGCCAGGGTTGTGCTGGCGGACGAGATCAGTCCCGACAGCTGCCGGCTTTGGGATTCGACGACCAATGAGAAACTCGACAAGGACCGCTTCCGGCGGGATCTGGGCGACGTCATCGAAAGCTACACCGAGGTTGCCAGACGGCTCGGGATCATGAAGGAAATGCCCACCGTCATTCAGGGAGGCCTCCACTAGTGAAGGCGATTGTCCACGTTTTTCTGAAGCCCGGCGTCCTGGACGTCCAGGGCAAGGCTGTCGAGAATGCCCTCCACGGATTGGGATGGACCGAGATCAAGGACGTCCGCGTCGGGCGGGTCGTCGAGTTTGACCTTGGCGGAGAGGCCGACGGCTCCGAAGGCCGGGTCAAGGCGATGTGCGACAAGCTCCTCGCCAATACCGTGATCGAAAGCTACCGCGTGGACATCGTCGATTAGCGATTTCTGACAGCGATGACCTGAGGGACGCTGCAAACAACTACGAGATGTGTTATGCTGCAGCCTTCTCAGGAGGATGCCATGACAGTCTTTGAGATTCAGCAAGCGCTTGCTGTCCGCGGCTTTGATCCAGGCGCCATTGATGGTGTCTGGGGTCGCAGGACCAGTTTTGCAGTCCGCGCATTTCAGACCAGACACCGGCTACAGGCGGATGGGATCGTCGGACCACAGACCCGCAAGGCGTTGTTCGGCAATGTGCCGGCGGATTCAAATCCGCTCGATGACGTGGCCCTGGTCTGGTTTCAGGAAGCCTGGCGACTGTTGGGGGTCACCGAGCGACCCGGGGCTGGATCCAACCCGGACATCCTGCAATGGGCAACGGATCTCGGCATCCCCTACCATGATGATGACGTCGCCTGGTGCGGCCTGTTCGTAGCCCATTGCATCGGCTCAACCCTGACCCAGGAACCTCTGCCGACCAATCCGCTTGGCGCCCGGGCGTGGGAGCGGTTTGGCGCGCCCTGCAGCAACCAGGCCGGCGCGATCACGGTATTCTGGCGGGAATCGAAGACCGGCTGGAAGGGTCATGTCGGCCTTTATGCCGGGGAGGACGAGGTGGCGATCCATGTCCTGGGCGGCAACCAATCCAACAAGGTCAGCGTCGCCCGTGTGGCCAAAAGCCGGCTTCTGGGCTGTCGCTGGCCCGCGACCGCACCCATGGGAACCGGCGGGCCGGTCTGGGTCAAGGCCGATGGCAGCCTTTCGCGCAACGAGGCGTGACGTCGGTCCGGCCTCTCGCGAAGGGGCGCAGACTCTGGTAAGCTCGGGCAAATGAAAGCCGCTGTCATCGTCTTCCCGGGTTCCAATTGCGACCGGGACTGCAAGGTCGCCATCGAACGCTCCACGGGCGCCTCGGTCGAAATGGTCTGGCATGGCGAAAGCGATCTTCCTCAGGGGCTCGACCTGATCGTCCTGCCTGGCGGGTTTTCCTACGGCGACTATCTGCGTTGCGGCGCCATGGCGTCGCTTTCGCCCGTCATGTCGGCGGTCAAGGCCGCAGCTGTGCGAGGAGTGGCAACGGTCGGTATCTGCAACGGGTTTCAGGTCCTGTGCGAGGCCGGCATGCTGCCGGGCGCCCTGTTGCGCAACGCCGGTCTCAAATATGTCTGCAAGGCCGTCGATCTCGAAATCGTAAACGGTCAGACCCGATTCACAGCCGCCTATCAGGACCGCCGCAGCGCCGTGATGACCGTGGGCAATGGAGAAGGCAATTATTTCGCCGACAAGGCCACGCTGGATCGCCTGGAAGGCGAGGGCCTGGTGGCGTTCCGCTATCGAGACAATCCCAATGGCTCCGCCCGCAACATAGCCGGCATTCTGAACGAATCCGGCAATGTTCTCGGGCTGATGCCGCATCCGGATCGTTCGTTCGAAGCCGATCTGGGATCTGCTGACGGCGCCCTGCTGTTCCAGAGCGCCATGGCCAGCGCCTGAGGGGAAACCGCTTGGCGAAGTCACGGGGAGCGTTCACCCTGACTGGGCCCGCAACGGAAGGACGCCGATGGCCATCAGTCAGTTGAACGGAAGCCTGGTAGCCAATGGCTTTGTCGGCCTTCTGGTGCTGGCCTGGCTGATTGTGGCCTTTCGCACAAGGCCTGGCCCCATCGGGTTGCTGGTGGGACTGGTCCATATGGCCCTGGCCGGGTTGATGGTTCGGGAGCCCCTGCACGCCATGTTTGATCCACCCTATGAGCAGTTTGCCATGGGATTGATTTCTGTTTCCGGAAGCAGTGCCATCCCCGCCGCAGCAGCGATTTTCGCCACGGCGGCCGTCGGGGCCTTCAGCGCCCTGCATCGCTCTCGGGAGGCCATGCTGCTGACTCTCGCCAGTAGTCTGCTCTTTCTGGGTGTTCTGGGCTGGCCCTGGGTCCAGGCGCTGATCGGCGGCATGCAGGTGGAATTCCAGTTGGGGGAGCGCCTGGTCATCCCGGGCGAACTTGCCTCTGTCGCCGGCTTTGCGGTCACCGCCGCCCCTTTCCTGCTTGGCGCAGTCTGGGCGGCGATCCGCACGCTGCGGGCCCCGCCCGCCTAAAGCTGCGGTTCACAGGACCCGCGACGCGGACTAGAACCCTGTGCATGAACGCCTCTCCACGCTCCGAAAAGTCCATCGCCCAGTCGGCTGCCGAATTCGGCCTGAAGCCGGAAGAATATGCCGTCATTCTCGAACGCCTCGGCCGGGAACCCAACCTCGTGGAGCTGGGCGTCTTTTCGGTGATGTGGTCAGAGCACTGCAGCTACAAGTCCAGTCGAAAGCACCTGGGCAAGTTCCCCACCACAGGCCCCCGGGTGATATGTGGCCCTGGCGAAAACGCCGGGGTGATCGACATCGGTGATGGGCAGGCCTGCATCTTCAAGATGGAGAGCCACAACCACCCCAGCTACATCGAACCCTACCAGGGCGCCGCAACAGGGGTTGGCGGCATCATGAGGGACGTTTTCACCATGGGCGCCCGCCCCATCGCCCTGCTGAATGCCTTGAGATTTGGCGATCCATCGCACCCTAAGACCCGTCGACTGGTCGAAGGGGTGGTGGCCGGAATTGCCGGCTACGGCAATTGCGTCGGTGTCCCGACCGTCGCCGGAGAGACCAACTTCCACCGTGGTTATGATGGCAATATCCTGGTCAACGCCATGTGTGTGGGCCTGGCGGACGCCGACAAGATCTTCTATTCGGCCGCCCCGGCGGCCGGCCTGCCCGTTGTCTATTTCGGGTCCAAGACAGGCCGCGATGGCATCCATGGCGCGACCATGGCCAGCGCCGAGTTCGACGAGGACAGCGATGAAAAGCGGCCGACAGTCCAGGTAGGCGACCCCTTTGCTGAAAAGCTGCTGATCGAGGCGACCCTGGAACTGATGGCCACCGGCGCCGTGGCAGCCATTCAGGATATGGGCGCTGCCGGGCTGACGTCATCCTCCGTCGAAATGGCCGGCAAGGGCAGCGTCGGTATTGAACTTGATCTCGACATGGTCCCTCAGCGCGAGTCAGGCATGACCGCCTATGAGATGATGCTGTCCGAAAGCCAGGAACGGATGCTGGCGATTCTCAAGCCAGGGCGGGAACGGGATGGCCATGCCATTTTCGAAAAATGGGGCCTGGACGCCGCGATCATCGGCTGGACAACAGACACCGGCCATATCGTTTTGATACACAGGGGCGAAGTGGTATGCGACCTCCCCCTCGCGCCCCTGTCGGATGACGCGCCGCTCTATGATCGCCCCTGGACCGAGCCGGCGAAACACCCCCGCATCGACCCGGCCAGCATCCAGGCTCCGGAAGACTGGGAAGCGGCCATGTTGAAGCTCATGGCCTGTCCGGATGTAGCTTCCAAGCGCTGGCTCTGGGAACAGTATGACCGGCACGTCATGGCTGACACCCTGGAAGACAGCGCCACGGGCGCGGACGCAGGGGTCGTGCGGGTGCACGGTACTCGAAAGGCCCTGGCGGTGACCAGCGACTGTACGCCGCGCTACGTCCAGAACGATCCCTACGAGGGCGGCAAGCAGGCCGTCGCGGAGGCCTGGCGAAACCTGACCGCTGTCGGGGCCGAGCCCATTGCCATCACCGACAACCTGAACTTCGGTAATCCCGAGCGGCCCGCCATCATGGGCCAGATTGTCCGGTCGATCGACGGCATGGCCGAGGCCTGCCGCGCCCTAGACTTCCCGGTCGTGAGCGGCAATGTCAGCCTGTACAACGAGACCAACGGCGTCGCGATCCCTCCGACCCCCACCGTCGGCGCCGTGGGCCTGTTGGCCGATTACGGGCTGAGGGCGGATTTTTCCAACATGAAGGCGGGCGACAGTCTTGTGCTGATCGGTGAAACCCTCGGGGCGCTGGGCGCAAGTCTTTATCTTCGCGAGATTCTGGGCCGCGAGGACGGCGCCCCGCCGCCGGTCGACCTCGCGCTGGAACGCAAGACAGGTGACTTCCTGCGCGGCCTGATCCACAGCGGCCAGTGCAAGGTCGTGCATGACCTCTCTGACGGCGGACTGGCGATTGGCGCCGCTGAAATGGCCCTGGCCAGCGGCATAGGCATGACGCTGAACGCGGGAGGCGAGGCACCATCCCCTGCCGCCCTGTTTGGTGAAGACCAGGCCCGCTACCTCGTGGCCGCCGCCCGACCGGAAGAGCTGCTGCAAGCCGCCCAGGCGGCGGGTATAGAAGCTCGGGTCGTCGGCAAGGCTGGCGGCGAGGCCCTGGTTGCCTCGGGCCTGTTCTCAATTCCCCTCGATCGTCTGCGGGCCGCGCACGAGGGATGGCTTCCGGCCTTCATGGGATCGACGACATGAAAATTGCCCCGCTGATTGGCGCTCTGGCCCTCATGACCGGTTGCGCCTCCGCGTCCGAGCCCGCGGACACCGAGCCGGCCGCAGGCGGTTGCGATGTCAGGATCGCGTTCGGCAGCTATGCCATGGGGATCGACAGACAGGCCGCGGACGATGTCGAGGCCTATGTTGCAGGACATCCGAAGCTGGTTACCTCCAGCCAGTGGACACGCTGGGGACGCGAAGGCGAGAAGACCGCCTGTCTGACCACCGCATCGCCACAGGCGACCCGGACGGTCTTCAAGGCCCTGAGAGCCCTGCTGCCCGACGTCGCTCGACGGGGCCCTGTGACCCTGGAGTCCCGACTTGGGCAGCGCTTCCAGTCGAAGTCGCCTCTGAAAGATTGACGGCCTGCCCGTCGCTGTCAGACCGCGAGAAGGCGCTTTCAGCCCAGACTGAACGAAGGGCCAGATAAAGGGCGGCAGGACGCCTGATCCGGAGCCGGAGCCAGCCCCGGCCTGATCGAAGGGATCAGGCCGGCTCGACCTTTACCACGGCAATCAGGCCAGTTCGACAGAGCGGTCAGCGCCGGCCGGGACTCCCAGCCGCGACAGCAGGGCTTCATACTGGGCCCAAAGCGCCGGCGGCATGCGGTCGCCAAACCGGTCATAGAAGGCCGGGATCAGGGAGGCCTCTTCCCGCCAGATGTCTGAGTCCACCGTCATGAGCAGGTTCAGCTTGGCGGTGTCCATGCCGAGACCTTCGACATCCAGGGAGCCGGGCGCCGGGAGACGGCCGATGGCCGTGTCGACCGCCTCAACCTCGCCCTCCAGGCGCTGGACGATCCACTTGAGCACGCGGCTGTTCTCGCCATAGCCAGGCCAGACAAACTTGCCGCCGTCCTTGCGGAACCAGTTGACGAAGTAGATCCGGGGCAGTTTGGCAGGATCACCCTTGCCGCCAACCTTGAGCCAGTGGGCGAAGTAGTCGCCCATGTTGTAGCCGCAGAAGGGCAGCATGGCGAAGGGGTCGCGACGCAGTTCACCAACCTTGTTCTCGGCGGCTGCGGTGCCTTCGGAAGCCGTGTTGGAAGCCAGGAACACACCATGCTCCCAGTCAAAGGCCTCGGTCACCAGCGGTACGGCAGTGGCGCGACGTCCGCCGAACAGGATGGCGCTGATCGGTACGCCCGCCGGATCATCCCACTCGCTGGCGATCACGGGGCACTGCTGGGCTGGAACCGTGAAACGGGCGTTGGGATGCGCTGCCGGGGTTTCGCTGGCCGGGGTCCAGGGCTGGCCGCGCCAATCGGTCAGGGCCGCGGGCGGCTCATCGGTCAGGCCTTCCCACCAGACATCTCCATCCGGCGTGAGGGCGACATTGGTGAAGACGCAGTTTTCATTGAGGGCGTCGATGGCGTTCTTGTTCGTGCCAATGCCGGTGCCTGGCGCAACGCCGAAGAAGCCGGACTCCGGATTGATGGCCCGCAGGCGGCCATCCTCGCCGAACCGCATCCAGCAGATATCATCACCGATGGTCTCGGCCTTCCAGCCCGGAACGGTCGGTTGGAGCATGGCGAGATTGGTCTTGCCGCAGGCGCTGGGGAAAGCCGCCGCAACATACCGCACCTGGTTCTGGGGCGAGGTCAGCTTGAGGATCAGCATATGCTCGGCCAGCCAGCCCTCATCCCGGGCCATGACAGAGGCGATGCGCAGGGCGTAGCATTTCTTGCCTAGCAGGGCATTGCCGCCGTAGCCCGACCCGTAGGACCAGATCTCGCGGCTTTCCGGAAAATGGACGATCCATTTTTCTTCGTTGCAGGGCCAGGGAACGTCCTTCTCCCCGTCGGCGAGAGGGGCGCCCAGGGTGTGGACTGCAGGCACGAAGAAGCCATCGTCGCCCATCATGTCCAGGGCCTGTTTGCCCATACGGGTCATGACCCGCATGGCGATGGCGACATAGGCGCTGTCGGTAATCTCCACGCCAAGGGCGCTGATCGGAGAACCGATGGGTCCCATGCAGAACGGAACCACATACAGGGTGCGGCCGCGCATGCAGCCGTCGAAAAGTCCCTGTAGCCGCTCGCGCATGGCGTCCGGCTCGGACCAGTTGTTGGTCGGCCCTGCTTCAGCCTCTTCCTTCGAGCAGATAAAGGTCCGGCTTTCGACCCGGGCGACGTCCTTGGGGTCCGAAGCCGCATAGAAACTGTTGGGACGCAATTCGGGATTGAGACGCCGGAGTGTGCCGGAGGCGACCAGACGATCCGTCAGAAGGGTCCATTCCTCATCCGAGCCATCGCACCAGTAGACTGATGCCGGCTTGGTCAGCGCAGCGATTTCTTGAACCCATGCAATGAGTTTTGCATGTTTTGTCGGGGCCTTGTCGAGACCCGGAATCGAAACTTCGCCGCCCATTACCGACGCCCTCCAATACTGTGACTCCTGCGGACAATATGACGCAGACCCGCAGGGCCAGCTTTGCGCGGCGTCCTGCCTAGCGCGTGGGACGTGCGGCGGGCAAGCCGAAAGGGTGCAAATGTGATGTCACACTGTGACGAATGGGCGCCCGCACGCCCGAAATTTGGGCGCCTGGCTGAGGACCGACGCCTGCAATTGCAAGGCAGGCGGTCGGATCAATCCTTGATCCCGTGCTTTGCCTTGGCTCCAGGAGCGGCTACCAGTCGAGAAAATGCGGGGTTGGGAATGCGCTGGGTTGCTGGATGTTTGGCAGGGCTGCTGGCGATCGTCCTGGCCGCGATGCTCACCGTGCTCGGGCTGGACTGGCCCAACAGACCAAGGCCTGTCGATTTGCCCGGTCTCATCGCCAGGGGCGAGCGCTACGATGTCCAGATTCGCCGTGACCGCTGGGGCGTTCCGCATGTGCTCGGCAAGTCCAACGCGGACGCCGCCTTCGGCCTCGCCTTCGCCCACGCCGAAGATGACTTCGCAACGATCCAGGATGTCGCCCTGGCGACCCGCGGGACCCTGGCCGGAAGGCTCGGCGTAAAGGCCGTTGCCGGCGACTATATCGTCAACCTGCTGCAGGTCTGGCAGACGGTAGAGGCTGGTTACGACCGGGACCTGCCGGCCGATGTCCGGGCGGTTCTGGAGGCCTATGCGGACGGCATCAATGCCTATGCGGCCCGCCACCCGGAGGGGGTTGAGCCCGGCCTGCTCCCCATGACCGGCAAGGACATAGCCGCTGGCTTTGTCTTCAAGACCCCGTTCTTCTATGGCCTCGACGCGGAACTGAAGCGGCTCAATAGCCTGCCGCCCGATCCCATGCCCAAGGGATCGAACGGTGTGGCGGTGGCGCCCTCCAGAGCGTCGGACGGCGCAACACGGCTGCTGGTCAACTCCCATCAACCCTTCACCGGGCCCGTGGCCTGGTATGAGGCCGTTGTGGAGAGCGGCGAAGGCTGGCACGTCGCCGGCGGCTTCTTTCCCGGCTCGCCCTTCATGCTGCATGGCCATAACGCCAGCCTGGGCTGGGCCAATACCGTCAACAAGCCCGACCTGATCGACACCTATCGCCTGGTCCTGAACCCGGACAATCCTGATCAGTACCGACTGGACGGAAAATGGCGGGACTTTGAAAGCAAGGAAGCCAAACTCCGCATCAAGCTCTTTGGTCCCTTCCACTGGACCGTCAAGCGTCCCGTCCTGCGGTCGGTTCATGGACCGGTGATGCAGACCAAGGCCGGCGCCTTCGCCCTGCGCTATGCAGGCATGGATGAAGTTCGCCAACCCCTGCAGTACTGGCGCCTCAACCTGGCTCGAAATCTCGATGAGTGGCGGGCCGCCATGGCGCTGCAGGCCCTGCCCAGCATCAACTATATCTACGCCGACAACGCAGGGAACATCGGCTATGTCTATAACGGCCTGTTTCCGGACCGGAAGGTCTCGGGCATCGATTGGTCTGCTGTACTTCCAGGCGATCGATCGGACCTGGTCTGGCAATCCTACCTGCTGTTCGATCGTATCCCGCAGATCTGGAATCCACGCTCGGGACTGGTGTTCAACGCCAACAATACCCCTTTCCAGGCGACCGCGATCGGAGATGGCCTGAACCCCGCCGCGTTTCCGGCCAGCATGGGCATCCAGACCGACATGACCAACCGCGCCTGGCGGGAGATGGAGACCTTTGCAGAAGACCGGAAGATCAGCGCCGAGGCCTTTGTTCGCTACAAGTTCGACGTGGCCTACAGCGCCCGGTCGCGGGTCGCTGAAATTGTCGCCGAGGCACTTCGCCTCAATCCCGGCCAAGACGCGGACCTCAAGGCGGCGCAGGACCTTTTGCGGCGTTGGGACCGACGCGCGACACTCGAAAGCCGTTCGGCCGCGTTGGCGATTCTGACAGCCTGGGCAATCGAACGGGAACCGGAAGATGGCAAGGAAAGACCAACGGTATCAACGGCTCTTAACCAGACGATCCAGCTCTTGAAATCGACCCACGGACGGATCGACCCTGCCTGGGGAGAGGTCAATCGCCTGAGACGCGGTTCCGTGGACCTGCCCGTCGACGGGGGCCCCGACACCCTCCGCGCAATCTACGGCGAACCTGACAGCTCGGGCCGGTTAACCGCCGTCGCCGGCGACACCTTCATCATGGTGGTGAGTTGGGACCGGAATGGAGCCCTTTCCAGCCAGAGTGTCCATCAGTTTGGTTCGGCGACCCAGGATGTACGGTCCCGTCATTACGCCGATCAGGCCCCGCTGTTCGCAACGCATCGCTTCAAGCCGGTTCTGTTTACCGAAGCCCAACTGAAAGGACAGGTCACGGAAACCTACCGGCCCGGCGCCCGAAAGCCCTGACGCTAGGTCACGATTGCACTGCGGCGCGACAGGGCTAGGGTGCCACAAAACGGACAATAGAGGGTGGATGGGTCATGAGCAGTCAGCATGACGTGATTATCGTGGGCGGTGGAATCGGTGGTTCCGCACTCGCAGCGATCCTGGCGGCCCGGGGCCTCGATATCCTGCTGCTCGAACAGACCGAGGTGTTCGAGGACCGCGTTCGGGGCGAATGGATCGCCCCCTGGGGGGTGACCGAGACCCGCCGGTTGGGCCTGTACGAGCTGCTGGTTGGTGCTGGTGGGCACCACTTGACCCGCCACGTCACCTATGACGAAAGCCGGACGCCCGAGGAGGCGGAGGCCCGCACTCTGCCGCTTTCGGTCTTTGCATCCGATGTGCCGGGGCCGCTTTGCCTCGGCAATCCACTTCATGCCCAGACCCTCTTCGACGAGGCCGTTCGCCGGGGGGCCAGGGGCCTGCGCGGCGCCAGCGTCACTGAAGTTCGGACCGGCAGTCGTCCCGGCGTTACCTTCAGTCAGGGCGGCGAGACCCTGAACGCCGAGGCCCGGCTTGTCGTCGGGGCGGACGGCCGCGCCAGCGGCGTCCGGGAAGCCAGCGGCATCGCACTGCACCAGGACCAGCCACACCACTGGTTCGCGGGGCTTCTGGTCGAAAATGCCCATGGTTGGCCGGAAGACCTGCAGGCCATCGGCACCGAAGGGGACTTTGCGTTTCTGGCCTTTCCGCAGGGCGGGGGACGGGTTCGGCTGTACGGCAGTTACGGCCTCGATCAGAAGCGCCGCTTTGGCGGCCCCGACGGCCCTCAAGCCTTCCTGGACGCCTTCCGGGTCAACTGCAGCCCCCTCAACGAGGCCATAGCCCAGGCGACGCCGGCGGGTCCCCTGCTGTCCTATTTCAACAATGACGGCTGGACGGACGAGCCCTTCGCCGAGGGGGTGGTTCTGATTGGCGATGCTGCAGGATGGAACGACCCCATCGTCGGGCTTGGCCTGTCGATCACCTATCGCGACGTCCGTATCGTCAGCGACATCCTGGCCGGCGCAGACTGGTCCATGGCCGCCTTCGCACCCTATGCGGAGGAACGCTCGGAGCGGATGCGTCGTTTGCGGCTGGCCGCCTCGGTTACCTCCACCCTGGACGCCGAATTCGGAGAGGCCGCCAAGGCCCGGCGTCGCCGTCATTTCGAAAGAACGGCAATGGATCCGTCGCTGGGAGCCTACGGCCTGGCCATCATGGGCGGACCGGACATGGCGCCTCCGGAGATCTTCACAGCAGCGTTCCGTGAACGGGTCCTGGAGACAGTCTGATGGATATCGAGGACTACAACAGTCGCTGGCTGGCAGCCTGGACGGCCAAGGATGTCGCCACGCTCCTGACCTTCTATTCGCCGGACTGCGTCTACAAGGACAACAACACCGCCGGAGGCATCGAGGGGCATGGGGCCCTGAAGCCATACCTTGAAGGGCTGTTCGCTGCGACCCCGGCCATAGCCTACGAGCCCGAAACAGTCTGGGCCATCGAAGGCGGATTCTGCGGTCGGTGGTACGCCGTCATCGACATGCCGGAGGGGCCGCAGAGGATGCGCGGCTTCGACCTGGTCATCCTGTCGGGCGACCAGATCATTCACAATGAAGTCTATGTTCATCCCTTGCCCTGAACCGGGACCGCAGCGGATTTGACCCACCGCAGGGCCCGATCCGCAGGCACAAACGGACAGGGCGAGCCACGGCCCGTCGACGACGGTTCTGGAGGCCTCACCTCCAGAACCGATACCATCTATCCGCCGCGCTTCATGGTTTCGCGGGCGATGACCAGCTGCTGGACCTGGCTGGTGCCCTCGTAGATCCGGAAGATGCGGACATCGCGGTAAAGCCTTTCAATGCCGTAGTCGGCGACATAGCCGGCGCCGCCAAAGATCTGCACGGCGCGGTCGGCTACCCGGCCAACCATCTCGGAGGCGTAGTATTTGGCGGCAGCCGCTTCCAGAACGATGTTCTGGCCGGCGTCGCGCTTGCGGGCGCTTTCCAGCACCAGGGCTCTGGCCGCCATGGCCTCGGTCTTGCTGTCTGCCAGCATGGCCTGAACCATCTGGAAACTGGCGAGTGTCTGGCCGAACTGCTTGCGTTCACCGGCATAGGCGACGCAATCGGCGATCAATCGCTCGGCGACGCCGACGCAAAGGGCGCCGATATGGAGACGGCCCTTGTCGAGCACCTGCATCGCCACCTTGAACCCTTCACCTTCGGCGCCGAGTCGGTTTTCGACCGGCACACGGACATTGTCGAAGGTGATGTCGTGGATCTGGGCGCCATGCTGGCCCATCTTCTTCTCAGGGCTGCCAACCGTGATGCCTGGTAGGTCGCTGGGCACGAGAAAGGCGCTGACTCCCGCGCCGCCCTTTGCTGCCGGGTTGCTGCGCGCCATGACCGTGAACAGACCCGCCTTGCCAGCGTTCGTGATGTAGCGCTTGGAGCCATTGAGCACATAGGCATCGCCATCCAGGATCGCCCGGGTCTGAACTGCGGCGCTATCGGAACCGGCCTCGGGCTCGGTCAGGGCAAACGAGGTTACCGTCACGCCGGAGGCAATGCCGGGCAGCCACTTGGCCTTTTGCTCGTCATTGCCGAACATCACCAGGCCCTGGCTTCCGATCCCGACGTTGGTCCCGAACTCCGAACGGAAGGCCGGACTGGTGCGGCCCATTTCGAAGATCACAAGACACTCGTCCTCCATGGACAGGTCGAGGCCGCCGTACTCTTCCGGGATAGAGAGCCCGAACAGCCCCAGATCACGCATCGCGGCGATGATCGGCTCAGGCACAGCATTGGCCTCCGCCACCTGGGCTTCCAGAGGACGCAGTCGCTCGCTGACAAAACGGCGGACGGTGTCGACCAGTTGGTCGCGGGTTTCAGCATCAAGCGCCATGGCAGGTTCCCCTCATGAGTTGGGACCCACCTAGGACAGAAGTCCGGCAAGGTGAAGGGCGTTGCTGTGGCGAAGGGTCCAGGCTGCTGCCCACAGCTCATCTGGCGGGGCGCGAGACGGTTCACGGGAAAGCCAGTCGCTCTGCGGCTTAAAACCGCTCGCCTTGCCCGCGATCAGGGTTGCGGGAACCTTTCAATACGTTAACGTTCAGACCGAGCGAGGATCCGGGGGAACGGATGCGACCGATAGCGGCAATAGGACTGACCTGTGCGGCTGCCGTTACGGCGGCTTCCCTATCTGCCGTTTCGGTGAACAGCGCCGGCTCGGACGGACTGAGTGACAACAGCCTTATCAAGGGCGCGGATTTTTCCCGAGCGTTTTCGGGCGAGGTCGATCCCCGTCGGGTTTCTGATGATCCTGATGCGCCGATCCGGACATCGCGGTTCGATCAGACATCGATCTCTACGGTCGAGCTGGCTGGCGCGGCGCCTCTGGCGGTTCCAGCATCACCGACTGCCGCAAACCCGCGGATGATCGACACCAGGACCACCTCTGCTGCCATAGCGGAAGCCCCGGTCGTTCTGGCTCGCGCCGGCGAACCAACTGCCGTTCCGCTGGAGCGCGTCGCACCTCCGCTTCCCCGCCGGTTCTCGTCGGGCGGCAGGGTGGCGGCCATGACCGGGCTGGGGCTCAACCAACCCGGTTTCCAGCCCGGCCTGACACCCCGGTCGCCGTTCTCGATCGGCCGCCGGGTCAGTCTCAGCCTGACCACCAATGAAGGGCCGCTGTCGCCGGAGTCCGGCCTGTCCTTGAACGCCCGGACAGAGCGCCAGAATCTGGCCGCCCAGCCGATTGCCGCCAAATCGCGCGTGTTCGACAATCGACGACTGGCCATCCAGGTCGATGTGTCGCCGGAAAAGAGCCGCAAGGGTCGCTGGTTCCTGTTCGCGGCGTCTTCTGGCGAGGCAATCGGTTTCAATCTTTTCGGCGACAGCGCCAAGACCAGCCGCAAGCGCAACGGCTGGTCTCTCGAAAAGCTCGCGGAATACGGCAAGGCCCAGCTCGGCCTGGGTTGGCGCAAGGGCCCCATGCAGGTCTCGGCCGTAGCGACCCAGCGGGAAGTCGGCGCCTATGGCCATGTTCGTGATGATACGGTCCTTGGGGTCTCCTTCACCATTAGCGGCGGCAATCGCCTGCCGGCCCCCAAGGCACGGCGCGGCATGCCGCGGGACTAGCGTCCCGCCAAGGTTTCACTTGTCCTGCGGCCGGTCTAGACAGGGGCCGTGACTGTCCCCGCCACCCCGACCGAGCCGGCCCCGCCTCCGACTACGCCCCTCGCCGCGCGATTGACCTCCCTGGCGGTGGCCAGTGCGCTGATGATGGAGTTCATCGACTCCACGTCCCTGTCCACGGCCCTGCCAACTCTGGCCAAGGCGTTTGATGCAGATCCGGTGCATCTCAAGCTTGCCCTGACTAGCTATATCCTGGCCCTGGCAGTCTTTGTACCGATCAGCGGCTGGGCTTCGGAACGTTTCGGGGCGCGGCGGGTCTTTCTGGCCGCCATGGCGGTCTTCCTGACAGGCTCGGTGCTTTGCGGCTTTTCGACGAGCCTGCCCCAACTCGTGGCCTTTCGGATCCTTCAGGGTATGGGCGGGGCGATGATGACGCCGGTGGCGCGGTTGATCGTCGTGGGATCAACGCCAAGAGAGCAGCTGATCAAGGCCATGGGATGGTTCACCATGCCCGCCCTGATCGGCCCCCTGATCGGACCGCCCCTGGCAGGCTTTGTTCTGGCCGTGGCTGACTGGCCCTGGATTTTCTGGCTCAATGTTCCGGTCGGCCTGCTTGGAATGGCCGCCGTCATGAAGTTTGTGCCCGACTTATGCAGTCCGGACCCGGGCCGGTTCGACTGGAGCGGCTTTTTGCTGTCAGCGACCGCGATCACCGGGCTTGTCGCGGTCGCTGAAACAGCGGGGCTGGGGCTGGTTCCCCTGCCCTTGCAATTGGGACTGCTGCTGCTCGCCGTCGGGTGCGGTCTGGCCTATCTGCATCTCGCTCGCCACAAGGTCAGGCCAATTCTCGACCTGACGCTGCTGAGGTATCCAACCTTTCGAGCCAGCGTGCTCGGGGGAAGCTTTGTTCGTCTGGGGATCGGGGCGACACCGTTCCTGATGCCGCTGCTCTTGCAGGTCGGCCTGGGCTGGAGTCCGCTTCAGGCAGGTTCGGTAACCCTGGCAGGCGGGTTGGGCGTACTCTGCGCCCGTCCCGTGGCGATCGTGGTCCTGCGCAGGATCGGGTTCCGGGCCTCGCTGATCCTGTTCGTGATCCTGAGCGCAGCCCTTACCGCCGTACCAGCACTGTTTTCTGACGAGACGCCGATACCCTTGATCATGGTCCTGCTGTTCCTCACCGGCTTTTGCCGGTCCAACCAGTTCATCGCCGCCAACACCATCGCTTATGCCGACATCCCCAACGAGAAGGTCGCCGCCGCCTCGACCCTCTCGGCGGTGACCCAGCAGATAGGCCTGGCCCTGGGGGTCAGCTTTGGTGGGCTCATGTTGGGCCTGACCCGGGGCCTTGGAGCCGACGGCGCGTCGGAGGCCGCACTGCGGCCTGACGCCTTTGCCCTGCCCTTCCTGGCCATCGGCCTGGTCACCCTGATGGCGGCGCCTGTCTACCTGGCCCTCGACCCCAGAGCCGGAGCCAACATGAGCGGTCATGGCCAGGATTCGTCAGGCGGCAAGCTGTGACGCCGCGACTGGAAGCCAGTCGGCTGGTCAGGCGCTATGGAGAGGTTACAGCCGTCAAGGGCGTGACTCTGTCCCTCGCAGCAGGACAGTTGACCTGCCTGCTTGGGCCGTCAGGCTGCGGCAAGAGCACATTGCTGCGTCTGCTCGCCGGCCTGGAGCGTCCCGACGAGGGCCTGATCGTTGCGGACGGCGTCATTCTGACTGGCTCCGCAGCCCACAGGCCAGCCGAGTCGCGCAATGTCGGATTGGTCTTTCAGGACCATGCCCTGTTTCCCCATCTGTCGGCCCTGGACAATGTCGCCTTCGGCCTTGCGGACCTTCCCCGGACAGAACGACGGTCGAGAGCTCTGACTGCCCTGGAGCAGGTTCGGCTGGGTCACCGCGCCGATGCCTGGCCCGGCAGCCTGTCGGGCGGCGAGCGACAGCGCGTCGCCCTGGCGAGAACCCTGGCCCGGGAACCGGCGGTTGTCCTGATGGATGAGCCCTTTTCGGGTCTGGACGGCGCCTTGAGAACCGAAATTCGCACCTCGACCCTGGAGGCCCTGAATCAGTCCGGCGCGGCGGTTCTGATTGTCACCCACGATCCGCAGGACGCCTTGATGACGGCTGACACGCTCATCCTGATGCGCGAAGGGGAAATCCTTCAGACCGGCACGCCTGAAGATTGCTACTTCCGGCCGCGGTCGCTCGTCGCAGCCGGGCTGCTGGGCGACATCAATGTCCTTCCCGCCTGGATGGAGGGAGGCCTGGCCATGACAGCGTTTGGCGGGGTCGCCATGGGCAGGCCTGTCAGGCAGGTTTTGGCGCGGCCGGAGGCGCTGGTTGTTTCCGGAGAGGGCGTGAGCGCCCTGGTCCATGAGCGGCGCTTTGCCGGCAGCCGGACCCTGCTCGTCCTGTCGGCCGGCGATGAGATCGCCCTGGGCTATGGCCCGCCCGTCGGCGGCCCGGCGCCAGGAGACCAGGTCCGGGTGGTTCTTGACCCGGCGGCCTGTACCGGCCTTGACTAGGACTTCAGCCGTTCCCGGGCCATTTCATTGGCAATGACATCGGTGGGACGTCCCTCGTCGACAGAACGGTCCATGATCTGGCCAAGAGTTTCCATCAGCCGGGACAGCTTGGTCTCGACCCAGTCGCCGTCGAAGGCCGCACCCAGTTCCAGGCCCCGGATTTCCGCCGCCACATTGATGATGCCGCCGCCGTTGATCACATAGTCCGGGGCATAGACGATGCCCCGCTCGAACAGCGACTGGCCGGCCTCGGTGGAGGCCAGCTGGTTGTTCGCGGCGCCGGCGACAACTCTTCCCTTCAGCCGGGACAGAGCTTCCAGCGAAACGGCGCCGCCCATGGCGCAAGGCGCGAAAACCTCGGCCTCGACGTCCAGGATGGCGTCAGGAGCCACGACCGTCGCCCCGGTCCGGCGAGACAGCCTGTCCAGCGCCTCCTGATTGACATCGGTGATCACCAGCCTTGCGCCCGCGGCATGGAGCTTCTCGGCGAGATAGCCGCCCACATGGCCGACGCCCTGGATCGCAACTGTTACTCCCTTCAGGTCTCGACCATAGGCGCGCTCCACGCAAAGCCGCAGACCGCGGAAAACACCCTCGGCGGTAACGGGGCTGGGATCGCCTGAAGCGGCGGCGTGGCCTTCCAGACCGGCGACGTAGCGGGTCTCCTTGCGAGCCTCCATCAGGTCGGCCGGCGAGACCCCGACATCTTCCGCCGTCCAGTAGCGACCACCGACCCGTTCGACGGCACGGCCGAAGGCCTGGAAGAGCTGCGGCGACTTGTCGGTCCGGGAATTGCCGATGATCACCGATTTGCCGCCGCCAAGGTCCAGATCAGCCATGGCGTTCTTGTATGACATGGCCCTGGACAGCCGCAGCGCGTCCGTCAGGGCCGCTTCAGCGCTTTCATAGGGCCACATGCGGCATCCGCCGGCTGCGGGGCCGCGGACTGTGGAATGTACGGCGATGATGGTCTTGAGACCGGAGGCCGGGTCGCTGAAGGCGTGCACGCCCTCATGGTCTTCAAAGGCGGGGGAATCGAAGAGGGTCATGCCGGAATTTTTCCGCCGTAGGGCATAGTGAGGGCAAGAGAGTGCGCCGGCGCGCTTTACGCCGCACGGCTCACCCTCACAACCCCCATGATCAGGAATGCCTGTTCCGAGGCGAAGGAATGGCGGGAGCCCCGGAAGGCAGGGGCTTGTCCGGAAACCGGACCAGACTGGCCACATCCCGGATAACTCGTTCCCGCTGCCGGTCCCGGATCAGCAGATGATACCCCTCACCGTACCAGGCGCTTCGATCGGAAGGCTTGATCCTGGCTGCGGCGGCCAGGGAAGGCGCCACGGGTATGACCTGATCCTTCGCCCCATAGAGATAGGCGATCGGCGCCTGGACCTGGCCGATGTCCCGGGAGGCAGCCTCCATGAGACTGACCAGCCCGAACAGGGTGTCCGGCCGCGCGCCCCAGATCATCTGCGGGTCCCGGCCCATGGCCTGCAGCTCCTCCAGATTGTCGCTTGGCTGAACCGCGCTGGACAACCATTCAGGGGGCGTCAACGGGCGGGCTGGCGCAAGCCGGGCCGATAGCCAGAGCAGGGTCTTGTTGGGAACGGGCTGGCTTGACCATCCCCAGACCGCCGGGGCCAGCAGGATGAGCCCGTCTGCGTCGGGCGGGTTGTCCGTTGCAAAGGCGCAGATGGCGACTGCCCCCCCCATGCTTTCGCCGACGACGGTCAAGGGGACCGATGGATGGCGGGCCCTGACCAGACGGACGAACTGCCGCAGATCTTCAGTCATCAGGTCAGGCCCAGCCCAGAGTCCACGACCGACAGAGCGACCGAATCCGCGCTGGTCAAAAGCGTAGGTCGCTATGCCTTGTTGCGACCAGGCCGGGGCCGCCAGATGAAAGGCGTTGGCATAGTCACTCATGCCGTGAAGTGCGACGATGACAGCCCTCGTCTCTCCCATCGCAGGCCAGATGGTCAGGCCGAGCCGGGCGCCGTCCCCGGCGATGAACCAGTCCCTTGAAAGCAGCGGCCCTTCGAAAGCGTGGGGCGGCGTCAGCCTGGACTGGACGGTCAGGGGTGCGCAGCCGCCCAGACCGACAAGCCCCCAGAGGATGTTGCGACGGTTCATGGGCTCAGGATGTCCGCGACCCGGCGGCGAAGATAGGGCAGCACCTCTGTTTCGAACCATGGATTGCGTTTCAGCCAGCCGGTGTTGCGCCAGGAAGGATGCGGCATGGGCAGGTAGTGGGGCAGAAAGCTGCGCCAGGACGCTACGGTCTCGGTCAGGGTGGGGCGCACCCGGTCCTCCAGGCTCCATTTCTGGGCATAGGTCCCGACCAGCAGGGTCAAATCCATTTGGGGCAGAGCGGCCATGAGCGGCTTGCGCCAGAGTTGGGCGCAACGCGGTGGTGGCGGATAGTCCCCTCCCCTTGGCCGGGTTCCGGGAAAGCAGAAGGCCATGGCGGCGACGCCGATCTCTGGTCTCTCGTAGAAGGTCTTGCGATCGACGCCCATCCAGCCGCGCAGCCGATCTCCCGAAGGGTCGTCGAAGGGCACGCCACTTTCATGAACACGGCGGCCGGGCGCCTGGCCGCAGATCAGCAGCCTGACCGAGCCCGAAACCCTGACAACCGGCCGAGGATCGTGGGCCAATTCCCCGGAACAGGCCCGGCAGTCCGCGATCTGGCCGAGAAGCGCCGAGAGGGCGGTCCGGCTTTCTGCGTTCTGACCGTCCATCATCGTCTATTCAGCGTGACAGGAACCGGGTTTCCTTGGCGACCGTCGTCTTGAACGATGGCCGGTCGAGCATGGTGTCAGACCACGTCTGGGTCTTGGGCCATCTGGAAAGGTCGAGACCCAGATGGCGGATATTGGCGAACGGGCTGGCGACGGCGATATCGACCAAGGTCAACCGGTCGCCCACCAGGAAGCCGCTCTCTGGAATGGCCTGCTCCAGGTAGTCCAGCACAGGCGGAAGCTCATTTTTCTCCGCTGCATCCGCAACGGCCTGATCTCCCGATTGACCCATGAACTTCGGAGCCACGATTCGGTTGAAGAAGATCTTGCCGGCGGCGGCAACCAGGATGGTGTCAGCGTATTCGTCGAACCAGACTGTCCTGGCGCGCTCCTTGGCCGAAGACGGTATCAGGGACGGGTCGGGCTTGATGGCCTCAAGATAGTGAGCGATGGCGCTGGAATCGCAGACCATGAAGTCCCCGTCCTTGAGGGCGGGAATCTTGCCAAAGGGACTGGCTGCCAGGAAATCGGGGTCAGGTTGGCCAGGAGGCGGAACCCTGTGCTCGACCTCGATGTCCTTCTCGGCCGCAACGGCCAGAACTTTCCTGACGAATGGCGATATCGACGAGCCATAGATGATCATGAATCATGCTCCGCTTCGGCAGCTATTGGATTCGAATCCGGCAGTCTGAGCCGATAGACGCCCTTGAAGCTGTCGGGGTCGGCAGGCTTGCCATGGCGCGTAATGACCAGCCTGCCCTGGCGCGCCAGTCCGACTGCCTCGGAGCGAACCTGCCCCAGCATCCGCTGCCAGCGCTCCGGCTGAAGGGCCTTGGCGATCTCTGAAGGGTCAACGCTCTTGCCCGGAGCAAGCCCGGCCAGTTGGGAAAATATCTCGTCTTCGATCGGAGAGCTCATGGCGGGATGAGAAACACCTTTTCGCGCCGGGATCAAACGGTCCGACTCGTTGGGGCTGCCGTCCGGTTTTCGGCTGCACGAACCACGCTCCCCGGTTATGGAGACGCACGCAGGAGAGTCGAGCATGGACGGTGGAGATGATGTTGCAGGTGGGCCGCGTCTGATTTCCGTAGGCGAATGGGCCGGCTGGCGTTGCTGGGACAGCGATCCTTTTGAAAACCAGTCAGGCCCTTTCCACTTCCGGGTTGAGGACGACAACTCCATCCGCTGCGCCTTCCGGGCCGAAGCCCGGCACATGAACGGCGGAGGCTTCATGCACGGCGGCTGCATGATGACCTTTGCTGATTTCGCGCTCTTCGCCCTGGCCTGGCGAGAACTGCGCAACGACCACGCCGTTACGGTGAGTCTGAATGGCGAATTCATCGGCCCGGCCCACGAAGGCGACCTGGTCGAATGCACTGGCGAAGTGGTCAAGGCCGGACGCTCAATGATCTTCGTGCGCGGCGTTATCTTCAATCAATCCGGTCCGATGATGTCCTTTTCCGGGGTGATCAAAAAGGTTCGCCCCAGGCAACAGATTTCCTGATCCGATCGTGAAAGAACTTTAACGAGAAACGCCCCCCATTCGGTTGCATTTTCCGAACCATCCTCCCACCTTCTGGACAGGACTTCGGAGAACAACTGCCATGAGGAAACTTCTCCTCATTTTTCTCGCCATGGCCGCCCTGATCTGCACCCTTGCACTCAGCCTGATGAATGCAGGCGGGTCGGGTGATCTTTACGCGACCCTGTCCCGGCCGGTCTGATCGCAGGGCCGCATTGTCACCGCGCAGCCTGGGCCTGCCAGATCCAAACCGGCGCCCCGGAACCTTTTGCAAAGCCAGGACCTTGCCAAGGTCGAGACCGTTCCAATCTGTCACATCATCAGTTTCAGTAAGGGCGGCGATGAGCCCCCAGCGACAGGATGGAGACCAAAATGCCCAGAATTCTCGTTCTCTACCATTCGGCCTATGGCCATATCGAAACCATGGCCCAGGCCGTCGCAGAAGGCGCTGCAAGCGTCGCTGGGGCTGAGGTCGATATCAAGCGGGTCCCGGAAACGGTTCCGGAAGCGATCGCCACTGCGTCCCACTTTAAGCTGGACCAGGCAGCGCCTATCGCCACGATCGAGGACCTCGCCGGCTATGACGCCATCATCGTCGGCGCCGGGACCCGCTTTGGCCGCATCAATTCGCAGATGGCAGCATTTCTCGATCAGGCTGGCGGCCTCTGGGCGCGCGGGGCCCTGAATGGCAAGGTCGGCGCGGCCTTCACCTCAACCGCAACCCAGCACGGCGGTCAGGAGACCACCCTGTTCTCGATTATCACCAACCTGCTGCATTTCGGCATGACCGTCGTCGGATTGCCCTACAGCTTCCAGGGACAGATGCGACTGGACGAAGTCACCGGCGGCAGTCCCTACGGCGCCACGACGATCGCCGGCGGCGATGGATCTCGCCAGCCTTCCGAAAACGAACTTGAAGGGGCCCGTCATCAGGGCCGCCTCGTGGCGGAAACCGCTGCGAAGCTTTTCGGCTAGGCCAACAGGCGGCGCCTTGTCTTCAGGGCGCCGCCACCACCTCGATCCTGACAACCATCCTGACCGCGCGCTCCGGCCGCTTGTCCGGCCCGACCACCAGTCGATAGGGCCCTTCGTTTTCGGCAAGAGGACCGGTTGTGCGGCGATCCGCCAGAATGATGGAGCCGTCACGGAGCGATCCATCGATCTCCGCGAGGGAGAGCACGGCGCGATAGCCGTCCGACCCGGTCACCACCACATAGGTCGCGAGGATCTTTCCATGCAGCCTCGCCCCCCCTGGAACGCCGGCCTCACGCAACAGGGCCGACAGGGTAGGCCCCTGATAGGCGACAGCCTTGCCCCCCTCACCCAGTTTCGCCTCGCCCTGAGACAAGGCTTGAAGCGCTGTCGGTGAAAGTACGACCCCCCGTCCGTCTGGCCCGATCACCGCAAGCGACTGCGCCAGCGCACTGGCAGGCGCGAGAAGCAGCGCTGCAGCGGCGAGGGCGGCCCTGATCACGCCGAGGTCCCTGCTTTCGCAGCCGGACGCTCCATCATCGCGGCATACCAGCGATTGGCATGCGCAAGGTCATCGGCAATCTTGAACTTTGCCATCCGGGCGAAATCGATCGATGTCGCAGCCACGATATCGGCCATGCTGACCCGGTCTCCGGCGATGAACTCACTTTCAGCGAGTCTGCGGTCGAGCATCTTCATGGCCCGGCCGGCGCTGATATGGCTGCTCTCGGCAATCTCGGGAATCTGCTTTTCAAGGGCAGCCAGCGCCGGGTGGGAATGCCGAACGGCCATCATCAACGGCCCGGCCGCCATCATCTCGGTCCGGCGCAGCCACATCTCGAAGACCGCTGATTCCCGTGGCTCCCGCCCAAACATGTTGGGTTCGGGAAAGATGCTCTCGAGGTAGCGGCAGATCGCCACCGACTCGGTGATCGTGGTGCCGTCATCCATTTCCAGAGCCGGAACATTGGCCAGCCCAGCCCTCGCCAGGTACTCCGGAGTGCGGTGTTCGCCCTTGAAGACGTCGATATTGACGACCTCGATCGCGGGATCACCTTTTTCGGCCAGGAACCAGCGCACCCGCCGGGGGTTGGGCGCGCGCAGGCTGTCATAGAGCTTCATGATTTTTCCTCCAGAGCCGGTCTGGTTCTAGCCGGCGATTCCAAACAGTTCCCTGGGCAGGGCGCCGACGACCGCGGCCGTCATGCAGGTGGCCAGGAACCCGGCCAATAGCGCCTTCCAGACCATGGAAATCACCTCGGCTCGCCGTTCCGGCATCAGGACGCCCAGGCCGGACACCGTGATCCCCACGGAACCCACATTGGCAAAACCGCACAGGGCGTAGGTCATGATCATCCGCGTCCGTTCGGTCATTTCACCCGCTGGAATCTTGCCAAGCTCGATGAAGCCGATGAATTCCGTCAGCACCAGTTTCACACCCAGGAGCCAACCCGCCTTGCCTGCTTCCTCCCAGCTGATGCCGAGCGACCAGGCCAGGGGAGCGAAGACAAATCCCAGGACCCGCTCGATGGTCATCGGCTGGCCACCGATGGGCGGCAGCAAGCCCAGGATCTCATTGCCGATTGCCACGAAGGCCACGAACACAATCAGAATGGCCGAGATGTTCAGGACCACCATCAGGCCGTCCGCAACGCCCTTGGAAATGGCGTCAATCGAGGACTCGTATTTGAGCAGTGACGTGTAGTCGACGGTGATCTTCGCCTGATCCCGGGCCTCGGGAATGACGATCCGGGCCAGCAGAACACCGGCCGGCGCCGAGACAACCGAAGCCACCAGTACGTGCGCCGCCGCATTGGGCAGGGTCGCTTTCAGGATCAGGGCATAGGCAACCATGGTCGATCCAGCGACCGTGGCCAGGCCAACCACCATCATCATGAACATCTCGGACCGGGTCAGCTTGTCGAGATAGCCACGGATGATGATGGGGGTTTCGACCATGCCGAGGAAAATGTTGGCGGCCGTGGCCGTCGCAGAGGCGCCGCCCATGCCCATGGTCTTCTCAAACAAGAAGCCGAAAAGGCGGATGATCCATTTCAGGATCTTCCAGTGCCAGAGCAAGGCCGACAGGGCCGAAATCACCAGAATCAGGGGCAGCACCTGAAAGGCGAAGACAAACAGCGCCCCGTCATCGGCGATGGCGTAGGGCTGGGCGCCGCCGCCCAGATAGCCAAACACGAACTGCGTTCCCTTGCCGGTCGCTGCCGCCAGACCATCCACAGCGCCACTGATGGCTGCAACGACGCCCTGGGCCGCCGGCAGGCCAAAAAGCAGCAGGATCAGACCGACCTGAACGACCAGAGCGCCGATTGCCAGTCGCCACGGGAAGGCGCGACGGTTCTCTGACACGGCCCAGCAGATCAGCAGGGTCAGAGCCAGGCCCGTCAGGCTCTGTGCGTTTTCGGCTCGAAACATCAAAACCCCTTTCGGCGGAAGGCGACTCCCTTGGCCGCACTCCGAACCCTGTCTTTGATTGACTACGAACCGGCATCCCGACGCAAGGCGGGCGGTTGCGTGAGACCCATGATCCGGTCAATCTGCTTGCGATTCAGAGGCGCAGCAGACGCCTCAGGCGGGACGAACAGAGGGAACTTCCGACATGACCGACATCTCCCGGCGCGGCCTTCTGGCCGCGTCAGCCGGCGCAGCTGTACTTTCGGGCTGCGCCACCGGGGCGAAGCCGCCGGTCGAATCTTCCCCTGTCGCCAAGGCCTGGACGCCTGACGCCACCGAACTGGCGTCACGTCTCCGAAACAAGGAAGTGAGCGCAGTCGAACTGATGGACGCCACCATTCGAAAGGCCGAAGCGCTGCAGGGCCGACTTGGCTTCCTGGTCAACTCCGATTTCGACAGGGCCATGGACAAGGCTCGCGCCGGCGGACAGTCCGGCCCGTTTGCCGGCGTGCCCTTCCTGGTCAAGGACCTGGATGACGCGATCGGCATGCCGACCCGCTCGGGGTCCCGCTGGACGCTCAACCATCCGCCGGCCAAGGCCCAGGATGTCTATATAGACTCCTTCGAACGGGCCGGCCTGATCTTCTTTGGCAAGTCCGCCTCGCCCGAATATGGCTTCCTGCCGACGACGGAGCCGATCGGCTACAGGCCGACCCGCAATCCTTGGAACACGGACCATTCGTCAGGCGGTTCTTCCGGCGGGGCGGCCGTCGCGGTGGCGGCGGGCATCCTGCCTATTGCCCATGCCAGTGATGGGGGCGGCTCCATACGGATTCCCGCCTCCAATTGCGGCCTGTTCGGCCTGAAGCCGTCACGGGGCCGTATGATCGACCCGATGCCTGGGACCAGGGCGACCGATATCAGCGTCAATCATGTCGTCAGCCGGAGCGTAAGGGATTCCGCGGCCCTGTTCGCGGCCACGGAACGTCCGACCGGAGGGCTGGCCCCGGTCGGACTCGTCGCCGGACCTGGCCGAAAGCGTTTGAAGGTCGGCCTGTTCTACCGCTCAGGATCAGGTCGCCAGCCGGACGCCGAGGTTCGCTCTTCCGTCGAAGGCACGGCGAACCTCCTCGGGGAGTTGGGCCACCACATCGAGCCAACCGACTGGCCGGTCGACAGCATCCAGTTTGGGCAGGACTTCCTGACCCTCTGGGCGGCAGGGGCCGCCGAACTTGTCGCAGCCGTGGGAAAAGCGGTTGGAGGCCCGGCCGACACGACGATGCTGGAGCCCTTCACCCTCGGCATGGCCCAGCTGGTGGCCAGTCTACCCCCCAGCGCCTTAGGCGAAGCGATCAGCCGGCTGGAGGCGGCGGCAAAGGCCTATGACGACTGGCTGCGCCGCTTTGACGTTGTCCTGTCACCCGTCCTGACCAAGCCCCCCGTGCCACTGGGCTATGTCTCGGGAGACGTCCCGTTTGCCGAGCTGTCGGAGCGCCTGACCGATTATGTGGGCTACACGCCCTTGCACAATGTGGCCGGCGCTCCGGCCATGAGCGTGCCGCTGTCCTGGTCAGAGTCGGGCTTGCCGATCGGCAGCCAGATCAGCGCCCGGATCGGACAGGAACGCACCCTGTTCGAGCTGGCCTATGAACTGGAGATCGCTCGGCCCTGGGCAGGGCGGCGGCCACCCGTCAGCGCCTGATCCAGACCGTCGGCTTTCAGCACATCGGCTGGTTTCTGGCCCGAATTTCCTTGAGGATGGCTTCGACCACCGCAAAGTCGATCCTCGCCGGGCTGCTGTAGCGGATGCAGCCCTTGCCGCAATTGATGCCCTTGAGCTGCTCGGCGAAGGCCTGAACCGCCGTATGTCCGGCGTAGAAAGAGATGTATTGTTTCTGGCTGTTGAAGGCGACGATCGGGTCGGCGCCCGCCGGTCCATATCCGGGCATGCCCCAGGCCATCCGTTCCTGCCAATCCGTCAGTTGCTCAAGGCAGAGCGCGCGAAGTCGGCTGATCGCTTCGAGACGTTCCGGCGCCACTTCGCTCATATAGTCGTCGACGGTCATGGCCTTTGATTGAACCATGGCTGAGCCTCCCGAAAATGAAGAGCAGGTGACCACAATCCTGTGGCCACAGCAACTTTGACATCCGGTCTGTGCTCAGGCCTGGGCCTCCATCACCGCCGCCAGGATCTTCTTGACCTCGGGCTTGAGAATCTTTCCGTTGGCGTTGCGTGGAAGGGTCTCATGCCAGAAGGCGATGCGGATCGGCACCTTGAAGGCGGCCAGCCGATCGGCGACGAAGGCCCGCAGCTCCTGTTCGGTGGCCTGGGCGTCCGGCTTGAGAGTCACAACCGCACCGGGCTCCTCCCCCAGAGACTTATGAGGAATGCCGACGAGGGCCGCGTCCATGACCGCAGGGTGATCATAGAGGACGTTCTCCACCTCGATGCAGTAGATGTTCTCGCCGCCCCGGATCAGCATGTCCTTGGCCCGGTCAATGATGAAGCAGAATCCTTCTTCATCGAGCCGCGCCAGGTCTCCGGTCTTCACCCAGCCATCGACAAAGGTCTGGGCGGTGGCCTCCGGCTTGTTCCAATAGCCCTTCACCACCTGCGGACCCTTGCACCACAGCTCGCCCACCTCGCCGATGGGCAGTTCGCGATCTCCCTCGACAGTCATGATCTTGAGATCGCACACTGCAACGGGAGGCCCGCAGCTGTCTGGCCTGTGTTCATAGTCCTCACCGCCGTGGGTGGTCGCGGTGGCGCTGGTTTCGGTCATGCCCCAGCCGTTGCCGGGCGCCGACTTGGGCCAGGTTTCCTTGATCTTGCGGACCAGTTCCGGGGCTGACGGCGCGCCGCCATAGGAGACGCTTTCAAGGCTCGACAGGTCGTATTTTGCCCGGGCGGGGTGCTCGATCAACTGCCAGGCGATGGTCGGAACACCGCCGCAATGGGTGACCTTTTCCCGTTCGATCAGCTGCATGGCCAGATCAGGATCCCATTTGCGCATCATGACGATCTTGTGGCCGCCGAACATCGAGGGGTTCAGAACCGCCATGCAGCCAGTGGCGTGAAAGAACGGCACAGAGATCATCATCCCCTTCTGGGGCGCGGCCGGGTCCGGGGCCGGCGGCATCTCGCCCCGGCGGAGGTACTGCCGTGCGGCGGCCGACCCTGACGACATGATATTGGTGTTGATGTTCCGGTGAGTGGCCAGGGCCCCCTTGGGCTTGCCGGTGGTGCCGGAAGTGTAAAAGATCGTCGCGTCGTCTTCCGGTTCCAGCGGCGTGTCGGGCAGCGCGGCATCCGGAAGGGCGGCCCAACTGCCGGGCTCGCCGATCACGGTCTCCAGCTTGGTCACATAGGGATGGGTGACCTCGTCGATCATGCGGCTGACAAAGACATGCTGCAGGTCCGGGCAGTTGGGCAGATGCTCGGCCAGGCGGTCGAACCGTTCGACATCCATGACCGCGACCTTGGTGCCGGAATCGGTCAGGCCATATTCCAGCTCCGAGCCGGTCCACCAGGCGTTCAGCGGCGTGAGAATGGCGCCAAGGCTCAGGGCCGCATAGAAAGCGACCGGCCATTCGGGCAGATTGCGCATGACGATGGCGACACGATCGCCCTTTTTCACACCGTGTTCCGCGAGGGCGGCAGCAAAGGCTGCCACGGCGCGATGAAAGGCCTCATAGGATACCCGCTCGTCTTCATGGACGAGGAATATCTTTTCACCATGCGCTCTTGCGACAGACAGGGTGTCTCGCAGGGTGGGCGGAACACCTTTCCAGACGCGGGTCGGAATGCCCCGGATGACGACTTCTTCTATCTCGCAGGGACCGCCGGGCGCGGTGAGCAGCGCATGGGCCTGGGCGATGGACATGGCAGGCCATGTCGTTGCGGCTTCAGACATCAGTTTCCTCCGGAACATGAACAGGCGACCGCGCTTCTGTGTCGCGAGTCCAACCCGGGTGAAAGCACACCGCCCGTCGGGATGCAAACAAGCCTTGATTCAGGATGAAACGGCCAGTCGCGGAATGATGAAATCCAGAAATGCCCGGGCCTTGCCCGAGAGTGCCCGCCCCTGCCAGAGAGCCCACAACGCCAGGGGCGGGGCAGACCATTCCGGCAGAATCCGCACCAGACGACCAGAAGCAATGTCCGAAGAGACGAGAAAGCTGGGCACCAGGGCGGCGCCCAGTCCTGACCGCATCAGGTCTGCGATCACCTCGCCATTGGCGGTGCGCAGGGTCGGGGTGACCTCGACATCAATCCGTTGGCGTCCGTCGCTGAGCGGCCATCTGTTGCCATAAGTCGTGGAGGTGAATCCGAGACAGGGGAAATCCGGCAGGTCACGAGGCGACCCAACCCTGCCAAATCGTTCTTCGAAACCAGCAGCAGCAACGACCATGCGCGGATAACTACCCAATTGCCGCCCGGTCAGGCGTGAATCCTGCTGGTCACCCAGCCGAAACGCCAGGTCCACGCCCTCGGCGATCAGGTCAACTCGATCATCGCGCGCCGCCAGATCCAGACGAACCCGTGGCCAGCAGGTCAGAAACGCTCCCGCGGCGGGCGCCAGCTCCGCCCGGGCGAAGGCCACCGAAGAGGCGACCCGCAACAGGCCCACGGGCTCCTGACCAAAACCCCGGACGGCCGCCTCCAGCCCTTCCATTTCGCTGACCACGAGCCGGGCCCGGTCGCAGGCCCGTTGTCCGGCCTCGGTCAAGGCGACCCGGCGGGTGGTCCGGTTCAACAGCCGGGCTCCCAGGTCCGCCTCCAGGGTCGTGATTGTGCGGCTCACCGCAGACTGACTGACGCCGGATTCCGCCGCGACACGGCTGAAACTGCCCGTTTCGGATACGCGAATGAGAAGCTTGAGCGCCTCCAGTCGATCCATTCTCGCTCCATTCATGCAGTCTACGCATATATCATATTCTTATTGGACGGATTATCGCAATTTTTGCGCGGCGCTATAGAGCCGTCATGTCTGAATTTGCCATCCACTCCCGGGCCACGGCCCCTTTCGCCGCCAAGCCCTTCCTTGAAGAGGCCAGCGCATCCCTCGGATATGTTCCGGCTCTGCTGGGGCAGATGGCCGAGAGCCCGCAACTGCTCGAGGCCTATTCGGTCAGCTCAGCGATATTCCGGAAGTCCAGCTTCACGGATGCCGAGCAGCAACTCGTGCTGCTGGCCATCTCGGTGGAGCATGACAGCCACTACTGTACGCCGGCCCATACCCGGCGCGCCCGGCAGGCCAGCCTGCCAGAGCCCGATATCCGGGCGGTCCGCGACCGGAGACCATTGTCTGACCTGAGGCTGGAAACCCTCAGGTTGTTTGCCATCCGCATGGTCCGCGAACGCGGCTTTCTGACCGATAGCGAGGTCACGGCCTTCCTGGCCGCCGGCTTCACCCGGGCTCAGGCCCTCGATGTGGTCCTGGCCGTCGGGCTCAAGACCCTAAGCAACTACGTCAACCATCTGGCGGAAACCCCTCTGGACCCGCCACTCACCCCTGACGCCCTGGTCAATGACCGGCGCGTCGCCTGAAGGAGACCAAGATCATGAATCCCAAGATGCTGTTCCTGGCCATTGCCCTGGCCGCAGGCCCCGTGGCCGCCCCCGGCCTGGCGCTGGCGGCGAAGCCGCTGATCTACACGCCAGCCCTCTCGAACGCGGCGGCGGGCGGCTACGACGTTGTCGCCTATTTCACGGCGGGTCGGCCCACGCCTGGCGTGGACAGTTTCAAGACCGAGTGGAAGGGCGCGACCTGGAAATTCTCCTCGGCCGCCAATCTGGCGAAGTTCAAGGCCAACCCCGCCGCCTACGCCCCGCAATATGGCGGCTACTGCGCCTGGGCTGTTTCGCAGGGCTATACGGCCAAGGGTGATCCCCAGCACTGGAAGATCGTCGGTGGCAAGCTCTATCTCAACTACAATTCAGAGGTTCAGACCAAATGGAACAAGGACATTCCGGGCTTCATACGCAAGGGCGACAGCAACTGGCCGACGGTGCTGAAATGAACCGTTTCAAATCCTACCTGCGCTACATCCCGGACGGCATGGCCTTGTTCATGTCCGCCATTTTCCTGGACAGCCTTCGCTACAAGTTCACCGACCATCCCAAGACCCAGGAGATCTTTGGTCGCCTGGATGGCTGGGCAGGCTCCCTGGACCTGGCAGGACTGTTTTCCCACACCGGCCTGTTCTCCCAATACGTGATCGGCTCGATCGAGCTGCTGGCCTCGACTCTGCTGATCGTCGGCCTGCATCCCAGGTTCAAGCACCTGCAGGCGGGTGGCGCCCTTGCCGGACTGCTGGTCATGACCGGCGCAGTCAGTTTCCACCTGTTCACGCCGCTGGGCATTGACCCCAACAGCGACGGCGGCGGCCTCTTCGTCGCTGCCTGCACCAACCTGGCCTTTGCCTTCGGCCTGCTGACGGTCTTCCGCCGCAAGGAGATCGTGGAACTGGGCCGAAGGGTGCTGGCCGTCGTAAAGCCCCTCTAGTCGAATGACGCGCCTTCAAGGAGGCGCACCCCCTAACCCACGCTTTCCAGACGCTTCAAGGCCGCCTCGAGCTTGCTCCTGGCGGCCTCAGCTTCGGCCAGTCGTTCGCGGTTTTCCTCGATCACCTCTTCCTTGGCCTTGGCCAGGAAATCAGGATTGAGCAGCTTGCGGTTGGTCCGGTCGATATCAGCGCCGTAGTTGGCGATTTCCTTTGAAAGCCTTGTCTTCTCCGCGGCCAGATCGATGAATGCGGCTACGGACAGGGCCGCTGTCGCCTCCCCGATGACGAAAGGCACAGACCCCTGTGGCGACACTTCTGCCAGTTCCAGCGACTCGATCCGCCCGAGAGTCCGGATCAGGTCAGCGTGATGCTCGAGGCGCGTCGCCGTCTCGGGTGAGGTTCCCACCAAGGTGAGCGGGACCCGGGCGCCCGGCGGCACGTTCATCTCGGCCCGAACAGACCGCACCTGGCTGACCAGGTCGACCACCCAGCCGATTTCAGACTCCGAGGCTGTGTCGATCCAGCTGGCTGGAAGTTCCGGCCAGGACTCCGTGATCAGCATCCCCTTGCGAGCCGGCCCCTCTTCGCCAGTCCTGGCCCAGAGTTCCTCGGTGACGAAAGGCATGACCGGGTGCAACAGAGCCAGACATTGATCCAGAACCCAGGCGGTCATGGCCTGGGTTTCCGCCTTTGCGGCCATATCCGAGCCATTGAGGATCGGCTTGGCCAGTTCAAGGTACCAATCGCAGAAGACGTTCCAGATGAACCGGTAAAGCGCCCCGGCGGCTGCGTCATAGGCGCAGTCTTCAAGGGCCCTGGTCACCTCGGCGGCAGTCTTGACCGCTTCACCGCGAATCCATCGATTCAGCGTCTGGCTCGCACCCGCGGGGTCGAAACCCTCAATCCGGACGCAGCCGTTCATCTGGCTGAACCTTGTGGCATTCCACAGTTTGGTGCCGAAGTTGCGATAGCCTTCGATCCGCTGTGTCGAGAGCTTGATATCGCGGGCCTGGCCCGACATGGCCGTCAGGGTAAAGCGAACCGCATCACAGCCATACTGGTCGATCAGGTCCAGGGGGTCCATGACATTGCCCTTGGACTTGCTCATCTTGGCGCCGGAGGCGTCGCGGACAAGGGCGTTGATGACTACCCGCTTGAACGGGACCTCACCCGTGAAGTGCAGCCCCATCATCATCATCCGGGCAACCCAAAAGAAGATGATGTCGAAACCCGTCACCAGGGTGTGGGTCGGATAGAAGCGCTTGAGGTCTTCGGTCTGCTCCGGCCAGCCCAGGGTCGAGAAGGGCCAGAGACCGGATGAGAACCAGGTGTCCAGGACGTCTTCATCCTGGATCAGCAGGGTCGCAGCGCCATAGTGGGCGTCAGCCAGGGACTGGGCCTCGGCCTCGGTTTCGGCGACAAAAATCTCCCCATCAGGGCCATACCAGGCCGGGATCCGATGACCCCACCAGAGCTGGCGACTGATGCACCAGGGCTGGATGTTCCGCATCCATTCGAAATAGGTCTTGTCCCAGCTGCTGGGCTCGAAGACCGTCTGCCCCTCTTCGACGGCCTTGATCGCGGGCCGGGCCAGGGTTTCGGCGTCCACGTACCACTGGTCAGTCAGAAACGGCTCGATCACGACGCCGCTGCGGTCGCCATGCGGGACCTGGTGACGAGTCTTCTCGATCTGCCGCAGCAGGCCCAATTCCTCGAACCGGGAAATGATTTCCTTGCGGGCGACAAAGCGGTCCAGCCCCTGAAGATCGGCGGGGCCATTCTCGTTGATGCGGCCAAAGGCGTCGAGGATGCTGATCGCATCCAGGCCATGGCGCTTGCCGACCTGGAAGTCATTGAAGTCATGGGCCGGAGTGATCTTCACCGCGCCGGAGCCCTTTTCGGGATCAGCGTAGGTGTCGGCCACAATGGGAATGAGCCGGCCGACGATCGGCAGACGCACTTTTTTTCCGATCAGGTCGCGGTAGCGTTCGTCGTCGGGATGAACAGCGACCGCGGTGTCACCGAGCATGGTTTCGGGCCGGGTGGTCGCCACGACGATCTCGCCACTGCCATCTTCAAGTGGATAGGCGAAGTGCCAATAGGCGCCGTCGACTTCCTTCTGTTCCACTTCAAGATCGGAAATCGCCGTCTGGAATTGCGGGTCCCAGTTGACCAGGCGCTTGTCGCGATAGATCAGGCCCTGCCTGTGCAGGGTGACAAAGAC
Organism: Brevundimonas vancanneytii; assembly: GCA_945861515.1. Taxonomy (GTDB): domain Bacteria; phylum Pseudomonadota; class Alphaproteobacteria; order Caulobacterales; family Caulobacteraceae; genus Caulobacter; species Caulobacter vancanneytii_A. Next base: position 4,902 of record CAMAVA010000007.1, on the reverse strand, counting down.
CTTGCGCACCGCCGCTGACAGACCCTCGTCCAGGGTGAACCGCTCACGGCTCCAGTCGCAGCTGGCGCCCAGGCGACGAAGCTGGTTGACGATGGTTCCGCCGCTTTCCGCCTTCCATTCCCAGATCCTGGCGACAAAGGCGTCCCGTCCAAGGTCGCGCCGGCTGACGTTTGCCCCGCTGGCGGCCAGTTGCCGCTCCACGACCATCTGGGTCGCAATCCCGGCGTGGTCAGTCCCGGGCAGCCAAAGGGCCGCCTTCCCCCGCATCCGCTGGAACCGGATCAGCACATCCTGCAGCGTATTGTTCAGCGCATGGCCGATATGCAGGCTGCCGGTCACATTGGGGGGCGGGATGACAATGCTGAAGGGTTCGGCCTTCGGATCATCCGACGGTTTGAAGGCGCCAGCGGCTTCCCAGGCCGCATAAAGGCGCGGCTCGGCAGTTTGCGGTTCGAAGGTTTTTTCGAGCATGTCGGGAGTCTTTGTTGAGAGGCGTGCTTACTACGCCCTTCCCGCTTTGGAAAAGCCGGGGTTTTGTCGTGGACTTGAGACAAGCCAGACACGACCCGACATGGGTCGAACCTGGGGCTGGACAAGAGAGCGGCCAGTCTGGCCTGTCAGTTGCGGCCAGGACGGCCCCGGTCGCAAAATGGACGCTTCTAGACGACCCGGCCGCGCTGAAGCTTTTCGACGGCTTCGGTTACCTTGGCCTCAACAATGCGGGGCAGGTTGTCGTCGAGCCATGTCTTGATCAGCGGCTTCAGCAGTTCACGCACGACGTCGTCCAGGCTGCGTCCAGGCGCCGGCATGGCCAGGGCGGCTTCCAGACGACCGAAAGCCGAGGCCGTCGCCGCAGCTGCGGCCGCGCCGATGATCGGATCGTCATCCGAAACTGCGGGAGCCACATAGGCGACCGGTTGGGGTTCCGGTCGTGGCGCCGGCGCGGGTTCCGGGGGGGGAGTCCATGCAACCGGTTCGGGAGCCGGCGCAGGCGCCGCTGCCGGCGGTTCATAGATATCCAGATCCCCATGGGACTCCAGAGGAGCAGATGCCTCGATCGCATCCGTCAGTTCCAGAACGTCTTCGTCTTCAGGCTCGACCGGGGTCAAAACCGCCACTGGGGCCGCCTCGGCCGGAGGCGCATCGTCCTCGGAGATAATTCGGCGGATGGAGGCCAGGATTTCCTCCATCGTCGGTTCCTGGGCAGTCTGTTCGGACATGATCGGGGCCTGAGCTGAAGGGTTCGAATCCGGCTTAACGGGCAGGTTATGCTCACCTGCCCGCTCCTGCAAATACAACGGCAATCCTTACGCAGAAGTTGCCAAGAGCAGCAGGTCTATCGCGGCGAGGTCCTGACCGCCTCTTCGGGCGACGGTCCGACGGCCGGCGCAGCGATCCGGTCGATCGCTGCAATGGCCGGTTCCCACAGAACCCGTCCATAGGCCCGGTTCTTTTTGCGCGGACCCGGATCATACAAGGGTTGTCCGGGGGTCAGATAGCGCGCCTCCAAACGACCCACCGCAGATAGCACCAGCGCGCTGGCAAGATACTCGTCGCGTCTCGCATTGATGAGCGACAACTCCGCTGAACGGAGTTCCTGTTGCGCATTCAGAACGTCCAGGGTCGTGCGCAATCCCACCTGGGCTTCCTGGCGCACGCCCTCGAAGGCTATGCGGGCAGCCCTGACCTGCTCTTCATTGGCGGTCAGACCCGCGCGCGCGCCCTGAAGCTGGTTCCAGGACTGTGCGACATCCTGCTGTGCATTGCGCCGCGCGCCTTCGATTGCGGCGACATCGGCCTTGTTCTGCTGCTGCGCCTGACGGATTGAGGAAGAAATCTGGCCGCCGTAGAAAATCGGCATCGTGATGCTGAGCTGGCCGGAAACAGCCTTGTTGTAATCTTCGAACGGGGAGTTATCGCGCGTCGCGCTGCCGCTGGCGCCAAGACTGCTGGACAGAGTTACGTTCGGCCGGTTCGCGGATTTTGCCTGGGCGACCCGGGCGCGGCTGGCCTGCTCGGAGAAGTCAGCCGATAAAAGCGCGGGATTGTTCTGATCCGCCATGTCGAACGCCGTCTCGATCGTCTCGGGCAAGAGCCCCGCAAGACTGGGCTCGGGCTCAAGTTCACCGGGCGCCTGGCCAACGACGGCCTTGTAGTTGGAACGACTGATGGCGAGTTGGGCTCGCGCGTTGGCCTGGCTGGCTCTGGCCGCAGCGAAACGCGCCTCGGCCTGGGCCACGTCGGTACGGGTGATTTCACCGACCTCGAAGCGGGCCCGTGCCTCATCCAGCTGCCGCTGGAGCACCGAAACGTTCTCGTCCGCGATGCGCTGGGCCTCGATGTCACGGCGGACATCGACATAGGCCTGCACCACCTGGGTCAGGATTCCGGCCTCGACCGTCCGAAGGGTTTGTCGACCGGCCTCGATATCGGCCTGGGCAGCCGATATCTGGGCGCGAACGCGTCCACCAGTGTAAAGTGGCTGGCTGACCGTGATGCTGGCGCTGGCGCTGGAGGCCTCACCCGCAGAGAAGCTCAAGCCACCATATTCCGTACTGGACTTTGCAACCGAAGCGGACAGACCAACCTCGGGTCGATAGCCTGACAGAGCCTGGACGACAGTTTCATCGAGCGCTCGCAGATTAGCGCGCTGTTCGCGCAGCGTCGGGTTGGTCTGATAGGCAAGACCAATGGCGTCGGCGAGGGTCTCGGCCGAAACAGGTCCTGCCAGTCCGGCCATCAGGCCTGCACTGCAAATAGCGGCCAGCAATCCGGCCCGACGGCTTTTCAACATCCAACAATCCCCAGAGGCGGCGGCAACCTGCGCAGCCCTATATGATCGCCTGTAAGTCTGACCGCCACTCGCGACCAGTTAAGCTTTTTTCACGCACGAACGTTTCGGCAGGATTACAGGCCCGCCCTTTCGCCGCCTGGATTTCAGACCGCCTCGTCGCCGGTTGCGCGGGGAGGGCCTCAGAAGACGAAGGCGGCCTTTGGCTCAAATCCGGGCAGGCAGACCGCCGAGGACTCGAACAGGGATCGGACGCCAATGCCTTCCTGCGATCTCATATAGAGCATCGCGCGACCGATGGGACCATTTCGAACGACAATTCCCAAACGACCGTGCATTCTGAGACTGGCAGTCCAGTCATCGGGGGTAGCGCTCACCGCCCCCTCAGAGATCACCAGATCGAACTGATCGGCTTGCGCAACTTTCAATCCGTCGTCATCCAGGCGTTCGACAGTCAGTCCCATCTGCTCCAGCACCGCTGCGGCATAGGGCGCAGCGATGGCGAGCGCGCGTTGACCAGCCTCGGGATGAAGCGCCTGAAGCAATTTCGCGACGTCACGGGGTCGCATCAAAAACCGACCGGACGAATACTCGATCTCGGCATCGGCATAGGCCGCAAAGGCCTTGCTGCCTGGCAGAAGGGTCTCGCGCCTGACCTGCCGGATAGCATCCTGAATGGCGAGGTTGGTCACATCGGCCGTGCGAATCTGGCTGTCGAGCATATTCTCGCGCGCAGCGGCGAAGTCGGCGGCCATGGGAATCTCTACCTCGAAAATCACAAGGCCGGCTTATAGGTCCGCCCCCCCGGCGGCGCAATGCGATGCAGCGAGGCATTGCCCCGTCCGTTCGCCTCTGCTAGCCAAGCGCCTCTCCGGCGCGCCGCCAGCGCCGCAGAAGGCGAGGCCTGGTGGCGGAGTGGTTACGCAGAGGACTGCAAATCCTTGCACCCCGGTTCGATTCCGGGCCAGGCCTCCAACTAATTTCCCTTGCATTTCAATATGTTGCGAGGCCTCGCCGAGTGATATTGCGGCCTGTATGTCGCACGTGTGTTGCTAAGAATTCCCAAGCATTTTCAACGGCTGCGAACGGGTCGCGGCGGTTCGATGCAACACACGGTGCGACATAAGCGAGCGTCTTCAGGAGGTTCCGGCGAGGCCTGTCCTTGCGGGCCCTCGATGTCGTCGTCTGGTTCACGTTCGCAGACGTGTTCCCGCTCTTCGCCAGAGGCCTTCCGATCGCCGGCCGCCCCAGGCCCGTCGCTGGTCGATCACCTTAAGGGCGCCCAGGCTTGGTTCGGTTGTAGTCCGAGCCTCTCGCCGCCCTCGATCGCTTGATCGACGCGAACGATCCCCAATTGACCAGGCCGGCGGCGATTTGGGCGATCTTGGCTCGGGTGTCGCCCTAGGCCGGTCGGTATCTTCTGCAGGCCGTCGCCAGGGCCGTTTTCCGGGCGCCTGAGCCGATCCTGAAGGATCGGGCACCATCCGGCCGCCTGTCGGCTCATGCCCTGTTCTGCAAGGGCGGTAGCATAGGGGCTGGGGCCTTTGCAGCGGGCCTGTTCGGAGATGGATTGAGGTTGCGTCCCATCGGCGGACGTAACCACATGCTGGTTTTTCCCGGCAGGATTGGGCGTCTCGGCCCGCGCCAAGTCCTTCAGCAGTTCCCCAACCCGCCGCTCTGCACGAAGCCGGACGTTCGCCGCTTCCCGCTCTGCGTCCAGGTTCCGGCAGACATGGACTTGATGGTCAGCGATTCGTTTAATCAGCTCCGCAGGCCTCGATCAATTTGGTGAGGGAGTCGCGGGCAAGGATGAAGGTCGCCAGGTTGCGGAGGCGCATCGCGTCATCGTGGAAGCTGGCGGCGATGGCCTCCGGGCCGACCGCATCGATCTTCTCGACAATGGACCCGGCATCGCCGGCGACATGGGCCATCGCCTGAAATGCCGGGTCGGGTCGATAGTCGGGATTGCGGCGGTCGGCGCGCGGCGCCCTCTTCAGGCCTCGCTCCGCCATGGCGATCACCTGTTCTCTCAGGGCGGCCTTTTCATCCGGCGAGGCGGCGCGAAGATCGGCCATGTTGTGCAACGCATCCGATCTGTCTTTAGACGTGGC
>CAMAVA010000006.1 GCA_945861515.1 Brevundimonas vancanneytii | reverse complement strand
ATGGCCGGGTCCTTGGCCGCCGCCTGGATCAGGCTGCGGAGGGTGGTCTTGAGCTCCGACCGCCGCTGGCCCGGGTCGCGGGTGTCGCAGACGACATTGATCAGGATGATCAGGTTGTCCGCCCGCTTTCGCAGGACAATGGCCGGGGTTCGGGCGGCGTCGAATTCCTCGATGCGCGAGGCCGTGACGACGATCTCGCCGACGTCGCCGTCCTGGGCCAGGACAGGCCCGGCGGTCAGCAGAAGGGCGGCGGCCAGCAGTCCTGTCAGGGGTCGCGCCATGTCGGTTTCTCCTCCGGTTTCTGCAAGGCTGCGCCCGGTTGGCGTCCAAGTCCAGCCTCCGGCCGGCTCAGCCGTTGTCGGCCTGGCAGCGGGAATGGAGCTCATAGTCCCGCCCATAGAGCCGCTCGATACGGGCCTGGTCGGCGGCGGTGATGGTCTCGGCGGCAAACCGGTCGGTGGCGTTGTGGCGGCCGAAGGTGACGGCGCGGCCGAGTTTTTCCGACAGGCGGGCCGCCAGGCCGTCCGGCTGTTCCAGGGTGGCCCAATCCCAGAGGCTGGCGCCAAGGTGGCGCTCCAGGTCCTCGCCGGGACGCCAGCCGACATAGGCGCAGGCGATGTCGCCAAACACCTCGGGTCGGTCCAGCTGAAAGTCCAGGAAGCCGGCAAAATCGTAGCGGGCTGCCGCCCTTGACAGGAGGTGGGCGTCAAACCGCTGCCAGGGCTTTTTCTTCAGATGACCGGCCCGGGCATAGTTGTAGTCAGACAGGGCCCGGCGGGCGGGATCTCGCAGCAGGGTGATGAACCGCACGGGACGTTTCAGCCCGGCCTGAACCGTGGCCTGGTCGCTGTGGCCGCCGGTGATCAGGTCGCCGTCCAGGGCGGTGGTCTCGATCCTGCTCAGGGCCGCAGTCAAGGACAGGACTCCCAGCTTTGCACTAAGGTTCTGGGTCTGGGAGCGCCAGAGGCGAAAGGCTTGCCAGCGGCTGATGGCCGCCTCCCGGCGCAAGGTGTCGGGCAGATAGTGCCGGCCGCGACCTGAAAAGGCCTCGGCCAGCATGCGGGTGAGGCTGGTGGATCCGCTCTTGGGGATGCGGATGGCATGGATCAGGAAGGGTGGCCTGTCCGGGCTCAAGCCGCTGCGCGGAAGGCAGGATTACGGACATAGATCCCGGCCCGTCCCGGCACCGGCTGCAGGGCCTGGGTGATGGTCTCGGCGGTTTCCTGAGGCCCCAGCACCAGCAAACCGTCAGGCGGCAGCAAGCCCGACAGGGCCTCCAGCACCCGGCGGCGATAGGGGACGTCCATGCTGGCCAGGACATAGCGGCAGAAAATGACGTCAAACTGGCCCATGGCGGTCATGTCGCCCACCAGATTGACCCGGCGCCAGCGCACCCGCTGGCGGATGCGCGGGGTGAGGCGCCAGTTGTCCTCGACCTTGTCGAAATGTTCCAGCAGTCGCCGGATCGGCAGACCGCGCTGCACTTCGAACTGGGTGTAGAGGCCCGACTGGGCCTTTTCCAGCGCCCGCTCGGAAATGTCCGAGCCATAGATCTCGACCTGGGCGCCCGGCAGCAGGCCGACGGCCTCCTCGGCGATCATGGCCAGGCTGTAGGCCTCCTGGCCGGAGGAACAGGCGCAGCTCCAGACCTTGATGGGGGCCGCGCCGCGCAGCCGGGCCAGGGTGGGCAGGATTTCCGTGCGAAAGGTGTCAAAGACCGTCCTGTCGCGAAAGAAGTCCGTCTCGCCCAGGGCCAGGGCCTCCACCACAGCCCAGATCAGCTTGTCATCTCTATTGGCCCGCAGGGCGGCGGCCAGTTCGGCGATCCCGGCAAAGCCTTCGCGCCGCGCCAGGGGCGCCAGCCGGCTCTCGATCAGATAGGTCTTGGCCGGATCGACCTTCAGACCGGCCCGGGCCCGGGCCAGGGCGACGAAAAGTTCTATGTCGGCGGGGTTCACAGCAGGCCTGCCTCGGCGAACTTGGCGCCGATGATGTCGCCGTCAAACGGCTTCATGATGTATTCCGCCGCCCCGGCGTCCAGGGCCTCGCGGATCCGGTCCGGCTCGGACTCCACCGAACAGAAGACGACGCGTGGACCCTGACCTAGCGGCTCCAGACGAAGCTGACGCAGGAAGTCCACGCCGTTCATCATCGGCATGTTCCAGTCCAGCAGGATGGCGTCTGGCATGGCCGCACGGCACCAGGCCAGGGCCTCCATGCCATCGGCAGCCTCGGCGATCTCGAAGCCAAGGTCTTCCAGTATGCGGCGGGCCACCTTGCGGATCACCCGGCTGTCATCGACGACAAGGCAGGTCTTCAAGACGCGCGGCTCCTTACCCTAAGCCACGGTTCTGCGCCCTGTCGGTTAAGAGAGGGTATCGCTCCGCCTCGATCCTCGAGAAAATTAACAGAGTCAGACCGGAACCCAGACCGCCAGGGTCAGGGATTCGTCCCTGACATCGACGGCCACCTGTCCGCCGGCCTGTTTCACGAGACTGTGGACATAGAAGGCCTGGATCCAGGCGCCGCCCATGGCGTCTCCCTTGGGGGCTCCGGTCAGGCCGCCGGCGACTTCCGGCTTGAGCCGGATGCGCGGGCCCTGGGCCTCGATGCTGACGGCGACCCGGTCGGCGGACTCGACAGCGCGGACCGTGACGGTTCCCCCCGAAGGCAGGGCGGTTCCGGCGATCTGGGCCAGGTTGAGAGTGGCGCGCGCCGCGGGTTTGCTCAGGGATGCGGGCGTGACGGCCCAGGTCAGGGCGGGCTTCATGCCGGCGAAGACGCCGCTGGTCAGGGTCTCCAGTTCGCGGCTGTCGAAGACTTCCGTGGTCGAGGCCGATCCGAAAGCCGCCCGGCAGAAGGCCAGGAGGCTGGCCAGCTTGCGGGCGCTCTGGGCGATCAGGGCCATGGCGTCCTCGCGCATGTCCTGGGCGGAAGGATCGTCCAGCAGGTCCAGGCCCGAAACGATGGCGCTGGCCGGACTGATGAAGTCATGACAGAGGCGGGCGGCCAGCTGGGCCGCCAGGTCCACAGGGTCGAATACGGGGGCGGAATCAGGCTCGGGGGAAGAGGCTGTCTGAATGTCGGTCATGGGCGGAATCTTGCGGTGATTTGTCGGCGTCGCCAACGCCTGCCTGTCCTTGGTCTGCCGCAAGGGCGCCCGATTCGGCGGAAACGGGCCTGCGAACCGGCAAAAGAATTGGCGCAACGGTCTTCCAATCCCTACAGGTGCCGCCGATTGAACGCTCATTCGGGTGCGACAGGCGCCTGTGAGCCGGTCGTCCGGTGGCGGAGGATCGAACCAGGAACCATGAAGGAGAGACGGCGTGACGCAGGCGACTGAGACCCGGGACATCGGTGAAATCCTGGCCGAGATCGTGGAGGAAGCCGGACGTCTGATCCTGCCGCTGTGGAGCGCAGCCATCGCCGTGGAGTCCAAGGCTGACAACAGCCCGGTGACCGAGGCCGATCGCCAGGGCGAGGTGCTGATCACCCGGCGTCTGGCTGAACTGTTCCCGGATGTGCCGATCATTGCCGAGGAACATGCCAGCCAGTACGGCACCCCGGACGACATCGGCGCCCGGTTCTTCCTGGTCGATCCGGTGGACGGCACCAAGGCCTTTGTCCGGGGCGATCCCAGCTGGACGGTCAATATCGGCCTGGTCCAGGACCGCCGGCCGATCGCCGGCGCCGTCTGCGCCCCGGCTTCGGGAGAGACCTGGTACACCAGCCCGACCGGCGCCCTGAAGCGGGTCAAGGGCGGCGCACCCGTCCCCTGCCAGGTCCGCCCCTGGCCACAAGGCTCGGCCATCGGCATGATCAGCCATACAGAAAAGGAAGAGAGCGTCCGCAAGCTGGCCGAGACCTATGGCTTCAGCAGCACGCTTGCCCTGGACTCCTCGGTCAAGCTCTGCCGCGTCGCCGAAGGGACCGCCGACATCTATCCCCGCCATGGACCGACCAGCGAATGGGACATCTGCGCCGCCCAGGCGGTGCTGGAAGCGGCCGGCGGAACGGTTCTTACCCCCGAAGGCGAGGCCTTCGACTACGCCAAGGCCGACAAGCGCTTCCTGAACGGCTGGTTCGTGGCGCGCGGCGGGAAATAGAAAGTCTGGCGGCGGTCCCGGCAGTCCTCGGGCCCGCCGCCGTCCATTCTCAATGCAACGTCTTGTCCGCTGTGGCCGCGCCGGACTTGTTCCGGGCCCGGGCCAGCATGTTCAAGGCCTCGACCCCGGCCGAGAAGGCCATGGCCGCATAGATATAGCCCTTGGGCACATGGACCCCGAAGCCGTCGGCGATCAGCACCATGCCGATCATCAGCAGGAAGCCCAGGGCCAGCATGACCACGGTCGGGTTCTTGTTGATGAAGTTGGCCAGCGGGTCGGCGGCCAGCAGCATGACCGCCACGGCGACCAGCACCGCCACCACCATGATCGGCAGATGTTCTGTCATGCCCACGGCGGTCAGGATGGAGTCGATGGAGAAGACCAGGTCCAGAATGATGATCTGGACAATGGCCGCGCCGACGCTGTTGATCACCACGTCCTTGTCCATGATGTCGTTGGACGGGGCCGGATCCATGGTGTGGTGGATTTCCTTGGTCGCCTTCCAGACCAGGAACAGGCCACCGGCGATCAGGATCAGGTCTTTCCAGGAGAATTCATTGCCAAAGAGCGTGAAGGCCGCCTGGGTCAGGCTGACGATCCAGGCGATGGTCGACAACAGGATCAGCCGCATGATCAGGGCCAGGCTGATGCCGATCCGGCGCACCTTCTGGCGATTGGCCTCGGGCAGTTTGTTGGAAAGGATCGAGATAAAGATCAGGTTGTCGATCCCCAGGACCACCTCCATGACCACAAGGGTGATCAGGGCCGCCCAGGCCGCCGGATCCGCAAAAACCGCAAGTATCCCGTCCACTGTGTCTCAAGCCTCCCTAAACCTATGTGGCGCATAGGTAGGCGCCCGAACGCCGAACGGAAGCGGCCTGGTCGTCAAAGATTCAGGTTCTGCGAAAAAAACTGTTCGCGGACGGAACCCGTTGAGCAGCCGGACGCCCGACCATGAACGACGCCGCCCATATCCGCCCCCTGACAGGGCTCAGGTTTTTTGCCGCCATGTGGGTGGTTTTCTACCACTACTGGGCCAACCTCCAGATCGGCTTCACGCCGGCCCTGGTCGAGAAGGGCTATCTGGGGGTGGAACTGTTCTTTGTCCTGTCGGGCTTCATCCTGTGCCACGTCTATCTCGAGGGCTTTGGCGAAGGCCGGTTCCGGTTCGGATCCTTCCTCTGGAACCGGCTGGCGCGGGTCTATCCCCTGCATCTGGCCACCCTGCTGGGTGTGATGGCCCTGGGACTGGCCGCTTCAGCGGCCGGGATGGGCATCGACGCCCATATCCTCGACTGGCGTTCGCTGCCGGCCAATCTGCTGCTGGTCCAGGCCTGGGGTCTGGCGCCGCAGGCGGCCTTCAATCATCCTAGCTGGTCGATCTCGGCCGAATGGTTTGCCTATCTCTGCTTTCCGCTGTTCGCCTGGGCGGCCTGGCGGCTCCGTGACCGGCCCTGGCTGGGCGCCGGACTGGCCCTGGGACTGATCGGGCTGATCTATCCCCTGTACGAGGCCATGGCGGGTGAATCCCTCACCCAGGCGACCATCCACTGGGGCGCCTTGCGAATCGTGCCCTGCTTCGCCCTGGGCTGCGCCATGCATGGCCTGTGGCGGTCCGGCGCTGTCAAAACCCTGCGGAACGCCCAGTGCGGCGCCCTTTTTCTGGGCGTCGGGGCCCTGATTGCCGCCCTTTCCGGCGCGCCGGACCTGGTTGTCGTGGCAGGGTTTGGCGGGCTGATCCTCTGTCTCGCGGGGATGGCCGAGCATGGTTCACGTTTCGCCAGCGGTCCAGGCTTCGTCTATCTCGGAGAGATCAGTTATTCGGTCTATATGATCTGCATTCCCTGGAAATTTCTCTTTGTGAATGCAGCTTCAAAACTACTTGGAATCAGTGACGATCGGCTGCCCTGGTATCTGTGGCTCTTGTTCATCGCCTCTGTGGTTCCATTGGCTGCGATCAGCTATCATCTGATCGAGAGGCCGGCCCGGGCCCGCATGAAATTGATGCATGATTCATGGTCAGGACGACGATCGGTCGCGGCCCCGGCGTGAAAAGGGTCTTTTCATTCTGTTGTGAGATGACTAAGCCGTAATCTGTTTCCGCAGGGGAGAACGCCAGCATGCGTCAACGGGCGAGGACCGTCCTTGGTTCCATGACCGCCGCACTGATGATCAGCCTGATTCCGGCGGTCTCGATGGCGGACACCTATTGGCAATGCGTGCCCTTCGCCCGACTGCTTTCGGGCATCCAGATCTTTGGCGACGCCCATACCTGGTGGAAGCAGGCCGTCGCCCGGTATCAGACCGGCAGTGCGCCCCAGATGGGGGCCGTCCTCTGTTTCGAACCGACATCCCGCATGAGGCTGGGACATGTGGCGGTGGTCAGCCGGGTGCTGACAGATCGCGTCATCCAGGTCACCCATGCCAACTGGTCGCGCATCGGCGGCGCCCGGGGCAAGGTCGAGAAGGACGTCACCGTCGTCGATGTGTCGCTCTCGGGGGACTGGAGCAAGGTCAAGGTCTGGTACGACCCGATCCGCGATCTCGGCACCACGGTCTATCCGGCCCATGGATTCATCTATCCGGACGCCCACGCCCGGACGATGGCCCAGGCCGGCGGTCGCTTCGCCGTCGCCCAGAACACGGCCCAGCTGGTCGCCAGTTCCGCTGCGGGACAGGTTGTCAGCGCGGTCCAGCCGGGCGCTTCTCCGCTGCAGATCCTCAATCAGGCTGCAGAGACCACCGACAGCATCGCCGCCCTGATCCAGCAGGCCACGGGCTTCGGCGAAAAGAAGGCTGACTGAGCTTCGCCGGTCAGACCGCGTGATGCGCGGCAGCCGGGCCAGGTCGATCAGATCCGGCTCTGGACCGGGTCCGCACCCGGATTTCTCCCAGGACGGTCTTGTCCATCCAGCGAGAAGTGCTCTGACACTTTGAACGAGCGCCTGTTTTTCCACCATGATCGGTTCGAACTTGGCGGAACAGGCTCAAGCGCCTTGGGTTGCGGCGGCTCGCCGCCGCCCATGCACGGAGTGACGCCGCCATGATCAGGATACTCGAGCGCGGCGCCAGGTCCGTCACCGTTGTGGCCTTGAACGATGACTGGCATGTGCCTGACGATGCGGTCTGGATCGACCTGGTCAATCCTTCTCGTGATGAAGAGCGGCACATCGAGCAGGATCTCGATCTGGAACTGCCAACCCGTGAGGACATGGCCGAGATCGAAACCTCGTCGCGGCTCTATCGGGAAGGCCAGGCCACCTATCTGACGGTCGAGGTCCTTACCGGGGCCGGGGCCGAGACCCCCCGACTGGAGCCGGTCACCTTCGTGCTGGTCCGGGACCGCCTGATCACCATCCGCTATGACGAGCCCAGGGCCATCGGCCTGTTCGAAAGCCAGCTGACCGAACGCAGCGGTCTTTGCGAAGGCGGCGAGACCGTGTTTCTCGGCCTGCTGGACGCCATCGTCGACCGGATCGCCGACATTCTTGAAGCGGCGTCCAACCAGGTGGAGACCCTTTCAACCAATATCTTCGAGCGCCCCCGTCGCACCGCCCGGTTCGAGGTGATCCTGGGGCGGCTGGGTCGCTGGCAGGGCGTCACGGCCAAGGCCCGCAACAGCCTGATCAGCCTGTCGCGGCTGCTGGTCTATGCTTCGGTGTCTCCCCATATCGCCGAGGGGGAGGACAAGGCCGTTCACATCCGCTCGCTGCAGCGGGACGTCCGGTCCCTGACCGACCATGCCGGTCACCTGTCCGGAGATGTCACCTTCCTGCTGAACGCCACCCTGGGCATGATCTCCATCGAGCAGAACAGCATCATCAAGATCTTCTCGATCGCGGCCGTGATCTTTCTGCCGCCGACCCTGGTCGCATCCTATTTCGGCATGAATTTCAAGTTCATGGGTGAATTCGATCTGCCATGGGGAGAGTTCCTGGCGATCGGTCTGATGGTGGTGTCGGTGATACTGCCGCTGGCCTGGTTTCGTCGCAAGAACTGGCTGTGACCCCTGAATCTTGCTGGAGTCCGGGGGCGATTTACACTCAGGACGGGTCCAATCATTCTTTAAGCTCGCGGGCCCATACTGCGCGACCATGAGCGCAATCCCCCAGCCCCGTCAGACCCTCGATCCGGCCGGCATCCGGGCGACGCTGGACGCCCATGAGCGTTTCCTGTCAGGTCGGCCCGGAGGACGGAGGGCGAACCTGGCCCATTTCGACCTGTCGAATCTGGACCTCGAAGGCGCCTGCCTGGCCGAGGCGGAAATGACGGGCGCCTGTCTCAACGGCGCGATTCTGACACGGGCCGATCTGTCGCGGGCCGTGCTGTTCGGCGCCGATCTGCGTGAGGCGGATCTGAGGATCGCCAATCTGTCCTGCGCCGACCTGAGGGGCGTCTGCCTGCGGGGCGCCAATCTGGCCGATGCGGACCTCAGCGGCGCCGACCTGCGCGAAGGCCGGATCGCTGTGCCGGACCAGCAGCTGGGCCTGCGAATCCTGACCCACGATCGCAAGGCTGGTGAACTGGACTATGCCGTACTTTCGCGCGCGCGGCTGACCGGGGCCCAGATCTCCGAACCGGCCGCGCGGATTGCGGACCTGACGGACACCATTCTCACCGGGGCCCGCATGGCTGGAGCCCGTCTGGTCCGGGCTCTTATGGACGGCGCGGACCTGACCGGCGCGGACATCTTCAATGCCGACCTGTCGGGCGCCTCGATGCAGCGGACTATGTTGTCGGGTGTCGATGTCCGGTCGGCCAATCTGACATCAGCGGATCTCGAAGGGTCGCTCCGGGCGCCGCCAAAGCATGTCTTCATCGATGACAGACCGCTTTCGGAGCACCTGGCCGAACATCAGCTCTATTGCGCCACCGCCGGGGTCGAAGGGCGGCCCGCGCAGTTGGCCGGCGCTGATTTCCGCAGCCTGCGACAGTTGCAGGGTCGCGTCCTGACCGGGCTCGTCGCGCCCGGGGCGATCTTTTTCGGCATGAACCTGGAAGGCGCCCAACTCCAGGGCGCCAACCTGGCCGGCGCCGATCTGCGCGGTGTCAACCTTCAGGACGCTGACCTGAGGGGCGCCAGGCTTGTCGGCGCCCAGATGAACCGGGCGGACCTGCGCGGCGCCAGCCTCGGGCCCCTGGCCATTTCGGAGGGGCGTCTGCTGCGCGCCAACCTGACCCGCGCCGTTCTGAGGCAGGCCGACCTGCGGGGCGCCGTCGCCCGGCGCGCCCGTTTTCTGGAAGCGGACCTGGCCGGCGCCCAGATGGCCGGCGCGGACCTGACCGGGGCCGAGCTGGATAGCTAGAGCCTGTTCCGTTATGATCGAACCGGTCATAACGGAAAAACAGGCTCTGATTCAAAGTGTTAGAGCATGCTCCGATAACCGATTCACACTTGTCGGAACATGCTCTAGGCGCCGGAGCGGGTCCTACATGCCCCTGCGCAGGGGCAGCAGGTCGGGGAAGTTTCCGTCCCGCTTTTCGGCCTTGGCCTTGAAGGCCTCGCCCATATGGGCCGGGCTGAACATGCCGGTCTGCCAGACGGCGATATAGTCCAGGCCATCCTTGATGGTGTGGTCGCGGGCGTAGTTGATCATGACCTTGGAACCGGCCACGGCCAGGGGGCTCTTGGACGCGATCTCGCGGGCGGTTTCCAGGGCATGGGCGACGCAGGCCTCGTGGGTTTCGAGAACCGTGTTGACCAGGCCGATCTGCCGGGCCTGTTCGGCCGACAGCCGCCGGCCGGTATAGGCCAGTTCCCGCACCCAGCCTTCGGGGATCAGCTTGCAGAGCCGGGGGAAGGTGCCGACATCGGCGGTCATGCCGATATTGATCTCCTGGATGCAGAAGAAGGCATCGGCGCTGGCATAGCGGATGTCGCAGGCGCTGGTCATGTCCACCGCGCCGCCGATGCAGCCGCCGTGGATGGCCACGATGACCGGCATCCGCGCCTCGTCCAGGCAGGAGAAGACGTCCTGCAGATGGTGGACATGGTAACGGAAGCTCTCGCCGGCATTCTCCCGGTCGCTCGGACGTCCGCCGGCGACCGTTCCGCCGTCGCCCGTGAAGACGGTCAGGTCCATGCCGGCGCAGAAATGCTTGCCGGTGGAGGAGATGACGATGCAGCGCGCCCGCGCATTGTCGCTGATATCCTTCACGATGACCGGCAGTTCGTTCCAGAAGGCCCGGTTCATGGCGTTCATCGCATCGGGGCGATTCATCTGGATATGGGCGACCCCGGCCTCAATGGAGACGTTGAAACAGGTCCAGGCGGCGGCGGTGGCGTCGATCGGCGACATGGCGTTCATGGCGGTGCTCTCCCTATTTGCGGGAACCATAGCGCGAATGACGCAGAGAAAGCCAAGGCCCTTGCTTGACGTCGGGGTGATGCGTCATGAGCCGGGACCATGACCGTCGAACCTGTCCAATCCGATTCAGCCGTCCCCTGCCCTGTCTTTCGCCGCTGCGAGATTGCGATCCGGAGCCCGGCTGGCGACGGGATCATGGCGGCGGTTGAGATGGGGCCGCAGGAACGGCCGGTTGATCTGGTCTTCTCCCATGCAAACGGGTTCAACGCCCTGACCTACCGCCATCTGCTGGCGCCGGTCGCGGCGGCAGGGTTTCGCGTTCTGGCCATTGACCAGCGCGGCCATGGCCGCAGCCGGCTGGCGGCCGACCCGGGGGACGGCCACGGGTCCTGGCTGGGCTATCAACAGGATCTGATCGGATTGCTGGAGACCCTGGACCAGCCGCCAGGAGTGGTCGCGGGCCATTCCATGGGCGGGACGGCCGGACTGATGGCCGCCGGCGCCCGGCCGGACCTGACGCCGGCCCTGGTGCTGCTGGATCCGGTCGTACTGCCCGAAGGCATGGCCAGCGAGATGGGCGTTGCCGCCATGAAGAACAGCCCGCTGGCCCAGGGCGCCCTCAAGCGACGAAACCTGTTCGACAGCCGGGAGGCGGCGATTGCGAGCTATACCGGACGCGGCGCTTTCCGGACCTGGCCGGCGGAGATGCTGGCCGATTATGTGACCGATGGCCTCAAGCCTGGTCCCGATGGCGGCCTGGTGCTGAGCTGCGCGCCGGAATGGGAATCGGCCAATTTCGCCGCCCATGACCACAATGCCTGGGACGGCTTCTTCAACTCCGCCTGCCCGATCCGGATCCTGAAGGCCGAGACAGCCTCGACGGCCAATATCGATGCCCGAATGGACGAACTGCTGGCCACCGGCCGCATCAGGATCGAGATGATCCCGGGCACAAGTCATTTCCTGCCCATGGAGCGACTGGAGCTATCGCGTCAGGCCCTGCTGGAAGCGCTCGGGTCTAGAACCTGAGACCCGGGTTGGCCTGGGCCATCAGGGCCGCATGCGCCGCTTCACTGACCGGGACGATCTTGCGCGCATCCAGGTCGAAGGTGATGGCGACGGCTTCCGAAGACCCCCAGGCCCTGCCGCTGTCGGGGTCCAGCATCCAGTGGACCAGTCGCATGGTCCGGGCGTCGGCGCTGACCAGGCCCGATCGCAGTTCGAACCTGTCGCCGACCCGGGGCCAGCGCAGCTGGGCAAGGCGGTATTCCAGGACCGCCCCTCCGGCCCTTGCGGGCGGCGCCGGCGCATGGCGACAAACCACCTCGCGATAGCCGGCCACGAGACGGCCGATCCCGTCAGACACACGGCCAATGAACAGCTCCGGCCGCATCCGGCCGAAGGCGTCGCAGTCGGCCGGTGAAAAGGCGCCCAGGCCGATCCGGGTCAGCCCAAGGGCATTGGCCCGGTCGAGGCTGGCGGTGCTTTGCGTCTCGTCCAGGGAGACGCTGCGGGCCTCGGCCTGAAGAGGGACCGCCATGCCCAGGGCCTCGGCCCGCTCCCGGGCGCGGACGGGCCAGGGAAAGGCGCGGCCTTCCCTGGGCGTGACATGGCTGACCACCGTCTGGAAGGTGGCGGCGATCTCGCCGCTGTCGGAATGGATCAGGAGCTGGATCAGACGGGCATGGTCCTCGCCCATCTCGACAACCCCGCCGACCATATGCAGGGCGGCGCCGGCATGAGCCTCCTTCAGAAAGCGGATATGCTGTTCCCGGACCACCAGGGTGGAATTGGCCTGTTCGGTAAAGGCATGGGGCAGGCCCAGCAGCGCCGACAGCCCGACCAGGCCCTCGACGGCCTTCACGACATAGAAGCGCACATTCATGTGCCCCATCTCGTCGCATTCCCAGGTATTGACGCCGCCCCGCCAGATCTCGGCGCCGGGCTGGTTTGTCTCAGGAGTCATGGGTCAGGACCGGCAATCGCCGCAGAGGCCGTGGGCCTCCAGGGTCACGGATTTGATGGTGAAGTCAGTCTGGGCGGCGGCCAGATCGACCCCTTCCAGCAGGAGCGGCTCCATCTCCCGGGTGATGCCGCAGCAGTCGCAGATCAGGAAGGCGGCGCCATGGTTGTCGCCGGTTTCGGAGGCCGAATGGCGGCAGGCGACATAGGCGTTGAGACTCTCGATGCGGTGGACCAGACCCTGTCGACCCAGGAAGTCCAGCGCCCGATAGACGGTCGGCGGCTTGGCCGGAACCCCGTCCTGGCCATAGCTGGCGATCAGGTCATAGGCCTTGACCGGCTGTCCGGCGCCCAGAAGCAGTTCCAGCACCCTCAGGCGCGGGGGCGTCAGCTTCTGGCCGGCCCGGGCGCAACGGCTGTCGGCGGCGGCCAGTTCGGCCGTCAGGCCCTGGCCGGACAGCCCGCGCTGATGATGTTCATGGCCACAGGGCGTGTTCATGGCCCACAGGTAGAGGCCGGGCCCCGATTGGGCAAGCGACGGTTGGGTTGGTCCCGTTACTGGACAGACCAGGTCATCTGGACCTCCGACCCGCCGGGCGCCGGGCTGGCGATCACCTGGAGGGCGCCCTTGCCCGCGCCGCTGTCCCCAGCGGTCAGCATATGGACATCGCCGCCCATGGCCGCGTTCATGGTGATGGGGCGCCCCGCAGACCTGGCATCGGACTCATAGAAGGCGATCACCTGCGATGGTGTGGCCTTTGTCCTGAAGGTCATGATCCCGCCGGCGCCGACCCCGCTTTCGCCGATCACACTGCTGACCACCTCGGCGCCGGGATAAAGGGGCGCGTGGGCCGGCTGTTTCACATTGGCCGCTGCCGGACCCACCGCAACCACGGCCTCTCCGCTGTCGGGGATCACCGTCGGGGCCGGGGCGGGCGCTGCCGCGCTGGCAGGCCCCTCGGCCTTTTCCGCCTGCGGCCTGTCGGCCTCGCCGCAAGCGGCCAGCAGGATCAGCGAAACCAGGGCGAGACGAGACAGAAAGGGCATGGATCCGGTTCCAGACGGCCCTGCCAGGCCGATCCCCAAATCTTGCGCTTTCCCGGCGCGGACGCAACCGCCGCGCCGGGACCTGGTCAGGCGAACAGCTTGGCCCAGCGCCGCGGCTGGCGGGTCTTCCAGGCGCCGCGGTGATAGGCGTCAGAGCCGATCAGGGGCACGACGGTGGTCGCCTCGGCAAAGACCATCTGTTCGAAGGTGGTGTCCACCTTGCCCCAGCTGGCGGCTTCCTTGAGAGTCGAGGACGAACAGGCGCCGTCGCGAACATCGGCGACGGTGATCTGGACAGCGTACTTGTGCATGTCCGCCTCGACGCCGAGGATCTCGGCGCAGACCACGGTGTCCTGGGCGAAGTTCTTGGGCACCCCGCCGCCGACCATGAACAGGCCCGTGGTGCCCGCCGCGATCTTGATGTCGGTCAGTTCGCGGAAGTCGGCTACGGCGTCGATGCTGAGATAGGGCGTCTTGGCGGCGATCCGTTCCTTCTGGTGCTTGACCAGGCCGAAGCCCGCCGAGCTGTCGACAAAGGCCGGGCAGAAGATCGGCACGCCCTCTTCATAGGCGGTCTGGATCAGGCTGCCGGGCTTCTTCGCATTGCCGGCGGCCAGCCACTTGCCGATCTCCCAGATGAATTCCCGGCTGGAATAGGGGCGGGGCTCGAGGCTGTTGGTGATCTCCAGGATCGTGTGGTCACAGGCCTGGAGCTCTTCCTCGTCGATATAGGTGTCGTAGATGCGGTCGATATAGTTCTCGCGCAGGACATTGTCGTCCACCGGGCCGGCGGCCTGGTAGTGCTTGAAGCCAAGGGCCTCGAAGAAGTCCATGTCGATAATCGAGGCGCCAGTGGCGACCACGGCGTCGATCATCCCGAACTTCACCATGTCGCGATAGACATGCATGCAGCCGCCGGCCGAGGTGGATCCGGCCAGGATCAGCCAGGGCGAGCAGTCCTTGTCTTCCAGCGCCATGTTGAGAATGTCCGCCGCCCGGGCCGTGTCGCGGCTGGAGAAGCTCATCTTGCGCATGGAATCGATGATCGGACGGGCATCGAAGCTGGTGATGTCGACATGCTCGACGATGTTGGTGAGCAGCTGGGCCTTGGTGTTTGGAACAGGAGCGTTCATCGCTTCAGGTTTCCCTTTGGTTTTGAGCGCCCGTCCAATGGCATTGCTCCGCAGGCCCGGACGGAGCGACGGGCCTGCGGCATAGGGTTAAAAACGCGGACTACTTTTTCCGGCGCTTCTTGCTCTTGGGTCGTGACAGCCGGACGACATTGCTGGGCTCGGCCCTCGGCACCGGGATGGAGCGCCGCGCCAGGCCGAACATCGAGGCCATGGGCGCATCGGAAACCTCGACGGTCTCGGTGTCGCCAAAGCCGTTGAAGCGGGTCGACATGGCGACGCCATAGGCGCCCATCATGCCGATCTCGATATAGTCGCCTTCCTGGATATCGGCCGGCAGCCAGAAGGGTCCTGGCATATGGTCGATGGAATCGCAGGTCGGGCCATAGAAGCGGAAGGGCTTGAGCTCGCCTTCCACCTCATTGGCGGCCTCGCCCTGACCCCGGTAAAGCTTGACCGGGAAGGGCCATTTCACATGGGCCGCATCGAACAGCGAGCCGTAGGACCCGTCATTCAGATAGAGGGCGTCCGACTTGCGCAGCTCGACCCGGGTGAGGATCGAGGTGGATTCCGCCACCAGAGCCCGGCCAGGCTCGCACCACAGCTGGGTGGTTTCCGAGACGGGCATCTCGTTGAAGCCCCGCTCGATGGCGCCGAAATAGTCGTCCATGTCCGGCGGGATCATGCCGGGATAGATGGACGGGAAACCGCCGCCGACATCCACCACATCGGCGAAGACGCCGGCGCGGATCAGGCTGCGGCCGACCTGGGCCATGGCGGCCTGGTAGGCGGTGGGCCGCATGCACTGGCTGCCAACATGGAAGGACACGCCCATCTGCGCCTGGGTCGCCCGGCGGGCGGCCAGCAGCAGGGGCGGGGCGTCATGCGACGAGACCCCGAACTTCCCCGACAGGGAGAAGTTGGCGCCCTCGGCATCGACCACCATCCGGACGATCAGGTTCAGGTCCCGGGCGCCGCCAGTGGCGTCCAGGATCTTGACCAGTTCGTCCTGGCAGTCGAAGGCGAAGGTGCGGACGCCGAAATCGAAATAGGCTTCCGAAATCGAACGCCGGCTTTTCACCGGATGCATGAAGGCCATCCGTGCGCCAGGCGCATGTTCGGCCACGAGCTTCACCTCGGGTATCGACGCGACGTCGAACCCGGTGACACCGTTTTGAGCCAGGGTTTCGATCACCCACGGTGAAGGGTTCGCCTTCACAGCGTAGAGAACGTCACCGGCAAACTTGTCCTGGAACCAGCGCGCCGCAGTGGCTACGGCGTCACGTCGCACAAGGGCGACGGGACGTTCCGGAGACCGCTCACGGACCAGGTCCAGGGGTTTATGGTACGTGTGCAATTCACGTAGCCCCCTGTTAGCAGTTGAACCCAGACCGGCGTTAGCAGCGCAATGGACAACGGGGTCCGCCGGAGACCGGCGCATATGGGGCAAATGGCCCGGCGTGTAAAGCGGTTTTGGACCCCCGGTTCCAACTTGCATTTTCAACCCGGTTTCGCGGATCGGTTTGGGGCGCTAGGTTGCAGGACAAAGGCTGTTTGGCGTAACCCTTGGCGACCATCCTCCAGGCGCCTTGGCAGCCCCTCTGATGAACCGGGACGACGACCAGAACCATGACGTCTGAAGCCGTTCTTTCGATTCGCGATGTCGCCAAGACCTTTGGGACCCGGCGGGCTCTTGATGGCGTGTCGATCGAGATCGCCCGGGGCGAGATGGTGGCGCTGATCGGGCCGTCGGGATCCGGCAAATCCACCCTGCTTCGCTCCATCAGCGGCCTGCAGACCATCGACGCCGGCAGCGGGGTGATTACGGCGTTTGGCGACGACGTGCAGTCCGGCGGCCGACTGACCGACCGCATGCGTCGGGCGCGGGTCCGGATCGGGTTCATCGCCCAGAGCTTCAATCTTGTCGGCCGGCTGTCCCTGTTCACCAATGTGGTTCTCGGCGCTCTGGGCCGGATCAGTTTCCTGCAGGGCCTGCTCGGGCTCTGGCCGACGGAAACCCGGCTCTCGGCCATGCAGGCGCTGCACAGGGTGGGCGTCTCGGACTACGCGACCCAGCGGGCCAATACCCTGTCGGGCGGCCAGCAACAGCGCGGCGCCATCGCCCGGGCCCTGGTCCAGAAGGCCAAGGTCATCCTGGCCGACGAGCCGGTGGCCAGCCTGGACCCGGTCTCGGCCCGCAAGGTCATGGATATCCTGCGGGACCTGAACCGGACCGACGGCCTGACGGTCCTGGTGACCCTGCATCAGGTGGACTACGCCCTGCGCTATTGCGACCGTGTCGTGGCCCTGAAAGCCGGACGGCTGGTCTATGACGGTCCGTCCACGGGTCTGGACAAGGCCCGGCTTATCGACATCTACGGTCCTGAGTTCGAAGACGTCTTCTGGGAAGGAGCACCCCAATGATCAACAGGCGACTGTTTGCGGGCCTCGGGGCGAGCCTCGCGGCCAGCCTGGTGCTGGCGGGCTGCGGCGAGTCCAAGCCGGTGGAGACCCGCAAGGAAGTGATCTTCTCGATCCTGTCCACGGAGTCCGCCCAGAACATGCAGGGCTACTGGACCCCGATCCTGGCCGACATGGAAAAGAACACCGGCCTGAAGATCCGGCCCTATTTCCTCAACAACTATTCCCTGCTGGTCGAGGCCATGGGCGCGGGCAAGACCGACCTGGGCTGGTTTTCCAACCAGTCGGGCCTGGAGGCCGTTCGCCGGTCCAATGGCGAGGTCTTTGCCCGCACCTTCGATCCGTCCGGAACCGACGGCTACCAGTCGGTGATCATCGTGCCGAAGACCAGCCCGATCACCGGTATCGACCAGCTTCTGACCTGCGATCGCAGCCTGAACTTCGGCATTGGCGACGCCAAGTCGACCTCCGGCACCCTGGCGCCCAAGACCTATCTCTTCTCGCCCCGGGGGATCGACCCCGAGACCTGCTTCAAGACCGTCCGGTCGGCCAACCACCAGACCAACCTGTTCGCCGTGGCCAATGGGACCCTGGACGCCGCCACCAACAACTCGACCTCCCTGGCCCTCAATGCCGCCAGGGGACAGGCCCAGGCCGGACAGGTCAGGGTGATCTGGACCTCCCCCACCATTCCCGAGGATCCGCTGGTCTGGCGCAAGGACCTGGACCCGGTGGTCAAGGAAAAGCTGCGGCAGTTCTTCCTGACCTATGGACAGGGCGAGGGGCCGGAAGCGGACCGCCAGAAGGCCAACCTGAAGCAGCTGTCCATGGGCGGGTTCAAACCGGCCGACAACACCCACCTGTTGCCGGTCCGGCGCATGGAGGCCACGGAGCTTCTCAGCGAGGCCACCAAGGGCGGCGACAAGGCGAAGATTGCCGAGGCCCAGGCCCGCCTGGACCAGGTGATCACCGAGCAGGCCGCACTTGAGGCCAAGAGCGGCGTGCCGGCCAACTGATGGAGACCCGGACGCCAAAGCCGGACACGGTCCCGGCGCCGCCCCGGCGCAGCCTGACCAACTGGATCTTCGACATCCTGATCTGGGGCGGGGTGGTCGCCCTGCTGGTGGCAAGTTTCCAGGCGGCGGAAATCTTCCGGTTCGGCGATCTGTTTTCCGGCTCCAACCGCATGGGCAAGTTCGGGGGGCAGTTCCTGCAACCCGATTTCTCGCAGTGGCGGACCTATGTCTCGGCCATGTGGCTGACGGTCCAGATGGCCCTCTGGGGCACCTTTCTGGCCATCATCATTGCCGTCCCCCTCGGCCTGGCCGGCGCCAGGAACATCGCACCCATCTGGGTGCAGCAGCCGATCCGCCGGCTTCTGGATATCCAGCGCTCCATCCCTGAACTTGTGGTGGGGGCCCTTTTTGTGGTGACGGTCGGCCTCGGGCCCTTTGCCGGGGTCATGGCCCTGGCGGTCAATACCGGCGGCGTTCTGGGCAAGCTGTTTTCGGAAGCGGTGGAATCCATCGAACGGGGACCCGTCGAAGGGGTGCGGGCCACGGGCGCCGCTCCGCTGCACGAGATCATGTGGGGGGTGATCCCCCAGGTGGCGCCGCTCTGGACCTCCTATGCCCTCTACAGGGTTGAATCCAACGCCCGAGGCGCAACAGTCCTGGGTCTGATCGGGGCTGGCGGAATCGGCCAGGTGCTGTTTGATTCCATCAATGGCTTCGAATTCAGCCAGACGGCCGCCATCGTCATCGTCATCATTGTCGCCGTCTCGATGATCGACCTGATCTCCCAGGCCATCCGCAGCCGCCTTCTGTAGGTCGGCGTCGCTGGCCTGTCGTGGAAACTTCACGGTCCGGCCCTAAGGACCGATGGCCCAGAGGAACAACCCGGACATGACAATGAAGAGACTTCTGGCTGTCGCTGCCTTCGGCCTGGCCGTCTCTGCGGCCGGCGCCGCCAACGCCGCCCGGGACTATGTCTGGGCGGCCGGTTCCTCCACCGTGTTTCCCTACACCACCCGGGTGGCCGAGAACTTCGCCCGCAAGAGCGGCAGCAAGACGCCCAAGGTCGAGAGCCTGGGGACCGGCGGCGGCATCAAGCTGTTCTGCGGCGGCGCCGGAGATGATTTCCCGGATATTGCCAACGCCTCGCGGCCCCTGAAGGCCTCCGAATTCGAGACCTGCGCGAAAAATGGCGTCACGGACATCATCGAGATCAAGGTCGGCTATGACGGCATCGTCATGGCCATGGACAAGCGCGCGCCTGACTTCAACATGAAGCTGGAACACCTCTATCTGGCGCTGTCGGCCCAGGTGCTGCGCCAGGGCAAATCCCGGCCCAATCCCTACAAGGTCTGGTCCCAGATCGGCGCCGGCCTGCCACCGACCCGGATCCTGGTCTATGGCCCGCCCCCGACCAGCGGCACCCGGGACGCGTTTCTGGAACTGGGGATCGAACATGGCGCCCAACGGTTCGAAGCCCTGAACGCCATGAAAAAGGACGACGAAAAGGCCTTCAAGGCCATGGTCGATCCCCTGCGCAACGACGGCTGGATCGATGCGGGCGAGAACGACAATGCCATCGTCCAGACCCTGACCAAGACACCGGGGTCAGCCGGGGTGTTCGGCTATTTTTTCTATGAAGAGAACATGGACAAGGTGAAGGTCGCCACCATCGACGGGGTCAAGCCCAGCCTTCAGACCATCGCCAGCGGTCAGTATCCGCTGTCGCGGTCGCTCTTCATCTATGTCAAGAAGTCCCGGCTCGACCTGACGCCGGGCCTGCGGGCCTTTGTCCGGGAGTATGTCTCGGATTCAGCGACAGGCCGGGGCGGCTATCTCCAGGAACGCGGCCTGATCCCGCTTCCGCCGGCCCTGCACGAACAGGTCAAGCAGAAGGTCAAGTCCGGCGCGGCCATGGACAAGCCGCTGAAATAGGGGCTGCGCACCGGTTGGCGGCCTATCCGCCCGTCTTGTCCCGGATCCAGGCTCCCGCCGAGGTGATGGCGCGGCGGGCGGCGGTCAGCTGGCCGGACCAAGCATGCCAGACATGGATCATCTCGGGCCAGATCTCCAGCCGCACATCCACCCCGGCAATGCCGGCCTGTTCGGCGACGGCGATGGAGTCCGACAGCAGGACCTCCGCGCCCCCGACATGGATCAGGATGGGGGCCAGGCCTGTGAAGTCGGCCAGGGCCGGCGAGGCCAGGGGGTTGGCCGCATCCGCCCCGGCCAGATAGGCGGCGGCAAACTCGTCGAGACCCTCCACCGTGATCATCGGGTCCAGGGCGGCCAGGGCCGCATAGGACCGGCCCTGCTGCGCCAGATTGGCCCAGGGGCTGATGCAGAACAG
Organism: Brevundimonas vancanneytii; assembly: GCA_945861515.1. Taxonomy (GTDB): domain Bacteria; phylum Pseudomonadota; class Alphaproteobacteria; order Caulobacterales; family Caulobacteraceae; genus Caulobacter; species Caulobacter vancanneytii_A. The sequence goes on along the minus strand of CAMAVA010000006.1, from coordinate 28,773 downwards.
GCCGCCAGGCTGCGGCAGGCCGGCCTCCCGCGCCGCCAGGGCCGTGGCCAGGGTCAGGCCGCCGCCGGCTGAATCGCCGGCAATGACCATCCGCGCCGGGTCCAGGCCGGCGTCCAGAAGGTGGCGCCAGGCCTTGACGCCATCCTCGACGGCGGCCGGGAAGGGAGCTTCAGGGCCCATGCGGTAGTCGGGAACCAGAGCCGTACAGCCCGCCTCGGAGGCCAGCCGCGCCACGGTGGGACGATGGCTGCGCGGACTGCCGATGCAGTAGCCGCCGCCATGCAGATAGAGGATCGTGCGGCTGTCGTCAGCGTTGACGGGGGCGAGGCCCTCGGCCGGCATGCCCTCGATATCGACCTCGATCTTCAGGCAGCCTTCAGGCAGGGACGCCATCTCGCCGAAGCCGTCCATGCCGGTGCGACGGGTCTGCCAGTCCGGCGCTGGCGCGCCGGCCGGCGGCAGGGTGGCCGCATTGAGATCGCGCACCATCCCGATCTCGGGATCCCGCCAGGTCTGATCGCCGCTGTCCATCTGTCGTTTCCCCTGCAACCCTGTTGGCGTCAGGTTAGGCCGGTTTGACCCGTCCTGGGAAGCGCCGGGATCAGGCCTGCATCGTCCAGCCCTCGACCCCCATGGCGGCCTGCCGGCCGGCCTCGGAGCGGGTGGGATGGGGATGACAGATGCGGGCGATATCTTCGCTGGCCGCGCCGAAGGCCATGGCCACGCAGTATTCTCCGATCATCTCGCCGGCCTGGGGCCCGACCATGTGAACGCCCAGGATGCGGTCGGTCTTGGCGTCGGCCAGCACCTTCACGAAACCATCGGTCTCGTGGTTGATCTTGGCGCGGCTGTTGGCGGTGAAGGGGAACTTGCCGGCCTTGTAGGCGACGCCATCCGCCTTGAGCTGTTCCTCGGTCTTGCCGACCCAGGCGACTTCCGGGGCGGTGTAGACGACGCTTGGCACCAGATCATAGTCAACATGACCTGCCTTGCCGGCGATCAGCTCGATACAGGCCACGGCATCCTCTTCGGCCTTGTGGGCCAGCATGGGACCGTGGACCACATCGCCGATGGCCCAGATTCCGGGCGCGCTGGTGCGGAAGTGATCTGTATCGATCACGCCCCGGCCGTCCGGCACGATCCCGACGGTTTCGAGGCCCAGACCGGCCGTGTAGGCCCGACGACCGACGGCCAGCAGGATATAATCGGCCTTCAGGGTCTGGCTGTCGCCGCCCGTCACCGGGGCCATTGTCAGCTCCACGCCCGTCTCGCCCGCGACGGCGGAGGTGACCTTGGAGCCCAGCTGGAACTTGAGGCCCTGCTTGGTCAGGGCGCGCTGGAAGGTCTTGGCGGTTTCCTCGTCCATGCCGGGGCAGATGCGGGGCAGGTATTCGATGACCGTCACCTGGGCGCCCAGGCGGCGCCAGACCGAGCCCAGCTCCAGCCCGATGATGCCGGCGCCGATGACCACCAGGGACCCCGGGACCTCGCCGAGCGACAGGGCGCCGGTGGAATCGACAATCCTCTTCTGGTCCACCACCACGCCCGGCAGGGGAGAAGGCTCGGACCCCGTGGCGATGACGATGTTTTTCGCTTCCAGCACCTGTTCGGCGCCGTCCTCGCGCTTGACCACCACCCGTCCCGGACCGTCGATCCGGCCCCAGCCCCTGATGTAGTCGGCCTTGTTCTTCTTGAAGAGGAACTCGATGCCCTTGGTCAGGGCCGAGACGCTGTCGGCCTTCTGGGTCATCATCTGACCCAGGTTGAGGCGGGGCATGACCTCGATGCCAAGGATGGCGAACTCGCCCTTGGCGGCGTCATACATCTCGGAGGCATGCAGCAGGGCTTTGGAGGGCATGCAGCCGACATTCAGGCAGGTGCCGCCCAGAACGCCCCGGCCCTCGACACAGGCCACCTTCAGCCCGAGCTGACCGGCGCGGATCGCCGCATTGTAGCCGCCGGGGCCGCCCCCGATGATGACGACGTCGTACTGAGCCATGGGCCAAGTCTTCCTTTGCGTAGGCGCCTCATATGGCAAATCATGTTCGTCGATGCGAGGCCCGAGGACCAATTCTGCAAAAGCTTCTGTGTCTTGACCTGTCTCGGCAGGCCGCCGTTGCCGCCATATGCCTTGGGAAAGCGCAGCGGCCACCTGCAGGATGCCGAATGCGAGAACGGCGCCCATCCCCGCCAAGGCGAGATTTTCGGCGGCAACGATATTGAGGATCAGGGCGGCTGCCGTCAGCAGCAGGCTGTAGATCACTGCCAGCAGAGCTTTCACCAACACCATTGCCCCCCACGGCGATCCATTCGCTTCGGCCTACCGGCCCTTGGTGACCCTGTTCTGACAGCCCTCAAGAACGCGTCGAGGATCCGCGTCCGGTGAGCCCGTAGAGGCCCAGGACGATGGCGCCCTCGACAAAGAGCATCAAGAGCAGGGCCGACTGTTCGGCGCCAAGAATTCCGGGAGCCCCTGCTTTCGGGGCCATGAACAGCCAGACAGCCGTCTGGAAGATCAGGGCTATCAGCACCAGGGTGACGCCGCCCACAGGGTCCCGGCCGAGGCGTTGGAGGGCGCGCAGCCGAAGCGCCGTGGCGCCCAGCCAGACCCAGGTCGGTTCCCACAGCCATCCGGAAGCTGCCGCGGTCAGGGCCTGGCCGAACGGCAGGACCCCGAGGCGTGTCGCCAGCACCAGGCGCGGGTCCCCGAACCAGTCGGCGAAATGGGGAGCGGCGTGAAACAGGGCCAGGGCCAGAATCACGGCGCCGATCAGCCAGGTTCGCAGCCCGCCGGCCGCCGAAGCCTGGACAGCCCCCGTCTTCGACGTTCCGGCGGGATGGCCGGCCGGGACCGGGATCGTCGGGGCGAGGCCTTGCTGGCGGACGATCGGTGGCGGCCCGGCTGTCGCAGTCTGGACCTCGTCATCGCCGGTCAGGCGGCGCCCGTCGCCGGTCCGGGCTCTGGCGCCGTCCACGGCGGTCGAAGACGGCTGTCCATGGGTTCCCAGCTTCAGGTCACGGCGGGAGTCCTGGAACAGGTCTGGCCAGGACCAGCCGCGCGCATCGCTGACGATGGGGTCCTGGTCTGGGCGGATCATGGCGCGTCGTCGCCCTTGGCTAGACGTCCAGCAACAGGCGTTGCGGGTCCTCGATGGCTTCCTTGACCCGGACCAGGAAGGTCACGGCGCCCTGGCCGTCCACCACCCGGTGGTCATAGGACAGGGCCAGGTACATCATCGGACGGATGACGATCTGGCCGTTCACCACCATGGGCCGGTCCTGAATCTTGTGCATGCCCAGGATGCCCGATTGCGGGGCATTGAGGATCGGCGTCGACATCAGCGAGCCATAGACCCCGCCATTGGAGATGGTGAAGGTGCCGCCCTGCATGTCCTCGATGGCCAGATGACCGTCACGCGCCTTCTTGCCCAGGGCGCCGATGGACTTCTCGATCTCGGCCAGGGACATATGGTCCGCGTCCCGGACGATGGGCACCACAAGGCCCTTTTCCGTGCCGACGGCGACGCCGATGTCGTAATGGTTCTTGTAGATCAGGTCTGTGCCATCGATCTCGGCATTGACGTCCGGAACGGCCTTCAGGGCGGCGACACAGGCCCGGACGAAGAAGCTCATGAAGCCCAGCTTGACGCCGTGGCTCTTTTCGAAAACGTCCTTGTATTGATTGCGCAGGGCCATGACCGCGCTCATGTCCACCTCGTTGAAGGTGGTCAGCATGGCGGCGTTGTTCTGGGCCTCCTTGAGGCGGCGGGCGATGGTCTGGCGCAGGCGGGTCATCTTGACCCGCTGTTCGCTGGGATGCACCGCCCGGACAGCTGCCGGCGGCGGAGCGGCAGGGGCCGGTGCGTTGGCGCGGGCCTCCAGCGCCGCCAGGGCGTCGCCCTTGGTGATCCGTCCGTCCTTGCCGGTTCCCGGAACCGCCGCGGGGTCCAGACCGGTTTCGGTGACAATGCGCTGGACGGACGGCGCCAGGGGCAGGGAAGCGTCCGCCTTGACCGCCGGTGCGGCGGCGACCGGGGGCGGAGCGGCCGGGGCCGGGGCTTGTGTGACGACTGCGGGCGCGGCGGGTGCTGCCCTGGCGGCGGCCACCGCCCCTTCGGCGACACGCCCGAGCAGGGCGCCAGGGACGACGGTTTCGCCATCAACGGCGGTGATCGCTTCCAGCACGCCGTCGGCGGGAGACGCCACCTCGAGGCTGACCTTGTCGGTCTCCAGCTCGACCAGGATTTCGTCTTTCCGTACCGCGTCGCCGGGCTTCTTTGTCCAGCGGGCGACCGTCGCTTCGGTGACGGATTCGCCCAGGGCGGGGGTCATGATATCGGCCATGGGATCTCTCTTGGTTCCGGTGTCGCGGTCGGGGCCGGGCAGCCCCAGTCGTCTTGTTCGTCAGGACGCTCGGCCAGGTGACCGGGCGGTACAGGCAACTTTGGTTCCGGAGCCGCACCTGGCGACAAACCGGATCCGGTTCAGGCAAAGGCGTCGGCCAGGAAGGCCTCCAGTTCCTTCATGTGGCGGCTCATCATCCCGGCGGCAGTCGAGGCGGACGCCGGGCGGCCGACATAGCGCGCCCGCTTGGCCTTGATCTTCATCCGCTCCAGGGTCAGTTCCAGCCAGGCGTCGGCAAAGGTCCAGCCGCCCATGTTCTTGGGCTCTTCCTGGACCCACATCAATTCGGCATTGGGGAAGCGCGACAGCACCGCCATGACCGACTTCATGGGCCAGGGGTAAAACTGTTCGATCCGCATGATGTAGACATCATGGCGTCCCGTCTTCGCCCGGGCGTCGATCAGGTCGTAATAGACCTTGCCCGAACAGGCGATGACGCGGGTGATCTGGTCATCCGGCGCCAGGGAAATCCCGCCGACATCGCAACCAGCCTCGGCCCCGTCGATCATGACCCGGTGGAAGCTTGCATTGTCGGCCATGTCCGCCAGGCTGGAGATGGCCTTCTTGTGCCGCAACAGGCTCTTGGGCGTCATCACCACCAGCGGCTTGCGGAACTCGCGATGGACCTGCCGGCGCAGGGCGTGGAAGTAGTTGGCCGGGGTGGAACAGTTGAGGACCTGCATGTTGTCCTCGGCGCAGGCCTGCAGGAACCGCTCGAGCCGGGCCGAGCTGTGTTCGGGACCCTGACCCTCATAGCCATGGGGCAGCAGCATCACCAGGCCGCTCATCCGCAGCCATTTGCGTTCGCCGGAGGTGATGAACTGGTCGATGACCACCTGGGCGCCGTTCACGAAGTCGCCGAACTGGGCTTCCCAGACGGTCAGGGTATTGGGGTCGGCCAGGGAGAAGCCGTATTCGAAACCCAGGACCGCCTCTTCGGACAGCAGGGAGTCGATGACCTCGTAATTGGCCTGGCCGGGCCGGATGTTGTTGAGTGGCGTATAGTGATCTTCCGTAGTCTGATCAATCAGGTCGGAATGGCGCTGGGTGAAGGTGCCGCGCACGCTGTCCTGGCCCGAAAGCCGGACGGGAAAGCCCTCGTCCAGCAGGCTGGCGAAGGCCAGATGCTCGGCCAGGGCCCAGTCGATACCCTCGCCGGACTCGATCGCCGCATGACGGTTCTCGATCATCCGCCTGACGGTCTTGTGGACGTCGACCCCGTCAGGCGCCGTGGTGATCCGCCGGCCCAGGTCCGCCAGCTTCTGCAGGGAGACCCCGGTCTTGCCCCGGCGCTCCTCGTCCTCGGGCTGGGCCATGCCGGCCCATTTGCCGTCCAGCCAGTCGGCCTTGTCGGCCTTGTAGGTCTTGCCGGCCTCGAACTCCCTGTCGAGGAAGCTGTCGAACTCGCCGACCCAGGCCTCGACCTCGGCGGCGGTGACGACGCCTTCCTCGACCAGGCGGCGGGAATAGATTTCCCGGGTCGAGGGGTGGTTCTTGATCCGCGCATACATCAGCGGCTGGGTCATGGTGGGGTCATCGCCCTCGTTGTGACCAAAGCGCCGATAGCAGAACATGTCGATGACCACGTCCTTGCCGAACTTCTGGCGGTACTCGGTGGCCACCTTGGCCGCATAGACCACCGCTTCGGGGTCATCGCCATTGGCGTGCAGGATGGGCGCCTCGACCATCAGGGCCACGTCGGACGGATAGGGGCTGGTCCGGCTGTAATGGGGCGCGGTGGTGAAGCCGATCTGGTTGTTGACGATGAAATGGACCGTGCCGCCGGTGCGATAGCCCTTCAGGCCTGACAGGGCGAAACATTCGGCCACCACGCCCTGGCCGGCGAAGGCGGCATCGCCATGCAACAGCAGGGGCAGGACATGGCCGCGGCCGGCATCCGGGGTTTCGCGCAGGGTGAAGGCCTGCTTGGCCCGGGCCTTGCCCAGCACGACCGGATTGACAATCTCGAGGTGGCTGGGGTTGGCGGTCAGGGACAGGTGGACATTGTTGCCGTCGAAGCCGCGGTCCGAGCTGGCCCCAAGGTGATACTTGACGTCGCCCGAGCCCTCGACGTCCGAGGGCAGGGAGGTGCCGCCCTGAAACTCGTGGAAGATCACGTGATAGGGCTTGCCCATCACGGCTGCCAGGACGTTCAGACGGCCCCGGTGCGGCATGCCCAGGACGATGTCCTTCACGCCCAGCGCGCCGCCGCGCTTGATGATCTGTTCCAGGGCCGGGATACAGGCCTCGCCGCCATCCAGGCCAAACCGTTTGGTGCCGGGGAAGCGTTTCTGCAGGAAGCGCTCGAAGCCTTCGGCCTCGATCAGCTTCTTGAGGATGGCGATCTTGCCCTCCTTGCTGAAGACAATTTCCTTGTCGCGGCCTTCGATCCGCTCCTGGATCCAGCCTTTTTCCTGGGGGGTGGAGATGTGCATGTACTGCACGCCGACGGCGCCGCAGTAGGTCCGCCGCAGGATCGAGAGAATTTCCCGGGCCGTCGAGGTCTCCAGACCCAGCACGAAATCCAGGAAGATCGGGCGGTCCATGTCCGCCTCGGAAAACCCGTAGGCGGCGGGGTCCAGTTCGGAGGCGTCGCCAGGGGTGATGGCGATGCCAAGCGGGTCCAGCCTGGCCTTCAGGTGGCCGCGCATCCGATAGGCGCGGATCATCATGATGGCCCGCAGGGAATCCAGGGTGGCGGCGCGGATGGTCTCCACACTGGCCTCCGGCGCGCGGGCCTCGATGGCCTTGGCGACCTTGGCGCCGACGGCGGCGGCGGCAGGCCATTGGCCATCCAGCGCCGGAAGCCAATCGGGGCGTGTCGGGGCCGGACGGTCCTGGCTCCAGGGCGGCTTGGCGGTCGCGGCCTTGACCGCATCGGCCTGTTCATGAAGGGAGGCGAAGAAGGCCTGCCATGACGGATCGACCGAACCGGGCGCCTCGGCCCAGCGGGCGTAGAGGTCTTCCACAAAGGCGGCGTTGCCGCCGTAGAGGAAGGAGGTTTCGGTCAGAACCTGGTTCAGGATTCCCGCGTCGTCCGCCATGTCACTTGCGCCTTCGTCACCGCCCCGGTGAGCGGTCCAAACAATGTGGCCCCCATATAGGCGTTCCACCTGTTTATGGGGAGCTAAAGGCGCGGCGTCGGATGGTTTTTCGTCGATTGATCAAGACCGGGCGCGCCCGGGGTGGCCCGGTCCCCCTCCAGAAGGGGGGCCAGGACCCTTTCCATCAGCCCCGCAGAAGCTCGACCAGGGTCTCGCCCAGTCGCGCGGGAGACGGCGATACCCGGATGCCGGCCGCTTCCATGGCGGCGGTCTTGTCGCCCGCGCCGCCCTTGCCGCCGGAGATGATGGCGCCGGCATGGCCCATGCGACGGCCGGGAGGGGCCGTGACGCCGGCGATGAAGCCGACCATGGGCTTGGACCGGCCGCGCCGACGCTCGTCGGCGATGAACTGCGCCGCATCTTCCTCGGCGCTGCCGCCGATCTCGCCGATCATGATGATCGACTTGGTGTCCGGATCGGCCAGGTACATTTCCAGGATATCGATGAATTCCGTGCCCTTGACCGGGTCGCCGCCGATGCCCACGGCGCTGGTCTGGCCAAGGCCGACATTGGTGGTCTGGAACACGGCTTCATAGGTCAGGGTGCCCGAGCGGGACACGACGCCGACGCTGCCGGCCGAGAAGATGCCGCCCGGCATGATGCCGATCTTGCACTGGTTGGGGGTCAGGACGCCGGGGCAGTTGGGCCCGATCAGCCGCGACTTGGACCCCGACAGGGAGCGCTTCACCCGGACCATGTCGGCGACCGGAATGCCTTCGGTGATGCAGACGATCAGCGGGATCTCGGCGGCGATGGCTTCGCAGATGCTGTCGGCGGCAAAGGGCGGCGGCACGTAGATCACCGAGGCGTCGGCGCCGGTGGCCTCGACGGCCTCGCCGACGGTGTCGAACACCGGCAGGCCGATATGGGTCGAGCCGCCCTTTCCGGGAGTCACCCCGCCAACCATCTGGGTGCCGTAGGCGATCGCCTGTTCACTGTGGAAGGTGCCCTGGCTGCCGGTGATGCCCTGACAGATGACCTTGGTGTTCTTGTCGATGAGGATGGACATGAGGACTTGTCTCTAGAGGCGGGAAAGGGAGAGGCCGACCAGCGGCGCATGCGGGAATGGGGTGAGGGGCGCGCTCATGGTGTCTTCAGGGCGCGGTCTTGTCGGCGTCAACGACCGTCGAGGTCATCTGGATGCTCATGCCGTGATAGCCTACCACATTGGCGGCCTGGGTCCCGGCGGCGACGAAGCTGTTCTGGAGGTCCCAGACCCCCTCTATGCTTTCGACATTCCAGATCTGGGCGGTCAGGCCGACATTGCTGACGGTCTGGGCCGGGGCTTCCTTCAGCCAGGCCGATACGGGCTCAGCAGCGATGGCCGGGGCCGCAAAGTCGAAGAGATAGCAGCCAGTCAGGCTCATCACATCGGATCTGGCGACCGTCATGACCAGATAGACCGGATGGCCCGAAAGGTCCTTGCGCCAGGCGCCCAGCTCGCCATGGATGTCCTCGGCCTCGTCATCGGCCATTTCCGACCGTAACAGCTTCAGGACTTCGGCGAGCATGGGATGGTCAGCGTCCGGCGTGGCGCGCCAGCCCTCGCGGGCAAAGACGGCCGGGCGCTTTTCCGGGCTCCGGTGTTCGGGCAGACAGGCGGCCTTGAAGGCATCCAGCCGTGCATCGACCCCGGCGGCGGGCGCCGCCTGGGTCATCAGCAACAGGGAAGCCAGGGCCGGCAGCATCAGCCGCGGACTGCCTTGACGATCTTTTCGGCGCCGTCGGACAGGTCATTGGCGGCGATTACATTGAGACCGGAGTCCCGAATGATCTGCTTGCCAAGCTCGACATTGGTGCCTTCCAGGCGAACCACCAGGGGAACCGTCAGCCCGACCTCCTTGACCGCGGCGATAACGCCCTCGGCAATGATGTCGCAGCGCATGATGCCGCCGAAGATGTTGACCAGGATGCCTTTGACGTTGGGGTCGGCGGTGATGATCTTGAAGGCCGCCGTGACCTTTTCCTTGCTGGCGCCGCCGCCGACATCGAGGAAGTTGGCGGGTTCCGCGCCATAGAGCTTGATGATGTCCATGGTGGCCATGGCCAGGCCGGCGCCATTAACCATGCAGCCGATTTCGCCGTCCAGGGCGATGTAGCTGAGGTCATACTTGCTGGCCTCGATCTCCTTGGCGTCTTCCTCGGTTTCGTCGCGCAGGGCGACGATGTCGGGATGGCGGAACAGGGCGTTGCCGTCGAAGCTGATCTTGGCGTCCAGGACCCGCAGGTGGTCATCGCCGGTGACGATCAGGGGGTTGATCTCCAGCATCTCCATGTCCTTGGCCAGGAAGGCGGCGTAGAGCCGGCCGAGAAGCGCGCCGGCCTCCTTGGCCAGGCCGCCGCTCAGTCCCAGGGACTTGGACAGGGTGCGGCCATGATGGGCCATGACGCCGGTCGCCGGGTCGATGGAGAAGGTGTGGATCTTGTCGGGTGTGCTGTGGGCCACCTCTTCGATGTCCATGCCGCCCTCCGTCGAGGCCACCACCGACACGCGGCTGGTTTCGCGGTCGACCAACAAGGAGAGGTAGAATTCCTTGGCGATGTCGGCGCCTTCCTCGATGTAGAGGCGGTTCACCTGCTTGCCCTTGGGACCGGTCTGATGGGTCACCAGGACCCGGTTCAGCATTTCCTCGGCGTTGCTGCGCACATCGGCGACAGACTTGACGACGCGGACGCCGCCCTTGGAGTCCGGACCCAGGCCCTCGAAACGGCCCTTGCCCCGGCCGCCGGCATGGATCTGGCTCTTCACAACATAGACCGGTCCACCCAGCTTTTCAGCGGCGGCCGCCGCCTCTTCCGGGGTAAACGCAGCAAAACCGCGCGGAACGGGGGCGCCGAATTCGGCGAGGACGGCCTTGGCCTGGTGTTCGTGAATGTTCATCGCTTGAAAGGGCTCGCCTGGCGGGAAGCGCCCGCTTTGCCGCGGGCCGGGGGGTTATAGGCGCCGCACAAGGGGCCGCGCAACCCGGACCCTGCGGTAGGTGGAAACTACCTTTGCGCCGGACTTTGGAGGGACTGATCGACCGCCGGTCTATTGGCCTGCCGGTCGATTGACCCCCTCAAAGCCTTATCCTTGCGCAGGTCAGTCCACCCAGTCCTGCTTGAGCCTGCGGCTGGCCAGAAAAAACAGCCCGGCGCTGACCAGATAGAAGGCCAGTCCGCTGTAGATCGCATATTTCAGGCTGGCGGCGCCGAACTGCGGCTGCAGGGCGTCGGATACGGCGCCGAAATACCAGGTGCCCAGGCCCAGGCCGATCAGGTTGTTGATGAACAGGAAGGCGGCGGATGCCGTCGACCGCATCTGGCCGGGCACCAGATGCTGGATCGAGGTGATGATCGGCCCCAGCCAGGCCAGATTCAGGCCCTGGGGAATCAGGAACAGGAAGAAGGCGACCCAGAGGTTTGTCGCGCCGATGGCCAGGAAGAAGCAGGGCAGGGCAATCAGGAAGGCGATGGCCGGGACCAGGGGATAGGCCGCCTTGGATTTCCCGCCGAACCGGTCGGCCAGCCAGCCGCCGCCCCAGACGCCCGCCACGCCGCCCACCAGGGTCAGCGCCCCCAGGAACAGCGACCGGTCCACCAGCCCGAGCCCGAGGCTGCGCTCGAAGAAACTGGGCAGCCAGAAGGCCACGCCATAGCCGCAGACCGAAGAAGCGGCCGCCCCCAGGGAGAGCAGCCAGAAACTGGGCTTGGGCAACAGGGTCTTCATGACGCTGGCCAGGCTGGCGGCGGGCGGCTGGGCGGGCGGGGCCGCCTCGCCCTCGGCCTCGAACCAGCCGCCGCGCCGGGGGTCGCGGACTGTCAGGCGGAAGATCGGCGCCAGCAGCACGCCGCAGAGGCCTACGGCGACAAAGGCGGTGCGCCAGTCGATGGCGGCGGCGATCAGGCCGCCAAACAGGATGCCCAGGGCGCTGCCGATGGGGATGCCGAAACTGTAGGCGGCCAGGGCCCGGGCCCTCTGGCTGGGCGGGAAATAGTCGGAGATCAAACTGTAGGCCGGGGCCGTGCCGCCCGCCTCGCCGATGCCGACGCCCATGCGGCAGAGGAACAGCTGCCAGAAGCCGGTGGCCAGGCCGCAGAGGGCGGTGAAGCCGCTCCAGATGGTCAGGGCTCCGGTCATGATCCAGGTTCGGCTGCTCCGGTCAGCCAGCCAGGCCACGGGAATGCCCAGGCCCGTATAGAAGAGCGCGAAGGCCAGGCCGCCCATCAGACCCAGCTGGCTGTCGGTCAGACCCAGGTCGGCCTTGATCGATCCGGCCAGGATTCCGAGGATCTGCCGGTCCAGGAAGTTGAAGGTGTAGACGACGATCAGGATCGCCAGGACATAGGTTCGATAGCCCGCGCTGGGCGCCTTGGCTTGCGACGTGGTCATGGACGGGCTCCGACGGAGAGGGGCAGGTATTGCGGCAGGCTTTGGGGCAGGTTTTGGCGATCAGGCAAGAAAAAGGGGCGGCCCGTCGCCGGACCGCCCCCTGGTTCCAGAGGCCCTGGATCAGAACTTCACTTCGGCCCCGACGGTCAGGGTGCGCGGCGGGCCGTAGAAGCCGACCACCGAGTTGCCGAACAGGACGCCGGACGACTGCGGGAAATTGTAGCCGCCGATCCGGTAGCGTTCGTCACCCAGGTTCTTGCCGGTGAAGGTCAGCTTCCAGCCGCCGCCGGGCGCCGTCCAGACGGCGCTCAGGTCGGCCAGCCAGAAGGCCTCCTGGTCCAGCAGGGGGGCTGCGAACTCGAACTGCCGGTACTTGTCGCGGAACGAGGCGCTGGGGGTGATGGCCAGGTCGCCGCCCGCCACATCCAGGGTCCAGGTCGCGTTGACGTTGCCGGTCCATTCCGGGGTGTTCTGGAATTCGGCCAGGTCGGCGATATTCAGATAGACGCCGCCGGCCGGGACCACGGTTCCGGTCAGGGGGTTGATGGCGCCCGCCGGATAGAAGCGGATGAACTCGTTATACTCGGCCTTGATGTAGCCCAGGGTCACGCCGGCCCGCAGGTTTTCGGTGAAGCGCAGGGTGCTTTCCAGCTCCCAGCCCCACATGTCGGACGAGCCGACATTGTCGACGAAGCTGGCGATGCCGGCCCCCACGGGAACCTGGGTGGTGACCTGCTGGTCCTTGTACTCAGCCTTGAAGAACGCCGTGGCGAAGCTGATCCTGCCGTCATAAACCGAGCCCTTGAGGCCCAGTTCGTAGCTGTCGACGGTCTCCGGATCATAGCCGTTCACCGTTTGCGGCGTCAGGAAGACGTCGCCGCGCATGTCGAAGCCGCCCGATTTGAAGCCCTGGCCGTAGGACAGGTAGGTGGTCAGGTCGTCGGTCAGGTCATAGCTGAGGCTGACCCGGGGCGTGAATTTCTCGAAGGTATTGTCGTTGGTGTAGTTGGACCGCACCAGCAGAGGGGCGCGGGGCGTTCCGCCATTCAGCGGGCTGCGGGTGGCGCTCAGATAGTTGGCGCGGAAGACGGTCCCTTCCTTCTCGTCCTGGGTCCAGCGGCCGCCGACCGAGACCTTGAACCGGTCCGAGACATCGATGCTGACGTCGGCGAAGGCCGCGTAGCTCTTGGTCTTCACGCTGCCGCCGGTGCCGATGACGATGCCGGCCTGGCTGAGGATGGTGTCGAAGGCGCCTTCGGCGGTGCCGTCGAGATAGTAGAGGCCGGCGACGCCCTGGACCCGTTCGCCGGCGTAGAGCAGCTGCAGTTCCTGGGTGAACTGCTCGTCGGCGTAATAGGCCGGGATGTCCAGGATGGCGGCGGGCAGGCCGTCGAAATCGATGACGGTCTTGGTGTCGCCGTCGCGATAGGCGCTGATCGACTTGAAGGTCAGGCTGTCGCTGATGTCCCACTGGCCGGTGAAGGACAGGCCGCGGGTGCGCACGTCGTTCCTGTCGCCGACCCCGGCCTGGGTGTCATAAACGTCGCCGAGCGGCGCGCCGCCGGGGATCGGAACGCCGCCTGCGGTCAGGGCCTGGACTTCACGATAGCCGTGGCGGGGGTTGGAATCGTCCTGCACCCAGTCGCCGGCCAGACGGAAGAACAGGTCTTCGCTGGGGGTCCATTCCGCCGAGAGACGGGCGGCCTGGACGTCCTTGTCATAGTGTTCGGCGCCGGTGTTGATGTTCTCGCCGAACCCGTCGCGCTTGTAGACGGCGAAGGCGCCGCCGACCGCAAAGGTCTCGCCCAGGGGCAGGCTGCCCGAGGCCACCAGGTCGCGCTGGTTATAGGAACCCACCGCGCCCTTGAGGTTCGCTTCCGGCTCGTCGCCCAGGCGCTTGGTCACATACTTGATGGCGCCGCCGATGGTGTTGCGGCCGTAGAGCGTGCCCTGGGGGCCGCGCAGCACTTCGATGCGCTGGATGTCGAACACGTCCAGCACCGCGCCCTGGGGGCGGGCGACATAGACATCATCGATATAGAGGCCGACGCCGGGCTCGAAGCCCCAGAGCGGGTCCTGCTGGCCGACGCCGCGGATGAAGCTGATCAGGGTTGAGTTGGTGCCCCGGGCCGCCTGGACCGTGGCATTGGGCGTGATCTGGCCGATGATGGTGATGTCGACGCCGCCGGTCCGTTCCAGGGCCTGTTCGCTGACCGCCGAGACGGCGACCGGAACGTCCTTCAGGTTTTCCTCGCGACGACGGGCGGTGACCACCACTTCGCCGACTTCGGTTTCGCCGCTGGCGGCGACGTCCTGGGCATAGGCGCCCGTCGAGACTGCGCTCCAGGCGCAGCCGGCCAGAAGCATGGCTTTCCACATGGTCTTCATCGTTTCGCCCTCCCTAAAGGCGTCGCTTTTGGCCGGATGGCCTGCTGGTCCGTTGGCGGACGCTGCTCGATCCAAAAATTCACCGAAAGGCGAATTTGCAGCGACATTGAGTCAGCTTGGGCTGGCGCGCAACGGCCAAGGGCGCCGTCTCGCCCTTTTTTCACCACATGATGAAATGGCGCCACAGTGGGCGTTGGCAGCCTGGAGGGCGGCTCAGCCGGTCCGGATCAGGGCCTCGAACCCGGCCGCGCAATAGCGGAACAGCCGGGCGCGAACGGCTTCCAGATCGCTGGAGCGACAAAGCCCCTCCGACAGCTGATCGATCCGGCCGGTCTCGGAAAGGGCCAGCATCATCGAGCCGGTCAGGAACTGATAACCCCAGTAGAGATCGGCCAGGGGGGCGCCCGGATGGGCCCGCGTGAGGGTTTCGACCAACTGGCGCACCACCGGATCAAAAAACCGGTGCATGGTCTCGCCGCCCCAGGTCGGGGTGTTGTTCACCTGGGCGACCAGGGCGAAATAGTTCTTCCAGCCTGGCCCGCCGTTCAGGGAGCGCTCGATCAGGGGATCGATGAAGGCGGTGATCACCCCGACGGCTGTCATGGCGCCGGGATGGGCCGCTTCATAGGCGGCCATGGAGGCGGCCCGCTCATCGTTCAGGATCTCGGCCCGGCGCAGGAAAACAGCGTCGAACAGTTCCCGCTTGGCCCCGAAGTAGTAGTGGATCAGGGCCGTATCCACCCCGGCCTCGGCGGCGACCTGCCGGGTTGTCACCCCGTAGAAGCCATGCCGGGCGAACAGGCCCTCGGCGGAATCCAAGATGGCCTGGCGCATGTCGATGCCGGCGGCCTTGGCCGGGCGTCCCCGGCCGTCCTTGCGCGGTCGATCCTGAAGGTCAGTCATCGCCCATGGTTAGAGCATGCTCCGATAAGTGTGAAGCGGTTATCGGATCGAAACATGCTCTAACACTTTGAATTAGAGCCTGTTTTTCTGTCATGATCGGTTCGATCATGACGGAACAGGCTCTGCGCCCGCTGCCGCCCCTCTTGCAAGCAAAGGGTCACCCGAAGAACAGCCGCCACATCAGACGGCCGGGGATGAAGGTGAAAAGCCCGGCGGCGATCGAAGCGCCCCAGTAGAGGCTGGTCATGCTGCGTTTATGGGCCTGGACATTGTGCCGGCGGGCGGCGACCAGGGCCAGGGGCAGGACGATCAGGGTCCATCCGCTGAGCAGGTGGATGAAGGACCAGTGATCGCCGTTCAACCCCATGATGAACAGCGAAGATCCCGCCGTGATGGCCATCAGCACCGCCCAGGTCCAGCCGCCGGTGCGGTGAAACAGCCGACCCTTGCGCGCCGACAGCAGAATACCGCCCACCACCACCGTGCCGAGAGCGGCCAGGATATGGATCTGGACCACCAGGGACTGTTTCAGGAACAGGTTCAGATCCGGTCCATGAAACTGCGCCTGGGACGCGGTCTTGAGGGCCTGGGGCCCCAGAAGCAGGGCCAGGACCCCGAAGGCGACTGCCGGAGCAGCAATGCCTAGGGCGCGGACCCCGGGCCTGCGGGTCCGGGTTTCGGAAGCGGCGGAAAGGCTCATTGTGCAACATCCTTGGTCAGGAGGGTCGAGGACAGGATCACGTTTGATGCTCCGGCGTGTGCCGGGACCCCTTGCGCCTGACCTTGGCCAGCGGCGAAAAGGGAATTGAGAACCGGTTCGGGTCGTGGGGGCCGGGCTGGCATGTGGAGACTTCCTGTGGGGCGGTGGATGACGGTCTCATCGATAGGCGGCCGCCCTTGAGCCTGCAGCCGCCAAACCGTGAGCCGGCAGGTCCGGTTCGTGAACGGCCAGGCCTGTCCGTTGGCGCTTCGCGACTGGCGGCCCATCCCTGGGTCCGGGCCATTGGCCTGTCCCTGGCGGCCGCCCTGTTCCTCACCCTCAGCGGCGCCTTCAATACGGGTCAGGCCCCCATCGGCATAAGGCTGGCCTATTGGGTCGCGGTGATCCTGGCGGGCACGCTCTGCGGCACCCTGGCCTCGTTTCTCGTGGAACGGGGCCCCTTGCAGTCCAGCCCGGTGATCCAGGGCCTGGCGGTGTTCGCCATCCTGACCCCGCCCCTGGTGGTTCTGATCTGGCTGATCACCGGCCTGACCCTTGGCAATGGACGGCCGGAGATCAGCAATATGGCGGACTTCATCCTGCCGGTGGTGCTGATAACAGCCGCCATGACGGCCCTGAACTATGTGGTCCAGAGACAGCCGGCCCAGACCCACGCCGCCCCTGCCGGCTCAGGCCCGCCCCGGTTCCTGGAACGCTTTCCCGCCCGGCTGAAGGGCGCCGAACTCTATGCAGTCTCGGCCGAGGACCATTATCTGCGACTCCACACCAGCCGCGGCCAGGACCTGATCCTGCTGCGACTGAGTGACGCCGTGGCCGAACTGGAGGGGATCGAAGGCGCCCAGACCCACCGCTCCTGGTGGGTGGCGAAAGGCGCCGTGACCAGCGCCCGCCGCGGCGACGGACGGGCCACCCTGTCCCTCAAGAGCGGCGTGGAAGCCCCGGTCAGCCGCGCCTATGCCCGCGCGCTCCGGGAGGCGGGGTGGTTTTGAAGGGGTGCCAAGTTGCTAGTGTCGTGGAATGCAAGGGTTTCAACAGCGAAAGAATGATCAACATTCAAATGGGAAAATCGCAGCACTCTTGGCTTAGGTGCACGAGTCGCTTTTGCCATGCGGAGATGTTAACTGTCTGACAACGACCTTGGTTCTGCCAAGCGCCAAAGAGTGTTGAGCCAATGGAGTACGCCGCCACCTTTTTCTTCCAAGGGCGCGGAATTTCGGTGACGATGTTTTGGAGCGGAGTTCAAATGAAATTCTGTAATACTACTCTGTCCACCATGGTAGCATCCGTTATTGTTTTGTTCGGTCAACAAGCCCATGCTGCTGAATGGATTAGAATTGCGGCCATTGATGGCATGATTTGGGAAGGTCGCGCTGGAACAATGAGTTCGACAAAAAACAATAGTGGCAGAGAAATCAATGCTATGGCTGGTCGAACGACAAATACAAAGACAAAAGAAATTCAATTTGAACGGTGGTATGTTGTAGCAGACGATTGCAAACGCGGAAACGGAAATATTGTTACAACAAATATGGATGGAAAATTCTTGTATGAAAATGAATTTGTTCTGAATGGTGGGAGTGTAGCTAGTTCGATTGCAGATGTTCTTTGCTATTCTGTGTTAGATGAAGAATCTAAGGGAATTTCTAGTTAGAGAATATTCTGACCTTTTTATTAAAATTATTTAGGTGGATTTTGTAGATTTCAAGATTTCACAGCATATAACATAACTCATAATTCAGGCGAGGTTGTCTCCTAACTAGGGTATTGTACTCATGAGGGCGCGTCCGTGCGCGTTTTGAGCAAGGGTTTCGATTAAAGATTTAGTCAACGTGCCCTTAGTTTGTCTCTTTGTCTCGTGATCCACGAAAGTGGCGACCAAATTTCGGTACCATGGCTTACTTGTTTTGAGCAGCACGCCTTGACATCAGACGACCAGAAGGGCGTCGCGGATGTAGGGCTCAATACCGGGGTTGAGACAGCTCTCAGGAACCGTATCCACGCTAAGCCCCAGTCGCGTCTCCAGCAGTGTGTCCAGGTCGGACAGAGAAAACAGGGTGGGTCTCGCCCCGGCCTCAAACTGGATCAGCAGGTCAAGGTCGGAGGCCTCGGTCGCCTCTCCCCGTGCGAAGGAGCCGAAAACGGAAAGGCCGAGCACGCCGAAACGGTCGCGCAGCTCTGGCTTCAACTGGCGTAAGGTCTCCATCAAGACGTCCAAGGATTTCATGGCCCCAGATTGCCCGGTCCCTGGCCTGACGGCAACCGGTCCTTACTTCCTTGGCGGCAAGCACCGTCACCGCCCCCGCCACTGCTCCCGGCTCTGGCCCCAGACGTCGATGGGCTTTTCATGGAACGGGGGCGGCAGGCGGTCTTCGCGCAGGAGGGTCGAGCCCAGGCGCCGGGCGACATTCTGGGAGCCTGTATTGGCCGCATCGATGGTGTGGATCACCTCGGTCCAGCCCAGATGGTCGAAGGCCCAGTCGATCGTGGCGACAGCGGCCTCGGTGGCATAGCCCCGGCCCCAGCTCTGGCGGGACAGGCCCCAGCCGACCTCGGTTCCCGGCCAGCCCTCGGGGGTCCAGGGCCCTATGCGGCCGATCCAGGCGCCGGTCTCGCGCTCGATGACGCTGAACATGCTGAAACCCTCCAGGGTCCAGGCCCCGGCAAAGGCCATCATGGAGCGCCAGACCTGGGAGGGAACCTGCAGTCCGCCGATATGGCGGGCGGTTTCCTCGTCGGCCATCATGGCGCACCAGGGGTCGAAGTCCTCCCTGGCCGGGGGCCGCAGGGTCAGGCGGGCAGTCTGGAGAGTCGGGCCGGGAGCAATCATGGCCAATCCTAACACAGCCAGCCGGGGCGCCTTCAAACGCAAAACCGCCCCTCGCAAGGGGCGTCTCTGTCATCTGCCATGCGGCTCCACCGGGCCATTGGGGGGGAGGTCAGGCCCGGTGGAGCCCTGCGGCGCGGATCACAGTCCAACGGCGCGTGCGGCGGGTTCGATCCGTGCGATACCCGCAATGATGATGACGGGCAGGGTCGCCAGAAGCAGGCTGGCCAGGCTGCTGATGCGGTTGCTCATAGTCTTCGTGTCCCTCTGTCTCTGTGGATGCGCGTTCCTGCGCTCCGGTGATCAGGGGAATACTCGATGACCTTCGAAAAGGCTTGTTAAGGCTGCGTCATGACGCCTTTGTAAGAGAGTAAACAACAATTCAGATTGTTACTCCCAGTTTACCGGGCGCCGCGGCACCGGTCGGAACAGTATTTGACCTGGTCCCAGTCCCGGGCCCATTTGCGTCGCCAGCTGAAGGGGCGGCCGCAGGACAGGCAGGTCTTCTGCGCCAGTTCGCCCTTGGCCGGAGCGGTTCCCAGATTGACGTGCTTGCGGGACAGGACGGTCAGGCCTCGGCCGGGCCGATCAGGAAATGGGCGCGCAGGGCGGCGATCGGCTGGGCGCGCTGTTCCTGCCAGGCCTCGACATGGACATTGGCGATCCGGCGGCCGACCTTCTTGATATCGGCCCGGGCATAGGTGGTCAGGGACCGGCCCGAACGCAGATACTCCACCGAGACATCGATGATCCGGGGCTGGCGTTCCTGACCCTCCTTGAGGGACAGCTGGGCGAGGGCCGTCATTTCCATGAAGGCGCCCAGCACCCCGCCGTGAATGGCAGGCAGCACCGGATTGCCGACGATATGCATGCCAAAGGGCAGGATCAGGGTCATCTCATCCCCGGCCAGTTCGGCCTTCAGGCCCAGGAACCGGGCATAGGGAATACGCTCCAGCATCGCCTGGAGTCGCTCGTTCGCCTCGCTCATGCCGCGCCTCCCTCGGTCTTGCGGGACACCCCGGAGAAGGGTCTGGCGGTGCTGGAGTCCAGCATGAAGGCGGCCTGGGCGGCGGCGACGGGATCGTCGGGCGTCTCGTCATAGGCCAGGGCCCGGACAAAGGCGACGGACCGGGTGACCTTGTAGCATTCGGCCCGGGCGAAGATCGGCATCCGGGGCTTGGCCGACCGCATGTAGTCGATCCGCAGGTCCAGGGTGGCGATGATCCGGAACTGCTTCATGGCGATATGGACCGCCGATCCGCAGCAATGGTCCAGCAGTGTGGTCACGACGCCGCCGGCAATGACGCCGGTGTCCGGGTCGCCGACCATGATGTCCAGATAGGGCGCGGTCATGATGGCGACGCCGTCCTCCATGCTGACCACCTGGAACCCCAAGGCCCGCGCATGGGGGCTGCCCTGGTTCATGCCCTGCGCCATGTTGCGCATTGTTTCGGTTGGATCGCTCATGGTTGCGGTCTTAAGGCCCATTCCTGGCTATATCCAGACGCATGAGGCCTGAAGACCTTCTGCACCCCACGCCGGCCGGGCTCTACTGCCCGCCAGGGGACTTCTATGTCGATCCGGTGCGCCCCGTAGCCCGGGCCGTCATCACCCATGGCCATGCCGACCACGCCCGGGCCGGCCATGGCGCCGTTCTGGCCACGCCCCAGACCCTGGCCATCATGGCCGCCCGCTATGGCGAGGGCTTCGCCGGCCAGACCCAGGCCAGCCCCTATGGCGAGGTCACGACGCTCAATGCCGTCGAGATCAGCTTGGCGCCGGCCGGCCATGTCCTGGGCTCGGCCCAGGCGGTGGTGCGCTGGAAGGGCCTGACCATGGTGGTCAGCGGCGACTACAAGCGAAGGCGGGACCCCACCTGCGCCCCCTTCGAGCCTGTGCCCTGCGATGTCTTCATCACCGAGGCGACCTTTGGCCTGCCGGTGTTTCGCCATCCCGAAGACGCCAGCCAGATCGCCCGGGTCCTGGACAGCGTCGCCCAGTTTCCGGACCGCACCCACATGCTGGGGGCCTATTCGCTGGGCAAGGCGCAGCGGGTGATCCGTTTGCTGCGCGAGGCCGGCTGGGACCGGACCCTCTTTGTCCATGGCGCGATGGAATCGCTGAACCGCCTGTACGAGGCCCATGGAGTCGATCTGGGGCCCCTGTCGCCGGCGACCCTGGACGGGAAGCAGGAGTTCGCCGGCGAGATTGTCGTCTGCCCGCCTTCGGCCATGGCCGACCGCTGGTCACGCCGGTTCGCCGATCCCATCGCGGCCTTCTGTTCCGGCTGGATGAGCGTGCGCGCCCGGGCCCGGCAAAGGGGTGTCGAGCTGCCCCTGGTGATCAGCGACCATGCCGACTGGGACGAACTGACCGCCACCCTGACCGAGCTGGCGCCGGGCGAGGTCTGGATCACCCATGGCCGGGAAGAGGGTCTGCTGCGCTGGTGCGAGCTGCAGGGCCAGCCGGCCCGGGCCCTGGCCCTGGTGGGCTATCAGGAAGAGGGCGAAGAGCCGTAGCGCTTCGGAGAAATCGGTGGTTTGGTGGGTCCAGAGCCTGCGGGGACCTTCAACAGATGGCAAGGAAATCGGCCCAGCCCTATCGGCGACTGGACCCGGACATGGTCGCCCAGACCGCCGACCGTCTCAGGGACCGGGTCGCCGAGCGGTTTCCGGATTCCGGGCTGGCGGGTGTCGCCGAGGAACTTGCGGCCGTGGCCGGCGTCGCCGGTCGGCGTACCCGCGCCCTGACCCAGCCCTATCTGGGGCTTCGTTTCCTTGTGTTTCTGGTTCTGGTGTCGGGCCTGTCCGCTCAGGTCTGGATCGGCAGCCAGGTGGACTGGTCAGCCCTGCATGCCGGCGCCGACCCGGTGGTGCTGACCCCGGTCATCGAGTCCGGCGTCAACCTGATGGTGCTGATGTTTGCCGGCATGTGGTTCCTGCTGACCCTGGAGGAGCGGCTGCGGCGGCAGCGCATCCAGACCTGGCTGCATCAGCTGCGGGCCTTCGCCCATGTGGTCGACATGCACCAGCTGACCAAGGACCCGACGGTGATCCTGAACCAGGGGCCGCGGACCCCCTCCTCGCCGGTTCGCAGCATGACCCGTTTCAGCCTGGCCCGATATCTGGAGTATTGCGCCGAGATGCTGGCCCTGACCGGCAAGCTCTCGGCCCTGATGGCCGGAGAGACCGAGGACCATGTGGTGATCGCCGCCGCTGGCGATGTGGAGACCCTCTGCACCGATCTGGGCCGCAAGGTCTGGCAGAAGATCATGATCCTGGGAGAACTGGACGAGAAGTCCTGAGCCGAACGCGGGTCAGGCCGCCGGCTTTTCCCGCCGCCGCAGCCGCGCCAGACGGCGCAGGCGCCGCCAGAACCGGGTCTTTTCCGGCTCCGGATAGGGCTGCAGGTTGCGCAGGAATTCCTCGGCGCAGGCTCGCCAGGAAAACTTCTCGGCAAAGGTCCTCACCGCCGCACGGTCCAGGTCCAGACAGGCCAGACAGGCTTCCAGCAGACCGTCGGTCTTGCCGGGCGCAAGGGCGCCGGCCCCGGACTCCGGAATGATGTCGATGGGGCCAGGGGCCGAAAAGGCGGCCACAGGCGTTCCGGCCGCCATGGCTTCCAGGATCACCAGGCCAAAAGTGTCGGTGAGGGAGGGAAAGACAAAGACGTCGGCGCAGGCGAAATGGGCCGCCAGGTCTTCGCCGAACTTCGCCCCGACAAACACCACCTCGGGATAGCGGGCCGCCAGTTCTTCCCGCTGCGGGCCATCGCCGACGATGACCTTGGAGCCGGGCAGGTCGAGCCGCGCGAACGCCTCGATATTCTTCTCCACCGCGATCCGGCCGACATTCAGGAAGATCGGCCGCGGCAGGTCCTTGAAGATATCGGGCTGGCGCAGGCGGGGATGGAAGAGTTCGGTGTCCACGCCCCGGGACCAGGGCGAGATGTTGCGGAAACCGTGGGCCTCAAGTTCCTTCTGCATGGTCGGGGTGGCGACCATCAGCCGCCCTGAAGGCTTGTGGAACCATTTCATATAGGCATAGCCCGCCGCCAGGGGCAGGGGCAGCCGGGCCGAGACATATTCCGGAAAGCGGGTGTGGTAGCTGGTCGTGAAGGGCAGCTTCCATTCCAGGCAGACCCGGCGGGCCGCAAGGCCAAGGGTGCCCTCGGTGGCGATATGGATGGCCTCCGGTTCAAAGGCCTTGAATCGCTCGCGCACCGCCTCGTCGGCTCCGATGGCCAGCCGGATTTCCGAATAGGTGGGCAGGGGGACGGTCTTGAACTGGTCGGGACTGATGATCTCGACCTCGTGACCCATGTCGCGAAGTTCGCTGATCACCCGGGTCAGGGTCCGGACAACGCCATTGACCTGGGGCTCCCAGGCGTCTGTCGCCATCAGGATCCGCATCAGGCGACGGCCGCCTCGCCCAGGGCCTCTGTCGGGGACTCGGACGACCGGTCTGCGCCGCTGGCGCGGTTGATCATCGACCAGGACCGCTCCTTGGCCCATTCGATGATTTCCAGCCGGCCGTCCTCATGCTCGGCCAGGGCCGTGCAGCTTTCGACCCAGTCGCCGTCGTTGATATAGAGGATATCGCCGATCTGGCGCATTTCAGCCTTGTGGATATGGCCGCAGATGACACCGTCCGCGCCTCGCCGACGGGCCTCCTCGGCCACGGCCTCTTCGAACCGTTCGATGAATTGCAAAGCGTTCTTCACCTTGACCTTCAGAAAAGCCGAGAGGCTCCAGTAACCCAGACCCATCCTGCGCCGGGCGCGGTTGAGGAGGGTATTCAGCATCAGGAGCGTTCTATAGGACCAATCTCCGAGAAAGGCGAGCCAGCGAGCATGCTGGACCACGCCGTCGAACTCGTCTCCATGGGTGACCAGAAACCGCCGGCCGTCAGCCGTTTCATGCAGCACGTCACGGGCGACGATCACGCCGCCGAAGTGGACGCCACAGAAGTCGCGGGCGAACTCGTCATGGTTTCCGGGGATATAGGTGACGTTGGCCCCCTTGCGGGCCATGCGCAGGATCTTCTGAAGAACATCGTTATGGGCCTGGGGCCAGTGCCAGCCGCCCTTCAGCTTCCAGCCATCGACGATGTCGCCGACCAGGAACAGGTTCTCGCATTCCACATGGCGGATGAAATCCAGCAGCAGTTCGGCCTGGCAGCCGCTGGTTCCAAGATGCACATCTGAAATGAAAAGGCTGCGATACCGCCGAACCGTCGGTTCATCGCCCATGTTCCGACCCCCGAAGTCGCAATAAAGCCTGTCCGCTAGGCTGATTGCGTGTCGCTTTCGTGAACTCGCCTTTGGACCCCCAAACCCATTGTCGGAACGCCGGCGCCACCCTAAGTGACGGCCATGCCGGAAGGACGAAAAGAACGGGACACGCCCAAGTCACGGCGGACCCGCGCCCGCATTCTGGAAGAGGCCGTCAAGGTGATCGCCCGCCTTGGCTATGCTGCCGCCACCAACGCCGCCGTCGCCGAGGCCGCGGGCATCACCCGCGGGGCGATGCTCTATCACTTCCCGACCCGTGACGACCTTCTGCAGGGGGTGATCGAGCATCTCCAGGCCGAGCGATCCCAGCTGTTTCGCCGGGCAGCCGAAGACCTGCCGCCGGGAGCCGACGTCACCGAACATGCCATCGACAGCTATTGGGAGCTGTTGCGCCATCCAGCCTTTGCGGCTTTCACGGAACTCGAAACAGCGGCCCGCACCGATGCCACTGTGGCCAGCCTGATCGCCCCGGCCAGGGCTGAATTCGACCGGGCCCAGATCGGCGATCACTTCCTGAAGATGCTGCATGCCGGCGCCGGCCCCCGGTTCCAGGCCAGCCGGGACCTTGCCCGCTTCATGCTGGAGGGCCTGGCCCGGGCCGACCTGTCCTACGAGAAGGAGGCGCGGATCGAGCGCCTGCTGATGCTGATCAAGCGGGCGACCCACATCCTGAACCGCAAGGGCGGCGTGACCGATCTCTGGCCGGACTGAGCTCGGCTTGCGGATCAGCCCGGCAGGCGGATGATTGCCTTCAGCCCGCCCAGGCCGGACCGATCCAACATGACGTCGCCGCCATGGCTGCGGGCCACGTCCCGGGCAATGGCCAGCCCCAGGCCGACCCCCTTGCGGTTCTGGTTGCGGGATTCATCCAGCCGGCCGAAGGGCCGAAACGCCTCTTCATAGAGGTCGGGGGCAATGCCGGGGCCATTGTCCTCGACCATGATCTCCAGGCTTCCGGCCGGACTGCGTCCGGCGCTGACCTTGACCTGATCGCCGAACCCGGCGGCGTTGGAGATCAGGTTGACCACGGCCCGCCGGATGGCGCCCGGCCGGACTTCGGCCATCAGCCCCGGGGTGGTCGTCAGCGCCACCTCGGCGCCGGCCCGCCGGGCGTCGTCGCAGATCTGGCCCAGCAGGTCCTCCATGAAGGTGGTCTCAACCGCTTCGCCGCCCTCGCCCCGGGCAAACTCCAGATACTCGTCGATCATGTGGCCCATTTCGGCCAGGTCGCGCTTGATGGCCTCGGTCCGGTCCGAGGGTTCGGCCAGGGCCATTTCCAGCTTGAGGCGGGTCAGGGGGGTGCGCAGGTCATGGCTGACGCTGGCCAGCAGAACGGTCCGCTGTTCGATATAGCGCTGGATCCGGCTTTTCATGGAGATGAAGGCCTGGGCGGCGTCGCGCACTTCCCGGGCGCCGTAGGGCTTGAAGACCGGCCCGTCTATCCCCTTGCCAAAGGCGTTGGCGGCCTCGGCCAGCCGTTCGATGGCCCGCACCTGGTTGCGGATGAACAGCACCGCGATGGTGGTCAGGAGCAGGGTCGCCACGGCCAGCCAGAGGACAAAGATCGGGGCCGAGGTGGCGAAGGCCCGCTCCCGGGGGGCGATGATCCGCAGGGAGCCGCCCGGCACCGCCACCCGGATGTCGACCGCTCCCGGAAAGCGCCGGTTGTCGAACCAGTAGGCGGCATCAAGCTTTCGCGACAGGGCCTGGTCCAGGGCGATGTCCTCGGCCACGAACAGGGTGCTGGGCCGGGTGCGAGGCAGGGGCCGGCCGGGCTTGAAGGCCACCGAAAGGGACAGGGCCGACTCGGCCCGCTGCGACAGCCTTTCCAGGTTCTGGGGCGTGGGGTCGGCCTCATAGCTTTCGACCACCCAGGCGATCTCTCCGGCCAGGCCGTCTGACAGGCCGCTGGTGACGGTCTGCCAATGCTGGTCAAAGAACACCCAGGTCACCAGTCCCTGCATGATCACCACGGGCAGGACGATGATCAGCAGGGTCCGGGCGAACAGCGACTGGGGCAGCCAGCGCTTGATCTGACGCGGTATGAAGATCTTGAGGGCGCGGACTCTCATGGTCGGACCCGTTGAGGGTCCCGGCACGCAGGCAGGGGGCCCATCAATCCGGCGCCAGCATGTAGCCCACGCCCCGGACCGTCTGCAGATAGCGGGGGGCCTTGGGATCGGCCTCGATCTTGCGGCGCAGGCGGGTCACCTGGACATCCACCGCCCGGCCGGCCGCATCGGCCTCGTCCCGCGCCAGGACATGGCGGTCGACCGGGGAATGGGCGGCCCGGGCCAGGGTCCGCAGAAGTTCCACCTCCGCTTCGGTCAGGCGGACCGGCACGCCGTCCCGCGTCAGTTCCCCCCGCGCCGGATCAAAGGCGCACTGGCCCAGGGACAGGGGGGACAGGCTGTCGGATCGCGGCCCCGTCCGGCGCAGCACCGCCTCGATCCGCAGCAGCAGTTCCTGCGGCTCGAAGGGCTTGGCCAGATAGTCGTCCACACCGGCCGAAAGCCCCTCGATCCGGTCGGCGGCCTCGCTGCGGGCGGTCAGCATCAGGATCGGCGCCCGGCCCCGGGGGCCGGCCTCGGCCCGGATCCGGCGGGCGAAGGATGTCCCGTCCTCGCCCGGCATCATGACGTCGAGGATCACCAGGTCGAAGTCCAGGGTCTCCAGCATACGGCCCGCCGCCTCGGCGCTGGCGGCGGTGGTGACGCGAAAGCCGTTGCGGGTCAGGTATTCCTTCAGAAGGCTTCGAATGCGGTCATCGTCATCCACCACCAGCAGATGTCGGTCGGGCGCGATCATGGTTCCTCCCGCCAGGCGGCCTGTCCGGGCCAGGCCCGCTGCGCCACAATGACCTGTGCTCGGGCACAGACGTCAAGGGTTGACGCTGGCGGTCGCTACCGCTCCGCA
Source organism: Brevundimonas vancanneytii (assembly GCA_945861515.1). Lineage (GTDB taxonomy): Bacteria > Pseudomonadota > Alphaproteobacteria > Caulobacterales > Caulobacteraceae > Caulobacter > Caulobacter vancanneytii_A. Next base: position 1,849 of record CAMAVA010000006.1, on the reverse strand, counting down.
AAATCATCGTCAGTCTGAGTAGCGGCCAACGGCCGCGTGTCGAAGACCGCAGGGCTGTTTCCGCGGCATTGGGCGGCGGCGGCCGGCAGGGTGCGTGCTTCGACACGCCCCTTGCAGGGGCTACTCAGCATGACGATGATTTTGTGGAGCGGCCTGCGGATGGCCTGCCTGCGTTGCGTGGCCACAAAGGCGTCACGCGGGTTCACTTCCCGGCCCGAACAGACGAGGATAAGGACGAAGGGCTGTGCTAAGGCCTCTTCACATTCGGCCACAGTCCCATCGACCTGGGGCCGAGCGCGCCAAACTGACCTGTGGAGACTTTCCTCTATGACTCTGGTTCCCTTCGATGATCGTGATGGCTGGATCTGGCTCGACGGGCAGTTCGTGCCCTGGCGCGACGCGAAGGTGCATGTACTGACCCATGGCCTGCACTACGCCTCCGCTGTGTTCGAGGGCGAACGGATGTATGGCGGGGAGATTTTCGAGCTGACCGCCCATACCCAGCGGCTGGTCAATTCGGCGCGAATACTGGACTTCGAGATACCCTTTTCGGTGGCCGAGATCGATGCCGCCTGTATCGCCACCTGCGCCCGCAACGGCCTTGACGACTGCTATGTCCGGCCGATTGCCTGGCGCGGCAGCGAGATGATCGGGGTCTCTGCCCAGCAGACGAAAATCCATCTGGCCATCGCCGCCTGGGAATGGCCCAGCTATTTCGATCCGGAAGCCAAGCGCCGGGGCATCCGTCTGGGCCGGGCCCAGTATCGCCGGCCCTCGCCCGAGACCGCTCCCACGGCGGCCAAGGCCGTCGGCCTCTACATGATCTGCACCATCTCCAAGCATGCGGCCGAGCGCGAAGGCTATGCCGACGCCCTGATGCTCGATTATCGCGGCTATATCGCCGAGGCGACCGGGGCCAATATCTTCCTGGTGCGGGATGGCGTGATCCACACCCCGACCCCCGATTGCTTTCTGGACGGCATCACACGCCAGACCGTGATCCGGCTGGCCCGGGAGCGCGGCTTCGAGGTCGTGGAACGCCATATACCCGAAGCGGAACTGGGGACGTTCAGCGAGGTCTTCATCGTCGGCACCGCAGCCGAGGTGACGCCGGTGGGCGAGATCGGCGAGTTCCGGTTCACGCCGGGCAACCTGTCCCTGTCGCTGATGGAGGATTATGCCAGCCTGGTGCGCCGTCAGCCGGCCATGGCCTGACGACCTGTCTCAGGCCGCATCCCGATCATGCCGCCAGGGGCCCGATCAAGCCGCCAGAGGTATGTCCCGGGGCAACAGGGATGACACCACCAGGCGGCTGAGCATGCGACGTTCCAGAGGGATGATCGCGTCGACGAACCGGTCAGTCTCGGTGCTGTCCATGCAGGGGGGCGTCTGCAGCAGGCCCGCGTCCACCACAAAGGTTTCCTGGACAGAATCCACCAGCAGGCCGGCGACCCGGGCGCCGTCCTGCACCACCACGATCACATGCCGGGTGCTGGCCACCGTCTCGCCAAGGCCCAGCCTGGCTCGCAGGTCCAGGACCGGCATGACCAGTCCGCGAAGATTGATCACCCCCAGCACATAGGCCGGGGTGTGGGGCATGCGGACCGCGGCGGTCCAGCCGCGAATCTCGCGGACTGCACGTATATCAATGCAGAATTCCTGATCGGCGATCTCGAAGGAGATCAGTTCGATCTTGTCGTCTGTTCGGCCAGTCATGTCAGAACTCCGTCCAGTCGGCGGTCGCTGCCGCCAGGGGGCCGCTGCCGCCGCCCCCGAAGGCTGATCTCAGCCGCTCACGGTCCCGGGCGACGGGGTTGGCGGCGGGCTGGTGCCGACCGGGCTGCGCGGT